>DATLEB010000321.1:0-12253 GCA_035525615.1 Kofleriaceae bacterium | reverse complement strand
GCCGGCGTCGTCACCGCCTTCGCCCGCGTCGAGGGCCGGTGGTGCATGGTGATCGCGAACGACAACACCGTCGCGTCGGGCGCGTGGTGGCCGCGGACGCCCGAGAAGATCCAGCGCGCCCAGGAGATGGCGCTGCGCCTGCGGCTTCCCACGATCTATCTCGTCGACTGCTCCGGCCTGTTCCTGCCGGAGCAGAGCAAGAGCTTTCCGGGTGCGCGCGGCGCCGGCCACATCTTCAAGATGAACAGCTTGTTGTCGGCGCACGGCGTGCCGCAGCTGGCCGGCGTGTTCGGCGACTGCATCGCGGGCGGCGGCTACATGCCGATCATCAGCGACCGCGTCTACATGACCGAGCAGGCGTACATGGTCATCGCCGGCGCCGCCCTCATCAAGGGCGCCAAGAGCGCCAAGATCAGCTCGCTCGACATCGGCGGCCCCGAGGTGCACGTGCACCAGTCGGGCTGCGCGGATGTCCGGGTTCCGGACGACGAGACCTTGATCGAGTGTCTACGCCGCGAGGTCCGCCGGCTGCCGTCGTCGGGCGCGCCGTTCTACCGCGGCGACGCCGGCCCGATGGCGCCGCGCTTCGCCGCCGGTGAGCTCACCGGCATCCTGCCCACCGACCACCGCGAGGTGTACGACGCGCGCCAGGTGCTGGCCCGCCTCGTCGATCAGTCGCTCTTCTGGGAGGTCATGCCCGAGGTCGGCGAGGAGATGATCGTCGGCATCGGCCGCATGGGCGGCCTCTACGCCGGGTTCGTGATCAACCGCCAGGGCCTGGTCGGCGATCCCGAACATCCCGGCAACCAGCGCCCGGGCGGTATCCTCTACCGCGGCGGCATCGCCAAGCTCGCGGCGTTCTCGCGCGCGTGCAACGACGACGGCATCCCGCTGTTCTGGCTGCACGACATCTCGGGCTTCGACATCGGCCGCGAGGCCGAGGCGCACGGCCTGCTCGCGTACGGCTCGAGCCTCATCTACACCAACTCGACCAACCAGGTGCCGATGTTCTCGGTGCTGCTGCGCAAGGCGTCGGGCGCCGGCTACTACGCGATGGCGGGCATGCCGTACGACCCGGTGGTCCAGCTCTCGACGTCGCTCGCGCGCCTGTCGGTGATGGAAGGCCGCACGCTGGCGATCGCCGCGTACAACACCAAGCTCGACGACGACTTCCAGATCATGGCGACCGACCCGGCCGAGCGCGCCAAGGTCGAGGCCGGGATGCGCGAGACCGAGCAGCGCATCGAGCGCGACATGGATCCGTTCGTCGCCGCCCGCCAGATGGACACCGACGAGATCGTCGAGATCGCCGCGCTGCGCGACTGGATGACCGACCTCACCGAGATGGCGTACCAGGGCACCGGCTATCGCCGCGTGAAGAACCCGCGCATCTGGTCGATGCACGATCTGCGCGTGCTGGTCGGAGGGCCGCGATGAGTGGCGGCGGAACCACGCGGTTGCACGCGCCTGCCCTGGTCGCGAACGTCGGCGCCTCCGATGTGGGCGACCACGTCGCGATCACGAGTCCCGCCGTGGGATGGTGGCGCCCGTTCGTCGTGGCCGGCGAGGTCGTGCAGCCCGGCGAGGTCATCGGCGAGCTCTCAGTGCTCGGCGCCGTCGCGCGCGTGCTCGCGCCGAGCGACACCCGTGGCGCCGTCGTGGCCGGCTTTCGCACCGGCACCGTCGCGGTCGACGTCGGCGCCGCGCTCTTCGTCCTCGACCGCGCGCTCGCGGCGAATGCCGGCGCCAGCGAGACTGCGGGCGCCACCGCCGCCGCGACGAGCGGTCTCGCGGTGTGCGCGCCGTCCAGCGGCCGCTTCTACGGGCGTTCCGGTCCCGGCAAGCCGGCGTTCGTATCTCCGGGCGACGTGATCAAGGAGGGCCACACCGTGTGCCTCCTCGAGGTCATGAAGACGTTCCATCGTGTCACCTACGGCGGCGCCGGCCTGCCGCCGGAGGCGCGCGTCGTCGCCGTCGCGGTCGCCGACGAGGCCGACGTGAACAGCGGCGACGTCCTCGTCCGCGTAGAGCCAGCCTGAGGCGGCAACCATGACCCGAGCAACGTTCGATCTCATCGTCCGCGGCGGCACGCTCGTGACGCCCGGCGGCCGCATCGTCGCGGACGTCGGCTCGCGCTCCGGCCGCATCACCGCGATCGGCGACCTCGGCGCCGCCTCGGCCGCGCACACCATCGACGCCAAGGGCCTCCACGTCCTGCCCGGCGTGATCGACGCGCAGGTGCACTTCCGCGAGCCGGGGCTGACGCACAAGGAGGACCTGGCCAGCGGCACGACCGGCGCCGTCCTCGGCGGCGTCACGTCGGTGCTCGAGATGCCGAACACCGATCCGACGACGACGACCGCGGCCGCGCTCGCCGACAAGGTCGCGCGCCTCAAGGGCCGCGCGCGCTGCGACGCGGGCTTCTTCGTCGGCGCCACCGCGCAGAACGCGGGCGAGCTCGGCGAGCTCGAGAACCTGCCGGGCTGCTGCGGCGTGAAGGTCTTCATGGGCAGCTCGACCGGCAACCTGCTCGTCGCCGACGACGAGACGCTGGCCGAGGTCTTCGCCAGCGGCAAGCGCCGCGTCGCGCTGCACGCCGAGGACGAAGATCGGCTCAAGGAGCGCAGGCCCATCGCCGAGAAGGCGGCGCATCCGCGCGCGCACCCCGAGTGGCGCGACGCCGAGACCGCGCAGCGCGCGACGTGGCGCGCCCTCGCCCTGGCCCGCCGCTTCGGCCGCCGCGTGCACGTGCTGCACGTCTCGTCGGCCGACGAGCTCGACGTCCTCGGCGAGTGCAAGGACGTCGCGACGTTCGAGATCCTGCCGCAGTACCTCACGCTGGTCGCGCCCGACTGTTACGAGCGCCTCGGCACGCGCGCGCAGATGAACCCGCCGATCCGCGATGCGCGTCACCGCGACGCGCTCTGGGAGGCCGTGCGCAACGGCCTGTGCGACATGCTCGCCACCGACCACGCGCCGCACACGCTCGAGGAGAAGGCGAAGCCGTACCCGTCGAGCCCGTCCGGCATGCCCGGCGTGCAGACGATGGTGCCGATCATGCTCGACCACGTCGCCGCCGGGCGCCTCACGCTCGAGCGGCTCGTCGATCTCGTGTGTCACGGCCCGGCGCGCGTATGGGGCATCGCCGGCAAGGGCCGCCTCGCCGTCGGCTTCGACTGCGATCTCACGCTCGTCGATCTCGCGGCGCGCCGCACGATCAAGGACGCCGACCAGGCCAACAAGTCCGGCTGGACGCCCTACGACGGCATGGAGGTCACCGGCTGGCCGATGGCGACCGTCGTGCGCGGTCACATCGTGATGCGCGACGGCGAGCTCGTCGGCGACGCGTGCGGCCGCGCGCTCACGTTCGGCGAGTCGCTCGCGTCCTCTCCGCCCGCATCGTGACGCGCTAGAGGTAGCGGAACGGCGCCTCGGTCGCCCAGTCGTCGTGGCGCCCGTCGGCGTAGTTGATCGGCGCGGCGGCCAGCTCCTCATCGGTGGCGTCGTCGAGGCACGCGACGTTCACGGCGTGGAACGTGCCGCCGAACGCGGGCAGGAAGCCACCGCGCGTGAAGGGCCGCGCGCCGCAGGTGCGGCAGAAGTGGAGGTGGAGGAACGGCTCCATCTTCACGTTCGGCTTGCGCTGGAAGTCGGCGAGCGCGTCCTCGCCGGCGAGCAGGCGAAAGTCGCCTTCCTTCGCGAACGCGATCCACATGCGCGACTTGGTGCAGAACGAGCAATTGCAGCGGGTGGTGCCGGCGGCGAGGTCGAGATCCGCCTCGAACGTCACGGCCCCGCAGACACAGCTACCTCGATAGGTCTTCTTCATGCCCGGTAAGAGCGGGCGGCGCGCCCAGACTCATCGGTCGATCATCGTCATCGGCAAAGAAAAGCGCCGGTGGACCGCAGGGTCAAGGAATCCGCAGATCTCCACGATCGCGCGCTCCGACACGGTGATGAAGTTGAAGGCGCCCAGGCGGAAGTGCGGGCCCTGGTAGCAGGCGAACGCGAGCTGGCCGTTGGCCGCGACCGGGACGAGCTTCCACGGCGTGGCGAACACGCGCTCCGCGAAGAAGCGGCCGACGTCGTCGCGGCCGGCGAACCACGTCGGGATGGGCGGCATCGAGAACCGCACGTCGGCGCGCAGGAGCTCGACCAGCGCGGTGGCGTCGGCGCGATCCCACGCGTCGATGTAGCGCGCCACCAGCTCGCGCTGCGCGGCGTCGCCCAGATCGCGCAGGACCGCCTGCTGGCTCCGGGGCGGGGTCCGCTGCGCCACCGTCGCGCGCGCCCGCTGGAGGGCGCTGTTCACCGACGCGACGGTCGTGTCGAACATCGCCGCGACCTCGCTCGCCTCGAAGTCCATCACCTCGCAGAGGAGCAGCATCGCGCGCTGGTTCCCCGGCAGGTGCTGGAGCGCGGCGACAAACGCCAGCTCGACGCGCTCGCGCTCCTCGAGCTTCGCGGCCGGATCGTCCGGGTACGGCTCGAGCCAGATCGGCTCGTCGCGATACGCGTCGAGCGGCGCGCCGGGATCGGCGCTGGCCTGCACGTCGATCGGCACGAGCCGCCGTCCGCGCTTCGCGGCGAACGCGAGGCACGCATGCGTCGCGATCGTGTAGAGCCACGAGCGCAGCGAGCTGCGGCCCTCGAAGCCGGCGAAGCCCTTCCACGCGCCGAGCAGCGCCTCCTGCAGCGCGTCGTCGGCGTCGTGCACCGAGCCGAGCATCCGGTAGCAGTGCGCGTGCAGCTCGCGCCGGAGCGGCGCGACCAGCGCCTCGAAGTCGTCGCCCCCGCGCGTGTCCGTCACGGTGCGCGGCCCGACTTTTCGCGCCCGCCGGGGAGCGCGTCGAAGGCACGCTCGAGGTTGGCGGCGAGCTCTGCCGTGGCTCGCACGCCCATGGAGTCGGCGACCTCCTCCTGCGCGCGTTGCCAGAGCGGATAGGCGCGCTCGATCATGCGCGCGCCGTCGCGGGTCAACAGCACGACGCGCTGCCGCGCATCGTCGGGATCGCGGGCGACGCGCAGGAGGCCGTCGCGCTCGAGCGGCAGGAGATTGCGGGTCAGGGTCGAGCGGTCCATGCCGATCGCGTCGGCCAGCCGGCCGAACGGCGCGCCGCCGTCGCCGAACCGCGCCACCGCGACCAGGACGGTGAGCTGCGAGGTCTGGAGGCCGAGCGGGCGCAGATGTTCGTCGTACAGCCGCGACAGCGTGCGCGCGGTGCGCCGCACCTTCATGCAGGCGCAGTTGTCCCCGATGTCCTTCGCCTTGCTCGCCAGGTCCGCCACAACCACTGTATATACATTGTTTTGCACGATCGCAAGGCGGCGCCAGCTTGACGCGTAGGTATTGATGCATATACATCATTCGTATGCCGAGCTTATCTTCCTCGCTCCCTGGTCGCCCCTGGCCGGTCCTCGCGGTGACCAGCCTGGCCGTGTTCGCGGTCTCGCTGGACACGACCGTCCTCTACGTCGCGTTCCCCGCGATCCGACGGAGCTTCGCCTCCGTCTCGACCGCCGAGCTGTCGTGGGTGCTCAATGCGTACACCGTCCTGTTCGGCGCGTTGCTGGTCCCGGCCGGCCGACTCGCCGACCGCATCGGACGGCGGCGCACGTTCCTGGCGGGTGTCTCGCTCTTCACGCTGGCGTCGCTGGTGTGCGGCATCGCGCCGAGCGCGCCGTTCCTGATCGCCGCGCGCGCCGGGCAAGCGATCGGCGCCGCGATGCTGCTCCCCAGCTCGCTCGCCCTCGTGCTCGCGGCGTTTCCGCGCGAACGTCGCGCCGTCGCGGTCAGCATCTGGGGCGCGGTCGGCGCGCTCTCGGCCGCCATCGGCCCCTCGCTCGGCTCGCTGATCGTCGACACCATCGGCTGGCGCGCCGTGTTCCTCATGAACCTGCCGGTGGGGCTCGTCGCGCTCCTGCGCACGCGCCGCGTCGTGCCCGAGTCGCGCAACACCAGCGCCGGCCCGCTGCCGCATCCCGCCGGCATCGCGCTCCTCGTCGTCGCCGTCGGCGCGCTCGCCCTCGCCATCGTGCAGGGCGACACGTGGGGCTGGCAGTCGGCGCGCACCATCGGCGCGTTCGGCGTCACCGCCTTCGCCTTCGTCGTATTCACCATCGCGAGCCGCCACGCCGCGGCGCCGGTGATCGATCTGACGCTCTTCCGCGACCGCACCTTCGGGCTCGCCAACGCCGCGACCCTCGTCTTCTCGGTCGCGTTCACCGCGATGTTCTTCGCGCTCATCCTGTTCCAGACCCAGGTGTGGGGCTACTCCATCCTCGAGGCGGGCCTCGGCATCACGCCCGGCCCGCTGATGGTGATGCCCACCGCGATCCTCGGCGGCCGCATCGCCGCGCGGCGCGGTCACGGCCCCGTGCTGATCGTCGGCGGCATCATCTACGCCCTCGGCGGGCTGCTCCAGGTCACGACCATGCCGGCGCACCCGGCGTACGTGACGCATTTCCTCCCGATGGCGCTCCTCAACGGTGTCGGCATCGGCCTCGTGCTGCCGTCGCTCGCCGGCGCCGCCGTGCACGGCCTCTCCGAGTCGCGCTTCGCGCTCGGCAGCGCGGTCAATCAGGCGGTGCGCCAGGTCGGCTCCGTCATCGGCGTGGCGCTGGTGGTCGCGCTCCTCGAGCGCTCGCCCAACATGGACGGCTTCCGCCACATCTTCGCGCTCCTCGTGATCGGCGGGCTCGGCACCGCGCTGTTCTCGCTCGGCATCGACACGCGCCCGCGCCGGTAGCGGTATGTTCGCCCCCAGATGCGGAAGATGCGACCGATGCGAACGATGCGAGTCCGTGCGACCGCGCTCATCTCGACGGCCCTGCTCCTCGTCGCCGCGTGCGGCGGGAAGTCCACGCCGCCGACGACGACCACCACCACGACGCCCGACACGGCCGGCGCCCTCGACGGCCTCGAGGGCACGCCCGGCACGACCGGCTACGCGGGCCTCGACTGGGGGATCACCGAGGCCGGCATCAAGGAGCGCTTCCCGAGCGCGTCGGCAGGCGCGACCTTCCTTTCGATCACCGGGAATCACGGCGGCAAGCCGGGCGTCACAACCTTCGAATTCCAGGACGACAAGCTCCATCGCATCTCGGTCAGCTTCACGGACGACTATCCGTCGATGGAGGCGTGCCTGGAGGTGTGGAAGACGGTGCGCGAGGCCGTCAACGGCAAGCTCGGCGCCGGCTCGTCCGAGAATGGGGCTGCATACTGGGACTCGACGACGTACAACATCGTTCTATCGTGCGATCCCGGGGAAGAAGATCAGGGCGTGATGAGCATGTCCTACGCGCAGCCGCAGGAGTAACGCTCCTCGTCGCCTGCGCCGCGGCGTGCAGCGGATCGGGCGCACGCGCGCCGACGCCGCCGCCGCCCGCCGACACGACGACGAATGCCGCGCCGGCCGATCCGGGCGTCCTCGCCGCCGAGCCGCAGCGCACCGGCGACGCCGCGCGCGGCTGGGACGCGCTCGTCAACAACGGCTACGTCGGCTGCGGCGCGCCGCGCGCGCTCTACGACCGCTTCTCCGGGGCCGCGCCCGATTCGTGGCGCCTTCCAGGGCGCACCGGTCGCAGCGCCGACCTGCCCTACTTCGCCAACGCGTACACCGCGCCGAGCGGCGTCGAGGTCGTGACCGCCAATTGCCTCGGCTGCCACGCCTCGTTCCTGCGCGGCGAGCTCGTGGTGGGGCTCGGCGACGCCGCCGCCGACTTCACGATGGACGTGACGCCGATGATCGCCGCCGGCGCGTTCCTGCCCGGCGACGCCGCGCAGAAGGCGGAGCTCGACAAGCTGCTCGGCCGCGTGAAGGCGCTCGCGCCGTACATGCGCACGCGCACCGTCGGCGCCAACCCCGCCGATCACATCGCCGCCGTCCTGTTCGCGCATCGCGATCCGCACACGCTGTCGTGGTCCGACGCGCCGCTCATCGAGCTGCCGTCGCACGAGCCCATCCCCGTCGACGTCCCGGCGTGGTGGCTGCTCAAGAAGAAGACCGCGATGTTCCACACCGGCGCCGGTCGCGGCGATCAGGCGCGCATCATGATGACGGCCTCGGTCCTGTGCGTCGACGACGTCGCCGCCGCGCGCGCCGTCGACGCGTACTTCCCGGACATTCGCGCGTACATCCTGTCGCTCGAGCCGCCGCCGTTCCCGGCCGCGATCGACGCGCCGCTCGCGACGAGCGGCAAGGCCGTGTTCGAGCGCCGCTGCAGCCGCTGCCACGGCACGTACGGCGAGGGCGGCCACTACCAGACGCGCGTCATCCCGCAGAAGAAGGTCGGCACCGATCCGCTGCTCGCGGAACATGCCGGCCAGTTCGCGGCGCCGTTCCGCACCTGGTTCAACAGCTCCTTCTACGGGGAGATCGCGCGGCTCGAGCCCAACGACGGCTACGTCGCGCCGCCGCTCGACGGCGTGTGGGCGACGGCGCCGTACCTTCACAACGGATCGATCCAGACCCTCGCCGAGCTGCTCGACAGCACGCTGCGCGAGCGCGTCTTCGTGGTCCACCGTCGGCGCGACGCGTACGATCTGGACGCGGTCGGCTGGAAGACGCTCGGGGTCACGACGCCCGTCGACCCGGCGATCGACCGGAGCGTCGTCTACGACGCCAGCATCCCGGGCTACTCGAACGCCGGCCACACCTTCGGCGACACGCTCACCGCCGAGGATCGCCGCGCGCTGCTCGAGTACCTGAAGTCGCTCTGAGCGGCGGCTAGGCGGCGCGCGCCGGTTGGTACGTCAGGCTCACCTTGCCGTTCTTGAAGACGCGGCTCTTCGCCAGCGTCCAGCGATGTCGGCCCTCGGCGCCCTCGAACATCGTCCGGCCCGCCCCGAGCACGACCGGCGTCACCACCAGCTGCAGCTCGTCGACGAGGCCGGCCTGCACGAGCGGCGCGACGATCGAGCCGCTCCCCATGATCACGAGGTCTCCGGCGTCGGCCTTGAGGCGCCTCACCTCCTTCACGACGTCGCCCTTCACGACGCGCGTGTTCTGCCACTGGGCGGCGCGCAGCGACCGCGAGAACACGTACTTGGTCATCTTGTTCATGCTCGCGGCGACGTCGGGCATCGCCTGCGCCGCCTCCGGCGTCGGCCAGTAGCCCGCCATCATCTCGTACGTGACGCGGCCGAATACGATCGCGCCGCCGGAGCCGGCTCCTCCGCGCGCGTTGCCGGCGACGAAATCATCGAACTCGGGATCGGGCGGGACCTCGTAGGCCCAGCGCATGTCGCCGTTGTCGTCGGTGAAGTAGCCGTCGAGAGAAACACTGTTGAACACCGTCAGACTCATGCAAGATCTCCTTCAGATCGGTAAGGTCTCGACGGGACGAACCTCGACCGAGCCGCCGCCCGCGACCAGCGGACATCCCGCGGTGAGCGCGACGGCCTGCGTGATGTCCTCAGCTTCGACGACGATGAAGCCGAGCACCATGTCCTTGACCTCGACGAACGGTCCGTCGGTGACCTCGGCGCCGCGCACCACGCGACCCGTGCGGGCCAGCGGCTGCCCGGGGTGCTTGAGGTGCCCGCGCCGCTCGAGGTCGCGGATCCACGTGAACCACGCCTGGAGGCTCTCGCGTGCCCGCTCCGGGACGTCCATGACGTCGTGCGCGGACTGCGGCGTGCTGCGAAACAGGAACACGAAGTCGCTCATCGTTCGCTCTCCTCGGGGTCTTCGTCGATGTGCAGTCTCAAGATTCGCCCGTCTGCCTCCACGACGTTCGAGCCGGCCTCCTCCGGACATGCATCGAGCAGGCGCCGTACGAGATAGCGGCGCTCGGCGTCGTTGCGCGCAAGCCCGCGTGCCGATTCGAAGTGCTTGCGTGCGGCCGCGTGATCGCCACGCGCACACTCGAGCTCGGCTTGCGCGGCGGGGTACGCCGGGTGCGTGACCAGGCGGGCGCGCTCCGGGATCGCGCGCAGCGCCGCCAGCCCGGCGTCGGCACCATCTCGCTCGCCGATCGCGACGGCACGGCCGAGCGCCGCCATGGGCGAAGGCGCCAGCGCGACGAGCTGATCGTAGATGGCCACGATCGCGTTCCAGTCGGTCTCGGCCGGCGTCCGCGCCGCCGCGTGGGCCACGGCCAGCGCGGCCTCGAGGTGGTACGGCGTGAGCTCGGTGCCCGACGATGCCTGCGCGAACAGCGCGATCCCCTCGCGCACGAGCGCGTCGTCCCAGCGCGCACGGTCCTGGTCGATCCACCGCGCCAGCTCGCCGGCGTCGTCGATGCGCGCCGGCAAGCGCGCCGCGTGCAGGCACATGAGCGCCGCGAGCGCATGGGTGCCGGGCGTGTCGGCCGGCGGGTGCTCGCGCAGGAGCGCCACGAGCCGCATGGCCTCGGCGCACAGCTCCTCGCGCACCGCCCCGCGCGCCGACGCGCCGTGATAGCCCTCGTTGAACAGCAGGTAGAGCGCGCGCTGCACGTCGCCGAGGCGCGCGGCGAAGTCCGCGTCGGTCAGCTCGAAGAGGTGGCTCGCCTCGGCCAGCGTCGTCTTCCCGCGCGTGATGCGCTTCTCGATCGCCGCGCGTCCGGTGAGCAGCGCCGACGAGATCTCGGCGGCACCCAGCCCGCACAGGAGATTCAGCACGAGCGCGAGCCGCGTCGCCGGCGAGAGATCGGGATGGCAGCACGAGAACATCATGCGCAGCTGCTCGTCGCGGACCGCGGCCGGCGCGAACGCCGCGTCGACGAGCGGCACCAGCGCCCACTCGCTGTCGAGCAGCTGCGCCAGCTCGGGCGCAAACCGCCGCGCCGTCCGCTCGCGCCGCACGACGTCGATGGCGCGTCGCTTGGCGGCGGTCATCAGCCACGCCGCCGGATTCTCGGGGACCCCGTCGGCCCACTGCTCGAGCGCGCGCGCGAACGCCTCCTGCACCACGTCCTCGGCCAGCGCGAGGTTGTGCACCCCGAAAATGCGGGTGAGCGCCGCGACCAACCGCGGCGCTTCACGTCGGAACACTTCGTCGTGAACAGAACGGCTCAACTGGCGCCAAGCCTACACTCCGGCCACACGTTCTGATCGTGACGGCAGCGGTGTGCGAGGTCTTCCCGCGGCGAGCGAGGAAGCCCGCCTGCGAGGCGACGGTGGGGCCCCAAGTCCGCAGCGACCGACTGGTCGTGAGGAACTTGGGGGGGACCGGCAACGACGCAGGCGGGCTCCGCAGCCGGCGCCCCGACACGGCACCTACTACGGAGCTACCCAGGCCACGTTGATCGTATAGGAGGCGGCGCTGTAACCATAGACGCTGATGTACGCGCTGGTCTGGCCGGCGGGCACCGTGACGGTGCAGCGCTCGGTGGCGGTCGCGGTCCACGAGCGGCAGTTGAACGTCGTGAGCGTCGGGCGCGATCCGAAGCGCACGTAGAGGTCGGGATCACCCGAGCCGGTCATCTGCACGTCGAACGTCGAGCCCGCCAGCACGGTGATGGGCTGGTAGTTCACGAACGCGCTCGCGCCGACCGAGCCGCTCGCCGAGCCGCTCTGCGGCGTGCCGCCGCCCGGCGGCGGAGGCGGCGGAGGCGGCGGGGGCGGCGGAGGCTCGCCACCACCACCACCGATGAAGCCGACGTAGAGCAGCTTGTTGGGCGAGCCGCTCACGCTCGAGATCTTGTTGGCGCTGGCGCCATTGCTCAGCGCGGTCGCGACCTGCGACGGCGTGGCGCTCGGGTTGGCGCTCAGATACAGCGCCGCCGCGCCCGCGACGTGGGGGCTGGCCATCGACGTGCCCGACATCGTCGTCGAGCCGCTCGCGCTCGCGTAGTTCGACGACGTGATGTTCGAGCCCGGCGCGAAGATGTCGACGCACGAGCCGTAGTTCGAGAAGCTCGAGCGCGCGTCCGACGACGTCGACGACGCCACCGTGATCGCCTCGGGCGCGCGCGCCGGCGAGCTGTTGCACGCGTTTCCGTTCTCGTTGCCCGCCGCGACCGCCATCGTCACGCCGGCGTTGGTCGCGTTGCGCACCGCGGTGTCGGTCGCGGTCGACGCGCCGCCGCCGAGGCTCATGTTGGCGACCGACGGGCTCAGGTGGTTGGCCGTCACCCAGTCAACGCCCGAGATGACGGTCGCGTCGGTGCCGTTGCCGGAGCAGTCGAGCACGCGGACGGGGTGGAGCGTGACGCCCTTGGCGACGCCGTAGGTCGAGCCGCCGATGGTGCCGGAGACGTGCGTGCCGTGGCCCGCACAGTCGTTCGTGCCGTTGCCGTCGCTGATGGAGGTGAAGCCGGAGCTGAC
>DATLEB010000293.1:0-14568 GCA_035525615.1 Kofleriaceae bacterium | reverse complement strand
GGCGATCGTCGAGCATGGTCACGGTTCGCGCGGACCTGGAAGCGAGCCTGGCTCGGCTGCGCGCCGAGTGCGACGATCCCCGAGCAGGCATCCACGGCCCCGGCAGCGCCGCGTGGCACCTCGAGCGCGACGCCGTGATCTTCATGGGCGGCGGACGCGCCGTGCTCATGCAGCTCGCGCATCCGTTCGTCGCGTACGCGATCAAGCAGCACTCGAAGACCGTCGAGGACGTGATGGGCCGCTTCCGGCGCACGTTCGACAACGTGTTCGCGATGTCGTTCGGCGATCTCGAGCACGCGTTCACCGCCGCGCGCCGCGTGCACAACATCCACACGCGCATCACCGGCACCATCGACGAGGACGCGGGCGCGTTCCCGCGCGGCACGACGTATCACGCCAACGATCCCGAGTCGCAGCTCTGGGTGTACGCCACGCTCATCGACACCGTGGTCGCGGTGAACGAGCGCGTGAAGGGGCCGCTCTCGCCGGCACTCAAGGAGGCGTATTACCGGGACTCGTGGTCGTTCGCGCGGCTCTTCGCGATTCCGGACAGACTTCTGCCGCCGTCCTGGGGCGCGTTCCGCGCGTACGTCGATCGCATGGTCGCGTCGAACGTGCTCACGGTGACGGCGCCGGCGCGCGAGATGGGCGGCTTCCTGTTCGGCGGCGCGCTTGGCGGCCCGACGGCCGCGGTGACGGCGTCACTCTTGCCGCGCCGGCTGCGCAATGACTTCGGCCTGGCCTACGGCGCGCGCGAGCGCGTGATGGCGCGCGGGATGCTGACCGCCGCGCGTGCGGCGACGATGCTGACACCGCAAGCGGCGCGCGATCTGCCCGCGTTTCACGACGCGCGCCGGCGCATTCGCGGTCTGCCGCCGAGCAAGTGGTCGCGCTGGGTCGACGAGCGGATGCAGGCGCTCGCGGCGCAAGTCAGCGGCCCGCCGACGCGCGCGCGCTGATTCCCGCGCGCGCTGATTTTCCCGCGCTGATCCGCGCTACGCGGAGAGCACGGTGCCGCCGACGATCAGCACGACGTCGAGGCCGTGGCTGCGACCACCGGCGACCGGCATCGCCGGCGACACGGTCGCCGCGTGCACGCCATGGATCGTCACGAACACGTATTCGCCCGGCGGGAGCCCGACGAACCGGAAGCGCCCCGCGTGATCGGTGCGAACGCGCGGCGCGGCCTGCGCCGTGGTCTTGCCGCCGGCGCTCAGGAAGCTCGGGGTCGCGACGACGGTGACGTCGGCGACCGCGTTACCGAGCGCATCGACGACACGCCCGACCACGCTCGGCGTCTCGGTCCGACGGACCTCGCGCTTCATGAGGGGCTGCACCATCGCCTTCACGGGGCGCGCGCGAATCGCGCCGCCCACCGAGGCCTCGGCAAGCTCCGGCTCCGACGTCAGCGTGCAAAGCGCGACGAGGATCCCCGCGATGGACATGGCACGCTGGCGAAGCATGGCCCGTGCCTAAGAAGACTCCGGGAGCTGCCATGCGGTTGCACGCAGATAGACGATAAACGCCGCAGGTGCGACCGTCGCAGGACAGTCGCACGTGTCGCACGTGTCGCACAGGTGTCGCGGATTTCGCCGGTGCCGAGCGCGTCCGGAGAGTCAGCGGAACTGCGCGGGGTCGATCGCGAAGCGCTTGATCCACCGCTGGATCTGCTTGCGGTCCTTGCCCAGCGCGCGCGCCACCGCCGAGATATTGCCGCGTTGCTCGCGCATCGCAGCGCACAGCGCATCGCGCTGCTGTTCGTCCGCCGGCGACAGCGTGAGCGCGCGACCCGCGCCGGGGGGGCGGCCACTCCTCACCGTGTCGGGGAGATGACTCACCAGCACGGGCTGGTTTCCGGCGAGCACCGCGGCCGTCGTGAGCGCCTGCTCGAGCTCGCGCACGTTCAGCGGCCACGGGTACCGGAACAGGAGGCGCGCCGCCTCGATCTCGAGGCCCGCACCGTCGGCCGGGAAGTGGCGGTCGTACAGGTTGCCGATGAGCAGGCCGAGGTCGGGCTTGCGCTCGCACAGCGGCGGCACCTCGACGCGGAAGCCGGCGAGGCGCGCGAACAGATCGCGACGGAAGCCGCCGTCGGAGATCATCCCGTCGAGATCGCGGTGCGTCGCCGCGATGACGCGCACGTCGACCGAGACCGGGCGCGTGCCACCGACCGGCATGACCTCGCGCTCCTGCAGCACACGCAACAAGGCCGCCTGCGACGCGGGCGGCAGGTCGCCGATCTCGTCGAGGAACAGCGTGCCGCCGTCGGCCGATCGCACGAGACCGGCGCGGTCCTCGTTCGCGCCCGAGAAGGCGCCCTTCCGGTAACCGAACAGCTCGCTCTCGACCAGGTTCGCCGGCAGCGCGCCACAGTTCACCGCGATGAACTGACCGGTGCGCTTGGAGATGGCGTGCACCGCGCGCGCGAGCACCTCCTTGCCGGTGCCGCTTTCGCCCTCGATGAGCACCGGCACCGTCGACTCCGCGATCTGGCGCAGGCGCAGGAGCTCGCGCGCGTACTCGGGCGACATGGTCGCCAGGCCCGAGTGCTCGGCCGGCGTGCGCTCGAGATCGACGATCTGCGGCGAGTCCGGCGTCACCGCCAGCTTCTCGCAGAACACCAGGATCGTGTGGCCGAGCTCGACGACGTCGCCGTCGGCCAGCACGGCGCGCTTGGTCGGCTGCCCGTTCACGAACGTGCCGTTCTTCGACTCGGTGTCGACGAGGACCCAGCGCCCGAAGCTCGGCTCGATGCGGGCGTGCCTCGACGACATCCAGCGATCCGGCACCTTCACCATGAGCTCGGTGTTGGTCCGCTCGGCCTTCCGCTCCGAGCCGCGTCCGAGGATGACGGCGGAGACGCCGCCGAGGTCATAACGAGCCGAGAGCGCGCGCGGGCGCGAGCACTCGATCGCCAGCACGAGCGCCGGCCGCTCGACGGTCCCGTCGCTCTTGGCTGCCGAATCGTCGGCAAGGCTGAGCGTGGCCCCCAGCGTGTCCACCATGGCGTCCATCTTACTCAGAAACCGACGCCAGGGCCGGGATCATCCCGCCCAGCTCACAAGAGACACGCGTGGTGGTCGCACGTGATGAATCTGGGCATCAAGTCGCCGCGATCCGGCCGGTCGATCAGGCCGACTTCTTCCGGGACTTCTTCTTCTCGGCCACGGGCGCCGGCGCCTCGGCCGCGGGAGCCGCCGGCATCGCGGCGCCGGACATGCCGAGACTCGCCTTCAGTGCCTCCATCAGGTCGATGATCTTGCCCTGCGGAGCCTCGGGCGCGGCCGTGATCTCCTGGCCGTCGACCTTCTTCTGGATCAGCTCGAGCATCCGCTTCTTGACGTCGTCCTCGTACTTGTTGGGGTCGAACGTCTCGTGGGTGATCTGCGCGATGAGCTGCTGCGCGAGGGCGAGCTCGGTCGGCTTCAGCTCGGGCAGGTCTGGAATCGGGACCTCGGCCCACTCCTTCACCTCGTCCTTGTAGCGGAGCTGGTGGACGATGAGGCCGCTCTGGAACGGGCGCACCGCGACGACGTACTGCTTGCCGCGCGCCGAGTAGCTCGCGATGCCCATGAGCCCGCTCTGGATCATCGCCTCCGAGAGGAGCTTGTAGGCGCGCTCGCCGCCCTTGTCGGGGCCGATGTAATAGGACTTCTCGAAGAGGAGCGGGTCGACGGCCTTGGCCGGCACGAACTCGGTCAGCTCGATCGAGTTGGTGGCGACGGCGTCGAGCGCCTTGAGCTCGTCGGCCGAGAACGTCACGTACTGGCCCTTGGCGAACTCGTAGCCCTTGACCGTGTGCTCGCGGTCGACGATGTCGCCGTCCTTGGTGCAGATGTACTGCTGCTTGAGCCGCGACCCGCACGCGTCGTGGAGCATGTTGAACGAGATGTCGGAGCCTGACTCGCTCGTCGTGTAGAGCTTGATCGGGATCGAGACGAGCCCGAAGGAGATGGTCGCAGTACCGATGGCGCGAGCCGGCATGAAATAATTGTACCCAGGTCAATGAGCGAGGGCGACGATCCTCTGCAGAAGTACCGCGCCAAGCGCGTGGCCGGCGCCACGCCCGAGCCCGTGGGCTCGCGTCCGGTTGCCGGACGAGTGGGCGGAGTCTTCGTCGTGCACGAGCACCATGCCACGCGTGATCACTGGGACCTGCGGCTCGAGATCGACGGCGTCCTGACCTCATGGGCGGTACCGCACGGTCCGTCGATGACGCCCGAGGACAAACGCCTCGCCGTGAAGGTCGAGGTCCACCCGCTCGAGTATGTCGATTTCGAGGCCGTGATCCCGGAAGGGAACTACGGTGCCGGGCCGATGGTGGTGTGGGATCGCGGGCGGTTCGTGCCCAAGGGAGACCCCGCCGAGGGCCTGCGCGAGGGCGAGGTGAAGTTCGAGCTGTACGGCTTCAAGCTGCGCGGCGAGTTCACGCTGGTGCGCACCGCGGGGCGCGGCCCGCGCGGCAGCCGGACGCCCAAGGGCGGCGACGAGTGGCTCCTCATCAAGAAGCGCGACTCGTGGAGCGAGGCGTTCGCGGCGGCCGGGCAGCCGCTCTCGAGCACGAGCATCCTGTCGGGGCTGTCCGCCGAGGAGCTGGCGAGCGGTGCGGCGCGCATTGCCCTCGCGCGCGCGGCGATCGCGGCGTCGGGCGCGCCGAAGAAGGCGATCGCGCAGGTCGGGTTCGTGCCGATGCTGTGCGAGACCGCCGAGAAGCCGTTCTCGTCGAAGGACTGGATCTTCGAGCTCAAGTACGACGGCTTCCGGCTGACCGGATGGGGCGGGGCAGGCGCGGCGACGTTGCGCTATCGCAGCGGGCAGGACGCGACCGCGCGGTATCCCGAGCTCGCGGCCAGCCTGCGCGCGCTGCCCATCCCAGGGCTCGTGATCGACGGCGAGGTCGTGGTGCTCGACGCCGAGGGCAAGCCCTCGTTCCAGGCGCTCAGCGAGCGCGCGCAGATGCCGAAGAAGACCGACCTCGCGCGCGCGGCGGTGACGTCGCCGGTCGCGTGGTTCGTGTTCGATCTGCTCGGCGCCGACGGCTTCGATCTGCGCGGGCTCGCCGTCGAGCAGCGGAAGGAGCTGCTCGCGCGCATCGTGCCGCCGGTCGGCATGGTGAAGCTGGCGGAGCACATCCCCGAGGTCGGTGAGGCGTTTCTCGCCGAGGTCGCGCGGCGCGGCCTCGAGGGGTTGGTCGGCAAGCGCGTGGGCTCGCGTTATCGCGCCAACACCCGCTCGAAGGACTGGCTCAAGCTGAAGATCGATCCCGAGGACGACTTCGCGGTGTGCGGCTACACCGCCCCCAAGGGCACGCGCGCCGGGCTGGGTGCGTTGCACCTGTGCGTGCGCGTCGGCGACGCGTGGCGGTATGCCGGCAAGGTCGGCTCGGGCCTCGACGACAAGACGCTGGTCTCGCTGCGCAAGGAGCTCGAGGCCGCGCCGCGGTGGAAGCTGCCGTTCCCGCGGCCCGAGGCGTCGAGCGACGCGACGTGGATCGAGCCGACGCTCTCGGTCGCGGTGCGCTATCACGAGTGGCCGGTCGACTCGACGTTGCGCTTCCCCGTGTTCCTGCGCCTGCGCCGCGACAAGCCGGCGCTCGAGTGCGCGATGCCGGCGCGCCACATCGGCGAGGCGATGGCGCGCGCCGAAGGCCGGATCGAGAAGGACGACGCGCCGGCGAACGAGGTCGTGCTCGAGGCCGACGTGCGCACGCGCAACGTGCACCTCTCCAACCTCAAGAAGGTGTTCTGGCCCGAGCACGGCTACACCAAGGGTGATCTGATCGACTACTACCGATCGGTCGCGCCCTGGATCCTGCCGTATCTCGCCGAGCGGCCCGTCGTGCTCACGCGGTATCCCGACGGCATCGACGGGAAGTGGTTCTATCAGAAGGATCTGCCCGACTGGGTGCCGTCGTGGCTGCGCACCGTGACGCTGTGGAGCGAGGGCAGCGAGCGCGAGATCCACTACGTCCTCGTCGACGACGCCGACGGGCTCGCCTTCCTGGCCAACCTCGGCTCGATCCCGATCCACATCTGGGCCAGCCGCACCGTCGATCTCGGGCGCCCGGACTGGACCATCATCGATCTCGATCCCAAGGGCGCACCCAAGGAGTGGGTGGTGCCGCTCGCGCTCGCCATCCGCGAGCTGTGCGAGTCGATCGCGCTGCCGACGTACGTGAAGACCAGCGGCCAGACCGGCCTGCACGTGCTCATCCCGCTGGGCGGGCTCTTGACGTACGAGCAGGCGCGCAACCTCGCCTACCTGCTCGGCATGGTGGTGGAGCGGCGTTTCCCCGACATGGCGACGACGAACCGCGTCCCGGCCAAGCGCGGGGGTCGCGTCTATCTCGACTGGGGGCAGAACGCGCACGGACAGCTCCTCGTCGCGCCGTATTCGGTGCGGCCGGTGCCGGCGGCGGCGGTGTCGATGCCGCTGCGCTGGGAGGAGGTCGTCCCCGGGCTCGATCCGACGACGTTCAACATCAAGAGCGCGCTGTCGCGGCTCGAGAAGATGGGCGACGACCCGGTGCGGCCGGTCCTGACCGAGCGGCCGGACCTGCTGTCGGCGCTCGCCAAGCTGCAGGCGCTCGTCGGCGATACGTAGCGGCGCGGTCGCGGCGCGGACCGCTATCGACGCGCGGGCGCGCGAAGGAACGCGAGGAGGACCTTGTTGAACGCGGCGGGGTCCTGCCACATCGCGAAGTGCGAGACGCCGGCGAGGACCACCAGCTTGGCGTCGGGGACGAGCGCGACGAGGTGCTCGACGTGGTCCTGCTCGATGATCTCGTCGCGCTCGCCGTGCAGGACGAGGAGCGGCGCCGTGATCGCGCGGATCTCGTCGTCGGTGTACGCGGGCTCGCGCTTCCACATCGCGCGCAGGTCCTTGCGGAACGCGGCGAGCTGCTTCGGGTCGGGCGCGAGGCGCTTGTACTCGGCGACGCAGCGCGCGTAGTACGCATCGAAGGGCGTGCCCTTGCCGGCGGGCTTCGAGCCGGTGCGCGCGTAGTTGGTGCCGGTGACTGCGAGGCGCGTGACGCGCGCCGGATGATGCATGGCGACGTCGAGCGCGACGATGCCGCCGTCGCTCCAGCCGACCAGCGCGGCCTGGTCGACCTTCAGGTGATCGAGCAGCGCGATCACGTCCTCGGCCATGAGGTGGTAGGTGACGCCGTGCGCGGACCGCGTGCTGCGCCCGTGGCCGCGGCTATCGACGGCGATCACGCGAAACGTCTTGGCCAGCTCCGGGACCTGAGCGGCGAAGTCGTCGGCGCTGCCGAAGCCGCCGTGCAGCAGGACGACGGGCGGCGCCTTGGCGTCACCATAGGCCGCCCAGTGCAGCGTGAAGTCGTCGACGGGCAGGTCGCCGCTCGCGACCGGCGCGGGCATCGCCGGCGGCGGTGACAGCTGCTTCCAGCGCGGCGTGTCGGCGCGTGCGAACGACGTACCCGTGACGAGCGCCACGAGCGCCACGAGCACGACGATGATCGCTACGCGAGCCCGGCCTCGAGCCGCTGCTGCTTGGACGTCTTGCGTGAACCGTCGGGGCTCCATCCGGGCGGACCAAAAACGTACCTGAAGGCGTCACCGATGGAGTGCGCATTCTTCACGTCGTTGCCGATCGCGCGCCACTCGTGGAACGCGATGTGGATCGGGTTGTGGGACGTGAGGTTCGTCGTGAGCCCGTAGTGCACCTTCTCGCTCTCCGGCTCGAAGCTGCCGAAGAGCTTGTCCCAGATGATGAGGATGCCGGCGTGGTTGCGATCGAGGTAGCGGGCGTTGGCGCCGTGGTGCACGCGGTGGTGGCTCGGCGTGTTGAGCACCGCCTCGAACCAGCGGGGCATCCGCCCGATCGACTCGGTGTGGATCCAGTACTGGTAGAGCAGCGAGATGGCCTGCTGCATCAGCACCATCCACGGCGCGAAGCCGAGGAGCGGCAGCGGGATCCAGAACAGCGGGCCGGTGAACGGCGTGGTCCACGACTGCCGCAGCGCGGTCGACAGGTTGTAGTGCTGGCTCGAGTGGTGGTTGATGTGCGCCGCCCAGAAGAAGCGCACCTCGTGCGACGCGCGGTGGAACGCGTAGTAGCAGAGGTCCTCGGCGAAGAAGAGCAGCACGAACGTCCACCACGCGGTCGGCAGCGTGAACAGGCGGTACTCGTAGAGGACGATCATGAGCGCCGCGGTCACCAGCTTGGTGCCGCCGGCGATGATCACGTTGCCGATGCCCATGGCGAGCGAGGCCAGCGTGTCGGGGCGCGCGTAGCCCTTGATGTTCGGGTCGCCGCGGTGCGCCTTCGCCCACTGGCGCTCGATGGCGATCGTGAGCAGAAAGATCGGGATGGCGATGTAGATGAGGACGGACATGGCGATGCCTCACTCACTCCGGGGCCGACGCGCGAGCTCGCGGCGTGCGAGGCGCTCGAGGAACGCGAGGTGTGCGACCTCGCGATCGGGATCGGGGCAGAACAGGCCGACCGCCGCGCCCTGCATCGCGTACACGATGGCGAGGACGGCGTCGTCGAGCTCGGGGTTCACGGCGGCGGCGTCGGGGAAGAGCTGGCGTGCCTGCGTGATGATGCGGGCCTGGTGGCGATCGATGACCGGCTCGAGCCGCTCGGCGAGGGCGCCGTCCGTGCGCGCCGCGACGTAGATCTCGAGCACGACGCGCATGTCGGGGCGCCGGAACACGCGCCAGAGCGCGGCGCATGCGGCCTTCACCGGATCGAGCGTGGGCGGGCGCTTCCTGGCTTCGGCCTCGAGCTCCTCGCCGAAACCGACGACGAGATCGGCGAGGATCGCCTGCACCACCGCGATGAGCAGGTCGGTCTTGGTCGGGAAGTGCTTGAAGAGCGCGCCGTGCGAGACTCCGGCGCGCTGCGCGACGGCGGAGGTGGGCGTGTTGCTGAGCCCGAGCTCGACGAGCGCGCCGCGCGCCGCTTCGACCAGCTTCTCGCGGGTCCGGATGCTGCGGGCCTGCAGGACGGGCACGGGCTGATTGGTACCAGAAAGAAAGTGAGCAGTCACTTACTTTCTGACGATCACCGCCTCTCCTCGCATTGCGTCCTGATTCTGCTACCTTGCGTCGCGTGAAGGCCCTCCTTCTCGGCGCGGCCGCGCTCTTGACGATGCTCGTGTCCGCAGCCGGGACCGCTCGCGCGCAGGCGCGTGGGTACGACCCCGAAGCCGTCTACTCGGTGCCCATCGCCGACTCGCAGCGGCGCGGCCCCGACGATGCGCTCCTCACCATCGTCGAGTTCTCCGACTTCAGCTGCCGCTTCTGCATCCGGTCGCAGATCGTGCTCGAGCAGGTCGAGCGGCTCTACCCCGGCCAGGTGCGCTGGGTGTTCCGGCACTTCCCGCTCGACGAAGCCGAGGGCACGCTCGCCGCCGAGGCCGCGGTCGCCGCGAGCAACCAGGGCAAGTTCTGGCCGATGCACGATCGCCTGTTCGCCGTGCGCGGCAACGTCGATCGCGCCGCGGTCGAGCTGTACGCGTCGGAGCTCGGCCTCGATCTGGTGCGCTTCCGCGCCGACCTCGACAGCGGCGACGCGAAGAAGGTCGTCCTCCGCGACTGGAAGGACGGCGTGCGCCTCGGCATCTCGGGCACGCCCGCGTTCTTCGTCAACGGGCGCGCCCTCCACGGCGCACGTCCGCTCTCCGCGTTCAATCGCGTCATCGCGCAGGAGCTGGGGCGGGCGCGCGAGGCGCTCGCGAAGAAGCCCGGCGATCTCTACGCCGCGCTCGTCGCCGAGGGACGCACCACCGCCGACGTCGAGGATCCCGAGCCCGAGGTCATCGAGCTCGATCCCTCCACCATCTATCGCATCGGGCTCGGGCTGCCGGGCCACGCTGCGGGACCGAGTGACGCGCTCGTCACCGTCGTCGTGTTCAGCGACTTCGAGTGCCCGTACTGCGCGCGCATGGTCCCGACGCTGGCGCGCCTCCGCAAGGAGCGGCCCGACGTGCGCATCGTCTATCGCCACATGCCGCTCTCCGGGCATCCCGGCGCCGATCTCGCCGCCGAGGCCGCCGTCGTCGCGGGTCGCGCCGGCAAGTTCTGGGCGTTCCACGATCAGGTCTTCAAGCAGATCGGCACGCCGCTCACGCGCGGTGTCCTCCTCGACGCCGGCAAGGCCGCCGGCCTCGATCGCGCCGAGCTCGCCGCCGCGCTCGACGATCACCGCTACCGCGATCTCGTGCTCTCCGAGGGCGGCTCCGCCAACGCCCTCGGCGCGACCGGCACGCCCACGCTGTTCATCAACGGCATGCCGATTCCCGGCGCCGTGCCGTACGAGCAGCTCACGCTCGTCATCGACGCGCAGCTCGTCGCGGCCCGCGATCTCGTCGCGCGCGGGGTGCCGCAGCAGGACGTCTACGGCGTCATCGGGATCGCCGCGAGCGCCGCCGAGACGGGCGATCCGCGCCGGCTGCCGCGCCCGAACAGCTTCGGGCACATCGAGATGGGGCCGCTCGAGCGCGACGCCGCGATCGTGTCGGCGTGTCGCGCCGGCGACGACGACGAGGCCAAGGCGCTCGCCGGCTCGAGCGGCGGCGGTGCGCGCGCGCGCGAGGTCTGCGGCGACTTCGGCGTCGATCTGCCTGCGGCGGCGCCGCCGAAGCCCAGGAAGAAGACCGCGCCATGACCTACTCGCACGACGCGCGCTTCGATGTCGATCTCTTCGTCCTCGGCGGTGGCTCGGGGGGTGTGCGTGCCGCGCGCATCGCCGCCACGCACGGTGCGCGCGTCGCCATCGCCGAGGAACGGCAATGGGGTGGCACGTGCGTCGTGCGCGGCTGCGTCCCCAAGAAGCTGCTCGTCTACGCCAGCGCCGGCGGCACGCAGATCGCCGACGCGCGCGCGATGGGCTGGGACGTCACCGTCGCCGGTCACGACTGGGCGTCGCTCGTCGCCGCGAAGGACAAGGAGATCGACCGGCTCTCCGGCCTCTATCTCGGGAACCTCAAGAAGGCCGGCGTCGTCATCCACGAGGGCCGCGCCCACATGGTCGACGCGCACACCGTCGAGGTCGCCGGTCAGCGCGTGCGCGCCGCGTACATCCTGATCGCCACCGGCGGCGCGCCGCGCAAGCCGGTCATCCCCGGCGCCGAGCTGATGATCACCTCCGACGAGGCGTTCCACCTGCCGGCGCTGCCGCCGCAGATCGTGATCCTCGGCGGCGGCTACATCGGCGTCGAGTTCGCGCACATCTTCGCCGGGCTGGGCGCGCAGGTGACGCTCGTGCACCGTCACGCGCTCGTGCTCAACGGCTTCGATCCCGACGTGCAGGCCAACGTCGGCGAAGGGCTCGCGCGCGCCGGCATCCGCGTCATCGGTGGTGACGAGGCGCGGTCGGTCGAGCGCGCCGGCGAGCAGCTCGCGGTCTCGACGCGGGAGACCACGGTCCTCGCGGACCTCGTCATGGCGGCGACCGGCCGTCTCCCCAACACCGCGGGCCTCGGGCTCGCCGCGCTCGGCGTCACGCTCGACGTGCGCGGCGCCGTCGTCGTCGACGAGTGGTCGCGCTCGAGCGTCGGCCACATCTACGCGGTCGGCGACGTCAGCGGCCGCATCGCGCTGACGCCGGTCGCCATCCGCGAAGGTCACGCCTTCGCCGACACCGTGTTCGGTGGCCGCCCGACGCCGGTGCCGCACGATCTCATCCCGACAGCGGCGTTCTCCCAGCCACCGGCGGCGTTCGTCGGGCTGCCCGAGGACGTGGCGCGCGCGCGCGGCATGGACGTCACCGTCTACGCGACGCGCTTCAAGCCGATGCGCCACGCGCTCACCGGCCGCGACGACCGCACCTTCATCAAGATGGTGGTCGACACCGTGTCGCGCCGCGTGGTCGGCCTGCACATGGTCGGCGACGACGCGCCGGAGATCATCCAGGCCGCCGCGGTGGCCGTGACGATGGGCGCGACCAAGGAAGACTTCGATCGCACCTTCGCGGTGCACCCGACCGCGGCCGAAGAGCTCGTGCTCCTCCGGTAGCGTCGCCTCAGCGCAGCCAGGCTTCGACGATGCGCACGGCGCGCGCGCTCGGGACGTGCACCGGCCCGATGAGATCCTGGTGCTCCTCGGGCGCGCGCAGCGCTGGCCGGCCGAATCCCGCGCCGGACAGCCCCTGGGACGCCGCCGGCTCGTCCTGGTAGTGGAAGTGGATGCGCCCGCGCACGAACACGCCGAGCAGGCCGGCGAACACGCGCTCGACGCGGCCGGCGTGCTCGCCGAGGTGCAGGTCGCTCAGGTAGAGGCCGTGCGGGAAGCGATCGAGCGCGCGAGCGAAGCGGTTCCACATGCCGGCGACCGACGCCGGATCGAAGTAGTTGAGGAGGCCTTCGGTGATGATCGCCGTGCCGCGCGCGGGGTCGAGCGTACCGGCGATCGCCTCGATCGAGCGTTCGCCGCGGTCCGCGGTCGCGTCGATCTCCACCACGCGATGCGTGGCCGAGCCGGCGCCGGCGCGCGTCAAGAGCTCCTGCTTCTTGGCGGCCATGGCCGGAAGATCGGCCTCCACGTAGGTGATCGCGTCACCGTGCGCCTTCGTGAAGCGGTAGCCGCGCGGCGACAGCCCGCACGCCACCTCGATCACCTGGGTGACCTGGCCACTGTCGATGGCGCGGCGGAGCAGGGCATCGATCAGGTGGTGACGCGCCAGCAGGAAGCCATCCAGCGTGCCCTGACCCGCCGCATGGAGCGCCTTGTTGGCGGGCGTGAGCGCCCGATAGAGGAAGCGGCCGGTCGGCGTGGCGAAGGCGGGGTGCGAAAGCCCGTGCTGGAGCCAGGCGTACCCCGTGTAGTGGGCCGTCGGGCTGATGCGAACCGAGCTTCGTGACGTGTTCACCAACGCATCATAACCGTTGCGCTTTCTGGGAGTTAGTGAATGCCACGCGACACGGGCTGGGTTCTGTGGTACCACTGAACATCAGACCAGTAGAGTAGACGAGAGCAATGCGAATCGCGTGCGTCTACATCCCCTCGTTCCCGCTTCAGACCGCGGTCGCAAGTGACCGCGCTGGGGCTGCGATCGTCGGCTCCGCCGGAGCGCCGATCACCGGCTCCGCTGGAGCGCTGGCGAGTGGCTCGATCGCGATCGTCACGCAGCCCGCGGTGGGGTCACCGGTGGTGGTCGCATGCTCGCGCGCGGCGTGGCTGGCGGGGGTTCGTCCCGGAACGACGGCGACGGTTGCGCGCACCGCGGACCCCCAGCTGCAGTGCGTGATCGCGGATGTCGCCGCGGAGCGTGCGCTCCTGCGCGCGGTGGCGGACGGACTGCTCGGGATCGCGCCGCGTGTCGAGCTCGGCGGCGAGCCGCGCGGCCAGCACCACGTGATGTACGCCGAGGTTCCGGCCGGGCGTCGCGGCTCGTGGTTCGGGACCAAGGTCCGCGAGATGCTGGCGCTGTTCGGCCTGCGCGGACGTATCGGCATCGCCGATGACCGCTTCACGGCGTTCGTCGCGGCGTCGTCGTCGGCGCGCGAACGCTCGCCGGGGTCGGCGCGCGAGGATGAGGACGCGGTCGTGTGCGTGCCGCGCGGCGGCTCGGCGGCCTACCTGGCGCCGCAGCCGCTCTCGCTGCTGCAGCTAGGCCCGGAAGTCCTCCACATGCTCGGGGCGCTGGGCGTGAAGACGCTCGGTCAGTTCGCGGAGCTGCCGCCACCGTCGGTGATGCGGCCCGACCGCGGCGGCTGGGACGCCGACTTCCAGGCGCTGGCGCGCGGTGACGGCGGGGCCGACGTGACGGCGTACACGCCGAGCGGGCCGATCGCGGAGCGCGTGGAGCTTGCGTCCTCGATGGGCGCGGCGGTCGAGCAGCTCTCGCAACGGCTGGCGGCGCGGCTCGTGGGCCGCAACCCGGACGGCGGCGCGGTCGAGCTGATGGTCCGACTGACGGGCGGCAGCGCGCTGCCCGCGATCCGGTCGGTGATCGTGCCGGATTCGGACGCGCAGAGCCTGGCCGACGCCATCGGGCGCGCGCTCGGCGGCGACGCGTACACCACGATCGAGACGATCGCGCGGCCCGAGTCGGCTGCGCTCGCGACGCTGGTCATGCCGACGCCGGCGGTCGAGCCGGTGCGGCACGAGGCCGAGCCGATCGCGCCGCTCGTGCTGTTGCCGAGCCCTGCCGCCTACGGCCGTAGCGACGATCGCGACGAGCGCGTCGAGCACCGGCGCACGCGGCGTGGGAAGCAGCGGCCGCGGATCGGTACGGGCCAGGCACGCTTGTTTGCGGGTGACTGAGGCGTGGTAAGCACTCGGACCATGTCCGAGACCCTCGAGGCCCAGCTCCGCACGCAGCTCACCACCGCCATGAAGGCGAAGGATCAGCGCACCGCCAACCTGGTGCGCATGATCAACACCAAGATCATGGAGCGGCGCACGGCCAAGGACTTCAGCGGCACCGTCGACGACAAGCTCGTCCTCGACGTCATCCAGTCCTACAAGAAGCAGATGGAGAAGGCGCGCGCCGACTTCGTCAACGCCGGTGACAAGGGCAAGGCGCAGGTCGAGGAGCTCGACTTCGAGCTCGACTGGTGCACCAAGATGCTGCCCGCGGCGATCGGCGAGG
>DATLEB010000291.1:0-6640 GCA_035525615.1 Kofleriaceae bacterium | reverse complement strand
CGCAGGTGAGCACCAGGCGGTAGCCGAGGATGCGGCGCTCGAGGAGCAGGACGTTGCCCATCTCGCTCCGGAACACCTCGTGCCAGCCCTCGCGCGGGCCCTGGTGGGCGGCGAGCGTCGCGAAGTCGATGATGTGGAGGCCGGCCTCGTTGATCTTGCGCGCCAGGAGCCCCGAGGTGGTGACCACGGTGTCGACCAGGCCGCGGGCGTGGAGGTCGACGACCGGCGAGCGGTGATCGACGGTCCACCACGAGCCGGGCTGGTGCGGGGTGCAGCCGAGGAAGACGTTCTTGGCGCTCGAGCCCTTGAGCCACTCGGAGATGGCGCAGGCGACCTCGGGGGCGCTGCCGGTGTCGCCGAGGCGGCGGTCGCCGTTCCACAGGACGGTGTCGCCGGGGAGGCGGTGCACGGCGTCGAGGTGGAAGAAGCGGCCCTCCCACGGACACTCGAGCGAGAGCTTGTCGCCGACGCGCACGTTGGCGACCGCGTCGAGGTCCTCCGGCACCGCGATGTACGTCTCGCCGCGCGGGTCGAGCGCGACGAACAGGATGCCGCGCGGGGTCAGGCCCTTCTTGCGCAGCTCCTTCAGGCCGAGGATGACCGCCGCCGGATCGCGATAGTGATACACGCGCGTCGGGATCATGGTCTGACCTGGCGCCCTGTTACCCGGTAAGCCTGGTTTGGGCAAGACCTACGGCGCCATCTCGCGCAGGAGCTGTTCCCGCAGGCGGGCGGCAGCGGGCGGCAATCGGTCGACCCCGCGGTGACGCAGCGCCAGGCGGCGCATGACGGGCGCCCACGGCAGGTCGATTGCCACGAGGGCGCCGCGCGCGACATCGGCATCCACCGCAGCGCGGCTCACGAGCGCCAGGCCGATGCCGGCGCGCACGTGGCCTTTGACGGCGGCGATCGAACCGAGCTCCATGACGATCTGCGCACCGGGGTTGCGCGCCAGGAGCAGCGAGCGCGTGGGCGAGCCGTCGGCGAACGTGACCCAGCCCGCGGTGCGCGGGTTGATGCCCGGCGCGCCGACCACGACCAGCTCGTCGTCGCGCCACCAGTCGTACGGCTTGTTCGGAGTCTTGCGCGGCGCGGCCGTGACGATCGCGATGTCGATGTCGCCGTTCTCGATCATCGACTCGAGCTGATCGCCGAACGCCTCGCGCACCTTCATCGTGACGTTGGGCCAGCGCTTGCGATACGCGGCGAGGTGCGGCGGGATGAGGTACGTGCAGACGGTGGCGCCGGCGCCGATACGTACCTCGCCGGTGTCGCCGGCCTCGACCTCGGCGACGGCGCGGCGCCCATCCTCGACCGCGGCGAGCGCGGCGCGCGCCCGCGGCAGGAGCGCGTGGCCGGCGGCGGTCAACGTCGCGCCGCCCGCGCCGCGGTGGAACAGGCGCGCGCCCATCGCATCCTCGAGACGGCGAACCGCAGCAGAGAGCGCGGGTTGCGAGAGGTGAGCGCGGCGCGCCGCCGACGTGAACGTGCCGGCGTCGGCGATGAGGACCAGGTAGCGCAGCTCGTCGAGCACGACGACATTGTACACGTGGCATAACCAAAACGAATCGTCTCGATAGAATCATTCCATTAGACGGATGGGGGCCCGCGGCGCATCGTAGGGCCATGGATATCCTGCTGGCTCTCACGTGGATCACGGCGCTGGGGCTGGCAGCAGGAGCGCTGACGACGGTGTCGGGGATGGGCGGTGGGCTCGTGGTGGTGTTCGTCCTGTCGTTCGTCATCGGGCCCAAGGCGGCGCTGGTGGTGAGCGCGTCGGCGCTGCTCGTCGGTAACGCGCATCGCATGTGGCTGTACCGCGCGTCGGTGGACACGGCGGTCGCGCGGCGCCTGCTGCTCGGGCTCGTGCCGGGCACGCTGCTCGGTGCGTGGCTCGCCGCCGGGATGTCCGACAACGTCATCCGCATCGTGATGGTGGCCGCCGCGTTGGTCTCGCTCGGACGCGCGCTCACGGGTGCGCGCTGGACGCTGCCCGCGTCGAGCCTGACGCCGGCGGCCGGGGTGGTCGGCTTCTTCGCGGCGACGGCCGGCGGCGCGGCCGCGCTGCTCGGTCCCGTGATGCTGTCGAGCGGTCTCGCGGGGCGACGTTACCTCGCGGTCACGGCGGTCGGCGCCACCGCGATGCACACGGTGCGCATCACCGGCTACGGCCTCGCCGGCATGTGGCGGATGAGCTACCTGCCGATCATCGCGGGGCTCGCCGCGGCGATCCTCGTCGGCAACTTGCTCGGCCGCAACCTGCGCGAGGTCGTGCCCGAGAAGGCCGGCAACGCGCTCGAGGTGCTGACGCCGGTGGTGTGCGCGGCGCTCGCCATCGCCGGGATCGGCTAGCGGCGCGCTACAGCAGCGCGCCCGTCAACATGATGTTCGCGACGGTGAAGTAGATCAGCAAGCCGGTCACGTCGCACAGCGTGGCGACGAACGGCGCCGACGCGCTCGCGGGGTCGGCGCCGAAGCGGCGCAAGAGGAAGGGGAGGGTGCTGCCGGCCAGCGTTCCGAACATGACGACGCCGACCAGGCTGATGCCGATCGTGAAGCCGACGCGCACGTAGAACTGGGTGTACGCGCTGCTCGCGTTGGGCCAGAGCACGATGCGCAGCACACCGAGCACTCCGAGCAGCGCGCCGAGCGCGAGCCCGGTGACGAGCTCGCGGCGCACGACGCGCAACAGGTCGGCGGGGCGGACCTCGCCGAGCGCCATGGCGCGGATGACGAGCGTCGACGCCTGCGAGCCCGAGTTGCCGCCGCTCGAGATGACGAGGGGCATGAACATCGCGAGCACGACCGCGGCCTCGATCTGCTTGGCGAAGATGCCGATGACCGTCGTGGTCAGCATCTGGCCGAACATCAGCACGGTCAGCCACACGCCGCGTTTCTTGAAGTTCTCGACGACGCTCGCCTGCAGGTACGGCTCCTCGAGAGCGGCCATACCACCGAACTTCTGGGCGTCCTCCGTGGCCTCTTCCTGGACGACGTCGACGATGTCGTCGACGGTCACGATGCCCTTCATGACCCCCTGGTCGTCGACGATCGGGATGATGGGCAGGTCGTGATCGACGAAGAGACGCGACAGCGCCTCCTGGTCGGTGTCGGGGGCCGCCATCACGACGTCGCGCCGCATGATCTCCTCGATCTTCGTCGTCCCGGGCGACGCGAACAGATCGCGGAAGGAGACGACGCCGACCAGCTTCTGCTCGGCGTCGAGGACGTAGACGTAGTAGATGGTCTCGGTCGTCGTGCGCGCCTGACGGCGCAAGTACGACAGCGCCTCGTCGACGGTCGCCTGCGGGCGCAGTCGGGCGTAGCGCGTGTTCATGAGGCCGCCGGCCTCGTCCTCCTCGTACGCGAGGAGCGCCTCGACCTCCTTGCGGGTCAGCCGATCGACGAGCCCGAGCAGGCGCGGACGCTGATCTTCGGGGGCGGACTGGATGACGTCGGCGACGTCGTCCGGCTCGAGGAGGCGCATCCACGCGCGCTGCTCGCCCGGGCGCATGGCCAGCACCACGTCGGTCTGGTCATTGGCGTGCGCCGAGATGAAGAACTCCTCGGCGTCCTCGCGCGGGAGGAGGCGGAGGCCGTCGAGGCGCTCGTGGATGTCGAGCACGCCCCAGGCGTCACGCAGCTCCTCGACCGTGAGGGGCTCGTCGCCGGCGGGCGGCTCGGTGGCCTGCCGCGGACTGTCGGTCGGCGGCTCGATGAGCGGCATCGGGCCGGTGTCCTCGTCGGCACGCGCCTCCGCGACCGCGCGGATCTCCTGGGTGATGTCGGCGGCCTGCTCGGCGTCGAAGAGGACGACCTCGGCGGTCCCGTCGGCATGCGGCAGCGGCGTGGCGTCGTCGCGAAGAGGCGTCGTCGCGCGAATCTCTTCGTCAGTTCCTGGGGGGCCAGAACCGGACATGCCAACATCACCTTTAGCGCCAGTCAGCGCGAAACTGCAACGCGGAATGGCTCTTTGCAGCAGGTGCGGGCGCCGTCGATGGTGCGGACGATATCGCCCCAGCGCGTGTCGGCGTCGGGGACGACCCAGGCCTGCATGATGCCGTACTCGGCGACCGCCTTCTGCACGGCCTCGCGCACGTAGATGGCGCTGACGTGGCGGCGCGTCCCGGTCTCGACGCAGTAGGCCTCGCGCGTCCCCGGAGGCGAGAGGCAGAACCTGCCGGCGGACGTCGGGCGGAAGCGGAGCGTGTACTCGTCCTTCAGCTCGTCGGAGAGGCGAAAGCCGCGGATGCGGTTGCGCTGCCCGACGAGCAGGGTGGGCTGCGCGCCGGCCTTGTCGGCGGCGGCGAGCAGCGGGCCGAGCTCGCTCCACGGAACCGCGTGATCGATCGCGAGCTTCACGGGGCCGGCGGCGAACGTCGGCGCCGGCGTGCCGGGGAGGACCACGACGGTGGGGCCGTCGCCGGCGGGAACGACGTCGAGTGCCTGCGGCAGGAGCGCGCCGCCGACCTTGGCGTCGAGGTGCGAGTCGCACGCCGGCGCGGCGAGGGCGACGGCGACGGCGAGCGTCGCGAGGGTGAGGAGGCGCAGCGGGCGCTGCATCGGAGGAATATACGACCTGGTTGGTTGGCGCGCCGGTTGCTGTGATGACCGAACATGACGTTCATGCGTGGTCGAGCGTGGCCCCTGGTTCTCACCCTGTGGACGCAGGTTGGCACCGGCTGTGGCGAGATCGAGAAGGTTGTCGGCGTCTCCTACGACGATCGGTTCGCGGCGACGGCGGCCGACGTGTACCTGCCGGCGCCGGCGAGCGAGGCTCCTCCCGGCGGGTGGCCGGCCGTGCTGGCGATCCACGGCGGTGGCTGGCGACACTTCGATCGTAGCTCGATGGCGGCGGCGTCGGAGCGGCTGGCGGGCGCGGGCTATGTCGTGATGAACATCGACTATCGGCTGGTGCCGGCGGGGCAGTATCCGGCGGCGGTGCAGGACTCGCTCTGCGCGCTGGCGTATCTGAGGGCGAATGCGGCGGAGTGGGGCGTCGATCCGGAGAGGATCGCGACGTACGGCTACTCCGCGGGCGGACACCTGGCGTCGATGGTGGGAGTGGCGACGGCGGGTACGATGCACCAGCCGGATTGCGAGGCTGCCGTCGCTGGTGGTGGTGGTGGTGGTGGTGGTGGTGGTGTGCGAATCGCGCCCCCCGCGGCGGTGGTGAGTGGCGCGGGGCCGGAGGACATGTGGTTGTTTCCGGAGGCGGAGGCGGTCGTGGATTTCGTCGGCGGGAAGAAGGCGGAGGTGCCCGAGCTCTGGGACGCGGCGTCGCCGATCACGTACGTGGACGCGGCGGCCGAGGCTGCGGCGGCGGGCGGCGGCGCGCTGCCGCCATTTCTGTTCGTGCACGGTGAGGAGGATTGGTTCGCGGGGATCGAGCATTCGGAGCACATGCGCGACGCGCTCGAGGCGGTGGGCGGGCAGGCGGAGCTGTTCTCGATCCCGGGCGGCGGCCATCTGATCAATCGCGACACGGCGGCGGGGAGGTACGACCTGATCGTGACGTCGACGGACACCGCGGAGTCGTGGATCGCGATGGTAGATTTCCTGGATCGGACGATCGGAGGTGCGCGATGAACACGGCACGCTTCGGGGCGGTGAGGGTGGCGGTGCTGAGGGTGGCGGCGGCGGTTGTGGTGGTGGTGTGCGCGGGCGCTCGCTTCGCGGCCGCGCAGCCGGCTCCCGAACCGAAGAATGCGGCGTGGGTCGCCATTCCGTCGATCGACGGGCACGCCGGTCTCGAGGTCGGCGTGGAGCGAGGCGTGGCGCCGCGCGTCGGTCTCGTGGTCTCGGCGAACGTTCGGCAGACGGCGGCGGGCGACTACGACGCGGTGCGGGTCGGTGTCGCCGCGGAATATCGGAAGTACTGGCGGGGCCGCGCGAAGTGGAACGCGGTCGCCGGACTGGATCGCACCGGCTGGTTCTACGGCGCGCGTGTGGATCTCGGGACCTCGCGCCTGTCGATGTCGGGGATGGACGAGCGCCACATCGGCAGCACGGTCGTGGCCGGTGCGCGCGCCGAGCTCGGATATCGGCTGACGCCATGGCGCGGTCTCGTCGTCACGGCGATCGGCGGAATCGGCGGCGCCGTGGAGCGCGACGCGGCCGGGAGATTGCCGACGGAGCGGAAGACGGTGCTCGGCTTCGGCCTCGACGTCGGCTGGATGTTCTAGCGGTTTCGGTTTCGGTTTCGGTTTCGGTTTCGGTTTCGGTTTCGGTTTCGGTTTCGGTTTCGGTTTCGGTTTCGGCCTCGAAGCCGCCCATGTGGGCGGCGCGGGCCGCCGACCCGCTACCGCCGGGGGTTGCGGAGGCGGTACAGCACCGCCTGGAGCCGGTCCTCGAGGGCGGCGACCGGCGGCAGGTACGAGGCGGGTGCGTACTCCCACTCGATGGCGATCCGCGCCGCGGTGAGCGCCTCGGCGGCCTCGCCCGCGGCGATGCGGAAGGCGTGAAGCCGGTCGCCGCCGGCGCGGCGGCCGCCCTCCGCGGTGTTGAGCGCGGCGCTCGTGACGGCGCGCCGCATCTGGCTGGCGAGGTCCTTGTCGCGAGGCTGCACGGCCTCGACGATGGGGCGCATGGCGCGGATGAGCTGCATGGCGATCTCGTGAGCAGTGAACATGACGGTCTC
>DATLEB010000288.1:0-4248 GCA_035525615.1 Kofleriaceae bacterium | reverse complement strand
GTCGCCGCGTGGGGCTACGCCGGCGACGCGGAGCTCACCCCGCCGAGCTGGTCGCCAACGGCTCGGCGGCGTGCTCTTCGGGCTCGTGCGCAGCCTGGCGTGAGCCCTGCCGGGGCCTCCGCCCCGGCTTCGGTTTCGGTTTCGGCCTGGTGGCGCGCACTTGCGCGATTCCGGGCAGACGGTGCGATTTCGTGCGCCGGTCGACGCCCGGCTGCGTTCTCGCAATGAACGCGGACAACCCGCCGAACCGAACCGAACACGACGAACCGCCACCAAGGAGACTTCGATGCCCCGCCTGCTTGCACGTTCCCTCACCGCGATCCTCTCGCTCTCCCTCCTCGCCGCCACGCCCACCGCCGCCCTCGCGAAGCCGACCACACCCGTCACCGACTCGCGCACCGATGCGCGCACCGCGGCGCGCGCCGACATGCTCGCGCGGCGCACCGCCGATACGCGCTCGGTCATCGAGCAGCACTTCACGGCGCTCGCCGCCGGTGACGCCAAGGCCGTGCGCGCGCTCTGGACGCGAGACGCGCGCGTCGTGTCTATCGACGCCGCGGGCACGCCGAAGACGCAGAAGCTCGCGCCCGCGCTAACGCGATGGCTCTCCCATCACGACGACCTGCAGTGGGAGATCGTCACCATCGCTCCAATCACCGACAGCGACTTCGAGGTCACCGCCCGCGTGACGTGGAACGGCGCCGTCTTCGACGACACGCTGCGCGTCGTCAAGAACGGCAGGCGCATGCTCATCCGCCACAAGTCGTCGCGGCCGCACGTGGCTGCGGAGACCAAGGCCAAGCCGCCGAGCTCGCCGTACTGATCAGGCGCCTCGCGCGATCGGCTCGGCACGCTCGAACAGCACCGCCGCCAGGTTCGCAACCGTCCGCACCGGCGGCATCTCCAGCGTCACGACCTGCGTGCGCTTGAACGTCGCGCCTTCCGCCGGCCGGTGCGCCTCGGGAATCCGGGCACGCTCCTCCGCCGTCAGCTCGCGCTCGCTCGTGCGCCGCTGCAGGTACGTGCCGCGCTGGAAGAAGCTCGGCAGCTCGCTCCACTCCACGCCCTTCGCGCGCAGCATCTCCCGCTTCACGTCGCCGTTCTTGCCGTCCAGCTCCCGATCGCTGTAGTAGGCCCCGGCCGCCATCGTGATGCTGTTCTTGGTCGCGTCGTCCTCGCGCCACACGAACACGTCCATCGCATCGGCCAGCGTCGGCACCTGCCACACGCGCGCGTCGAAGTGCGGCGTCTCCGCCACCTTGCCGGGCAGGTGCTCGACGCACAGCTGGCAGAACCTCGCCGACGCCATGCCGGCCAGCACCGACGCCAGCTTCTGGAAACGCCCGTCGAACAGGTACTCGGACACCGAGCCCTCCGCCTCGTACCAGGCGAGCGTGATCTCGTCGCTCTGCGTGTAGCCGACGAGCGCGCGCGTCTCCTCGACGAGAAACCTCGCCGTCTCGATCATCGCCATCGACATGCCGCGCTCGTACGGCCGCGCGAGATCGCGCGTGAACGTATGGAACGCGCGACCGTCGAGCCGCGCGACGAGCGGCTGTCCGCGCACGGCGCGCCGGCCCGCCTCCGCGGCCTCGAACCCCTTGCAACGATCACCCAGACCCGAGCCCAGACCCGATCCATCCTTCGCCATGGCGGCGCAAGGATGACGCGTCATCGCACCATGGCAAGCGCGGCCTGCCCGGGGCGCATCCCGCCGACCGACTGCGCCATGGCCGTCACCCACAGCTGCTCGAAGTGCCCGATGCGCGCCTCGAGCTGGCTCGCGTGGATGCCCGCCGGCAAGCCCGCCGCGTGCAGCCCGCGATGCACCTTCTTCACGACGGCGATGTCCTGATCGGTCGTGCGCTCGAACGCAGCCCGGCGCAGCTCGCGCAGCGGCGCCCCCTTCGTCGGCTCGTCATAGCTGCGCACGAACAGCCGGAACCTGCCGGGTGCCACGGGATCCACGCGCATGTACGTCAGATCGACCGGCGACAGCACCGGGATGAAGTTCGGGAACACGCAGCCGAACCGGATGCGTGCCGCGTCCGGATCCTCGCCTGGCGGCACGTAGGCGGGGTTGATCTTCGCCCACGAATACGCGCCGTGCGGCTCGAGCGTGGTCTGCCCGTTCTCCTGCTTCAGCAGATCCAGCAAGACGTCGTGCACCACGGGGATGTGGTAGCCGTCGTTCGCGTTCTCGACGAAGAGCTTCCAGTTGGCGTCCACCTCGTACGTGAGCTCCCAGCCCAGCTTCCACTCGGTCACGCCCGCCGCCGCGAAATCCGCGCTCAGCGTGCCGGTCCATTCCGCCAGCGACGGCGCGTGCTCGTCGAGCGTCGCGAACACCAGCGGGCCGACGGTCCCCACGCGCACGGGGAGCAAGCCCATCGCGCTCAGGTCACAGCCCGCGAACTCGGTCTCGCGGTACGGCACGCCGATCAGCCGCCCGTCGTGGCCGTAGCTCCACCCGTGATAGGGACACTTCAGCTGCTTCTCGCAGCGGCCCTTGCCCTCGACGAGCTGCGCGCCGCGATGGCGACACGCGTTCACGTAGCCGCGCAGCTCGCCGCTGTCGCGATCGCGCAGCACCACCACCGGCGTCTGGCCGATCGTCGCCGCGACGTAGTCGCCGCGCTCGCGCAGATCGCCGACGTCGGCGACGTGTACCCACGCGCGCCCCCACACCGCAGCTTCCTCCGCGTCGAACACCGTCGGCGAGACGAACGCGCGCGGCGGCAGCAGGTGACCGGTGGGCAGCGGCGAGAGATCGATCCCGTCAATCTGAGTCGGCGGAACGGGTGCGGGCATGGTGGGGCTCCTGGGTTCGAGAGGTGGCATCGGCGAGCGCCGCCATGTGCGGCGCCAGCTCGCGGAGCGTGGCGCTGACCTCCTCGGCAAAGCGGCCGCGGGCCGCGCCGAGGAGCAAGTGACAGATGCCGGAGAGCGCGATGGTGCGGAAGTCCTCGAGGCTGCACCCGCCGGTGCCCCAGTGGAGGAACGCCGCCATGTACTGCGCCCACATGTGCCCGGCGACGACGCGCGGGTCGGCCCACTCGGCGAGCTGCCGGGCTTCGCGCGCCGCCATCAGGTTCGCGGTCATGAGCGCGACGAAGCCGAGCTCCGTGCGATGCCGGATCGGCTGCGCGTCGGGCGACGTCATGAACAGCGGGATCAACTTCCGGTAGAACTCCGGCGCGTCCGCGATCATCGCCATGCCGGCGTCGAACCCGATGCGTGCGCGCCCGAAGAACGAGACGTCGGCCGGCACCGCGAGCGACGCGACGCGCTCGACCGACTCCGCCATCGCCGCGGCGAGGATCGCGTCCTTGCCGCCGAACAGGTTGTAGAGCGTCGGCACCGAGACGCGCGCCGCCTGCGCCAGGTCGCGCATGGTCAGGCCGTCGTAGCCGTGCTTCGCGAGCTGCTGCCGCGCGCTGGCGAGGATGCGCGCGCGGCGCTCGGACTTGTGCTCGTCGAGGAGTCCCATCTTGAACGTGTTATGAATCTATAACACGTTTAAATTCTGGCAACTCCTAGTTTGTAACCAGCTGGAACTGCAGAAACAATCGGACCACGTCGAAGCCGCCGGCCGCCACTCCGCGGATCGTGGGCGGCCGCAGGTACCGCGTCGTGCTCCCCCGGCGGTCGACGATGCTCATGACGCCGCCGACCTGCGGCACCGGCACAGCCGCCGTGCCGTCGACGTACACGATGTCCGCCTCGCCGCTGTTGCCGCTCGACAGATCGAGCGCGAGCTCGAGATGCCGGCCGTTCGGCCGCGTGTACGAGTCGTCCTTCACGAGGCTGTAGTCGCCGCGGCGCTGGCGGATCCAGCGCGCGCGCACGAGCGCGACCGGCGCCTCCGCCACGCTCGCCGCGAGCGCGCCCAGCGGCTCCCACAGCTCGTCGACGACGAGCGTGTCGCTGTAGTGGTAGCGGCCGCGATCGGCGAGCGCGTATGCCGCGAGCTCCGACGCCTCGAGCCGCGCGCGCAGGTCGGCGGCGGTCGCCGCGTCGATCGCGTCCGGCAGCACCACCGACGGCAGCGGCGCCTGGCTCATCGTCTCGCGGAGGAACTCCGGCGTCGCGTCGAGCAGCAGGTAGGGCGCGAGCATCAGCGGAACCAGCCGGCGAGCGAGATGCGCGCTCCCGCGGTCACCTCGCGGATCTGGTGCAGCGAGCCGGCCGACACGTCGAAGAGCACGAGCCGGTTCCCGCGATGCGCGATCTGCGTCTCGGGATCCG
>DATLEB010000260.1:0-34731 GCA_035525615.1 Kofleriaceae bacterium | reverse complement strand
TGCAGCTTGGGCCGCTCCGGGTCGTCGGGCAGGCTCGACATCCCCGGCGGCGGCATCACGCGCTTGCCGCCGTAGATCTCGATCATGCGCAGGCACAGCTCGGCGTGGCGAACCTCGTCGATGCCGGCGCGCATGCACAAGGAGAGGACGTCGGCGGGCGCCCCTGCCGCGACCAGGTCGATCGCGAGCACGGCGAACGTCGACACCGCCAGGTACTCGGCGGCCGACCGACGCTGCCACGTCTCCGCCAGACGCTGCCGCTCGGCGGGCGCGAGCGCGCTCACCGTCGACTGCTCCCACGGAATGGGCACGTTGCGCCTCCGCATGAGGCGCTGGTGCTCGGCCTCGAGCGGCGTGCCGGAGAGCCACCACTCGCTGACCGGATCGAACAAGTCTTCTCGAACGTCGTCGATCGCGGTCACCTGCGAGCTCACGACAGGATGAAGCCGCGACCGGTGTCGCCCTCGTCGCTGACGCCGCGCGGGCGTCCGCCGCACGGATCGGCGCACGGATCCGCGGCGCACGGATCGCCGCCGCACGGATCGGCCGTGTCGGTCGCCGTCTCGTCGGGCGGCGCGGCCGTCTCCTCGGTGGCGGTGTCGGTGGCGGCCGGCGTCGTCGGCTCGGCCTTCTTTCCGCCGCACGCAGCAGTGCCGAGCATGGCACCCGCGAACACGACGGTCTTCCAGATCGTCTTGGTTGCCCCGTTCATCGCCCCGAACGTAACACGAGGCCGCCGCAGATTCACTTCGCCATGAGGCCGCGCATGCGCCGCACGAGCTCGGCGATGATGACCTGCGACATTTCCGGGCGCTGGTTCAGAAGTCCCTTGAAGTCGTCGCCCGGGAGTGTCAGCGACCGCGTCCGCTCCGTGGCGCGCACCGTCGCCGAGCGCGGCGCCGCATCGAACACCGCCATCTCGCCGATGCACGCGCCCGGGCCGAGCTCGCTCAGCACGCGCTCGGGGCGGCCATCGCCACCGCCGCCCGTGAACACCTTCACCTTGCCCTTCACGAGCAGGAACACGGCGTCGCCGGCGTCGCCCTCGCGACACAGGTCCGAGCCGGGCTGGAAGTGGCGCTCGACGACGACCTCGGCCAGGTCCTCGAGCTGATCGGGCGCGAGCTCCGCGAACATCGGGACCTGGCGCAAGAGGACCAGCTTCTCGATCTCCGTGAGCGTCTCGACGCGCGCGTTGGCGTCGAGCGTGGCGAACACGCCGGCGTTGCCGACGCCCTTCACCGTCTGCGCCATCACCTCGGGATCGCCGGCGGCCGGGTACTCGCCCGACGTGCCGCCCGAGACCGCGCGCACCGCCGTCGAGCGCACCATCGGCTCCTTGTCGGCGAGCGCCTTCTGCAACAGCTCGCGCGTGAGGCGGCTGCGGGCGCCGAGCGCGCGCACCGCGGCCTGACGCACGATCGCGTCGGTGTCGTCGAACGCGGCGACCAGCGCGCCCCGCGAGGCATCGTCGTCGAAGCGCGAGAGCACGATCGCCACCGCCGCGCGCACGTAGCGCGAGGCATCGGCGCACAGCGCCAGGAACGGCGCGGGCTCGAACGCGGCGGCCTGGCTGCTCCACAGCCCCTCGAGCGCCGCGATGAGCGCACGCAGGAGCTCGTCGGGCGCCGTCCCTCGCAGCGCCGACACGATCGCCACCGACGCGCGCGGTCGCGTCGCCAGCGCCTCGCGCGCCTCGGCGATCTCCGGACGATTCGCGATCGCGCCCAGCAACCCGAGCGCGCGTCCCGCGTGCTCCGTGCCGCGCCACCGCGTCAGGTGCCCGACGAAGCTGACCGTGGCTGACTCCTGATTCGCCGCCTCGCGGAGCTCCGGCGCCTCGGTCGCGCGCGCCGCGGCGCCGAGCTTCACGATCTCGGCGATCTCCTCGCGCACGAAGCCGACCACCGGGCCGTCGTCGCCCAGGATGCGCGCCATCTCGGCGGCGTGCTCGTCGTCGGAGATGCCGTACTCGCCGCGCAGCGCGCTGACCGCGCCCGGCGACGCCGCCGCGCCGCCCGTACGCGCCGCCTCGACGACGAGCCGCTCGAGCTCCTTCCGGTACTGCTGGCCCTTGAGCCGCTGCTCGACCGAGCCCTGGTACGCCGGATCGAAGAGCTGCTTCTCCTCCCCCGACAGCTCGCCGATCACCTTCTGGTGATCCTTGTCGCTGATGCCGAGCTGCGCGCGCAGGCTGTCGAGGATCACCAGCTCGGCGCGCGTCACCAGCCCGTCGGCGACGAGCTCGCGCACCGTCTCCTTGTACGCGCGCAGGCGTGACTCGCGCTGCTTGGTGCGCTCGGTGTGGAGCAGGTAGATGTCCTTGAGGTCATCCGACGGCGGCGCGTCGCCCCACTCCCACTTCTTCAAGATCTTCTGCGCGAACTTCTCCTGCACGTACTCGGCTTCCTGACGGTGGAAGCGGCGGAAGAAGATCGCCGCCGCCGCGAAGATGACGACCGCACCGACGCCGCGCACCGCCCACTCCGGCAGGCGCCGCAGCGACGGCTGCCCGGCGAAGAAGTAAAACGCCACGAACGCCGTGAAGCCGGCCACGGCGAGCAGCCGGTGGCGCAGGAGCAGCCGCGCGTCGGTCTGGTCCTGCGCGTCCGTCGAGCCGTCGGCCTTGCCCTTGCCGAACTTGTGCTTCCACAAGAGCTTCTCGAGCACGACGAAGAACGCCATCGACGCCGCGCCGAACGCGATCAGCGTGAGCGGCGCCGCGACCACGCGCGGGATCCCGCCGAGGAAGTAGAAGCCGTCGTCGAGCCAGGTCTGCGGCTGCGTGCGCTCGTACGCCCAGGATCCGCTGAAGTAGTAGTCCCAGCTTCCGGCGTAGAGCCAGTAGTAGACGTAGAACGCGACCACGATGCCGGGCCACGCGAAGTACACGATGCGCCCGCGGTCGGGCAGCTCCTTCCAGTAGCCCTGCTCGAGATCGATGTCGGGGCAGTGCTTCTTGCACGCCACGCACGGCGCGCACTGGCTGTTCATCTCGTTCTTGCCGCCGGCCGCGCGCGCCGGCTCGGTGTACATCTTCTCGACGACGCCGACCGGGCAGATGAAGTTGCACCAGGTCTTGCCGCCGTAGATGAAGCTCACGATCGCGGCCGCGACCACGACGGTGATGAGGAACCCGGACAGCCAGTACGCGCTGCCGTTGGTGGCGACCAGGCGCAGCGTGAGCCCGACCAGCATCAGCCCGACCTGCAGGAACAGGTAGTTCTCCGCGAGCCAGCCTTCGACCTTCTTGGTGCCGGGGCGCCCGACGAGGCGACCGAGCTGACCGGCGACGGCGAGCGGGCAGATGCGCCGCCACACGTGATAGCCGGCAACGACCCAGAACAGCGGCAACGACGCGATCGCGATCGTCCACAGGATGCGGTTGCCGTGGCGCACGCCGAGGAGCGTGGGCACCGTCGCGCACAGCGCGAGCACGAGCACGACGCGCGCCGCGACGATGTGCTTCGGCGCAGATCCAGCGTCCGTGAAGGCGGCCCAGCCGCCGGCCTTCACCTTCGCGGCCTTGCCACCCTTGGCCGGCTTGTCACTGCCCGCCGCCTTGGCCGGCTTGTCGCCCTCGACGACGGGGAGCTTGGCCTTCGCCGGCTTCTTCTTCTCGGTGGTCGCTGGCTCGGCCATCTTACGGATACGCGACGACGGGAGACGGCAGCGGCGCGTTCACGCGCGGCGCGGCTGCGTCGGCGAGCGCGCAGGTCAGCTGCGGCGCCTTGCCGAGCGCGAGCTCGAGGTGCTTCTTGGTCTTGCACTCCTGGTCCTGCATGAACTCGAGCGTGAACGCCTCCCACGTGTGGGTCGGGATGATCTGAAAGTTGAGCGTCGGAAGGGCGCGGTTGGGCGCCTTGGGGAGACCCGCCGACGGATCGGCGGTTGCGGCGTCGCCGTAGTCGCGCACGCCGAAGTTGCGGATGTGGCACTGCGAGCAGGTCATGCCGTTCTCCTCGCCGTGATCGCGACGCCCGTCCTCGAGCGGGAGCAGCTTCACCGACGGGCCCAGCTTGTGCGCCTTGAACATCGTGACCGTGTCGATCTTCGCCGTGGCGACCTTGCCGTCGACCTGCGCCGGCAGATCGACGAAGCCGAGCGCCTTGCGGCACAGGACCTCCCAGCCTGGCGTGTGGCTCTTGTCGTCGGGATCGAAGGCGGGCGCGCACTTGCCGATCCACGCCTTCTTGTCGGGCGACGGCACGGCCTGCGTCCAGAAGCCGGGGATGCCGACGTTCACGTACGCCTGCGCGGCGCCGTCGGCGCCCGGCATCGGCTTCATCACGCTCCACGCCCAGCCGTCACCCGACTTGTAGCCGCCGTCCGCGTTGCGCGCCGAGCCGCCACCCATCCGCGCCTCGGTCGGCAGCGCGATGAAGCCCGACGTCGCCCACGGCGTGGTGCCCTTGTACGAGAGCACCGCCTTCACGAACCCGGCGACCGCCTTGCCGTGCGCCCTGGGATCCTTGACGAGCTTCGGATCGATCGCGCCCGACGTGTCGAAGAACGCGCCGGCGAACAGCTCGGCCATGATCTTGTTGTTCTCGGCCTTGGCTTCGGGCGGAAGCGTCGGGCTGTCCTGCACCGGGCGCACGCGGAACATCGCGAACACCGGCTCGGGCGCCTTCACGGCCTGGTAGACGAGGCGGAGCTCGTGGAACTTCTTGTCCATGCGCGGGCGCACGACGACGAGCTTCCAGTCGGCGGGGTTGCCGAACGACTTCTTGTCGAACTCCTTCGCGTCGGGATCGAGGCGCGGGTTCTGGTGCGTCGCGGCCATGCCCTTCAGGAACGACTTGAAAAGCGCCTTCTTGTCGGGCTTGGCCAGCTTGGCGACGGCGTCGGGCGCCATCGACGGCCGCATCATCTGCGCGCCGAGCACGAGCATGGCGTCGAACGGATAGGCCTTGGCCGTTGCCTCGACGCGCTTGGGCTCGCGGATCGTGAAGAGCACCTCGGCGGCGTCCGACGCGCGCGGCGCGACCGCGACCGGCGCCTTCTTGGCGCCGACCGGGAACTGCCACTCGACGGCGCGCACCGTGCCGGGATGCGAGAGGTCGGCGACCGAGAGCGTGAACACGCCCTTCTTCGCCTTCAGGTCTTCCTTGCCCGGCTTCCACGTGACGGTCTGCGTGACCGCGTCGAACGTCGCCGACGCGGGCATCGACGTCACGGTGACGGCGATGTCGTCGAGGTCCTGATCGATCGCCGTGGTCGCGAACGACACGGTCTGGCCCACGCCCACGCCGGAGATCGGCGGCTGGAACAGCTCGGGCTCGTGATCGACGGGCGCGGGCGGCGCAGGCGGCACGGCAGGAGCGCCGCCACCAGCATCGCCACCTCCACCGCCTCCACCGCCTCCGCCCGCCGGAGCCGTGGCGACATCCGAGCCGGAGCCCGGTCCCGGCGTCGCCGGCTTCCCCTTCCCACCACCGCCACACGAGAGCAGCACGCTGGCTGCGATGGTCGAGACCAAGAGCTTCCCCGTCATCGGGGCGAGCTTATACGAGAAGCGTCGCGCTGAGCGTGATGGAGGCGCCCGCGAGCACCTTCGAGACCGGGCAGTTGGCCTTGGCGGTCGCGGCGAGCTCCTGGAACTTCGCGTCGTCGATCCCGGAGACCTTCGCAGTCGTCACCAGGTGGATCGACGGGATGCTCCAGCCGGCGTCGCCTTTCACGAGCTCGAGCCTCGCTTCGGTCTCGATCGACTCGGGCGGCGTCTGGTTGTTGGTCAGCTGGAACGCCAGCGCCATCGAGAAACAACCCGCGTGTGCGGCGGCGATCAGCTCCTCGGGATTGGTGCCGAGCGTGCCGTCCTCGTTCTGGAAGCGGAGCTTCGCGGAGTAGGGAAGCGCCTTCAGTGCCTTGGATTGCGTGGTCAATTCGCCCGTACCCTCCGGACCCGAGCCACGCCAGACAGCATTTGCAGTGCGGTTCATCGTCGTTCTCCTTCTGCGCGGAGCCTACCTGGTGATCACCCCGGTGGTATACGTTCCGCGCCGATGAGCGCCGCCGCCGCCGACGTTGCCCGCCTCGCCATCAACACGCTTCGCACGCTGTCGATCGACGCCGTGCAGAAAGCGAACAGCGGCCATCCTGGCCTGCCGCTCGGTGCCGCGCCGATGGCGTACACGCTGTGGCAGCGCCATCTCGTGGTGGATCCGACCGCGCCGATGTGGCCCGATCGCGATCGCTTCATCCTGTCGGCCGGTCACGGCTCGATGCTGCTCTATGCGCTCCTGCACACGGCGGGCTACGACCTGTCGCTCGACGAGCTGAAGAACTTCCGGCAGTGGGGCTCGCGCACGCCCGGCCACCCGGAGTGGCACCTCACGCCCGGCGTCGAGAGCACGACCGGTCCGCTGGGGCAGGGCCACGCCAACGCGGTAGGCATGGCGATCGCCGAGCGGTTCCTGGCGAACCTGTTCAACCGGCCGGGACATACGATCGTCGATCACTTCACGTACGCGCTCGTGAGCGACGGCGACGTCGTCGAGGGCGTGGCGCAGGAGGCGGCGTCGCTCGCCGGGCACCTGGGGCTCGGCAAGCTCATCTGCCTGTACGACGACAACCAGATCACGCTCGATGGCCCGGCGTCGCTCGCGATGAGCGAGGACGTCGCGGCGCGCTACGCGGCGATGGGCTGGCAGGTGTTGCGCGTCGAGGACGGCGATCGCGACATCGAGGCGATCCACCGCGCGATCGAGGAGGGCAAGGCCGACACCGCGCGCCCGACGATGATCTGCGTGCGCACGACGATCGGGTTCGGCTCGCCCAAGAAGGCGGGCACGGCGGGCGCGCACGGCTCGCCGCTCGGCAAGGACGAGGTCGCGGCGACCAAGAAGCAGCTTGGCTGGGATCCCGACGCGCACTTCCTCGTGCCCGACGAGGTGCGCGAGCACTACGGCGCGATCAAGACGCGCGGCGCGGCGGCGCACGCAGCCTGGCGCGCGCGGTACGAGGCGTGGCGCGCGGCGCACCCGGACCTGGCGGTGCTCTGGGAAGCGGCGCAGAAGGGCACGTTGCCGGCGGGCTGGGATGCGGCGCTGCCGACGTGGAAGGACGGCGAGTCGCTCGCGACGCGCACGGCCTCGGGCAAGGCGATGGTCGCACTCGCGCCCAAGGTGCCGTGGCTGTTCGGCGGCGACGCCGACCTCGGCGGGTCGACGAAGACGATCGTTCCCGGCGGCGACTTCGATCGGAATGGCGCGGGGCGCAACCTGCGGTTCGGCGTGCGCGAGCACGCGATGGGCGCGATCTGCAACGGCATGGCCTATCACGGCGGCGTGCGCCCGTTCGCGTCGACGTTCTTCGTCTTCAGCGACTACATGCGGCCGGCGGTGCGCCTCGCGGCGCTCAATCACCTGCCGGTCACGTACGTGTGGACGCACGACTCGGTCGGTCTCGGCGAGGACGGCCCCACGCACCAGCCCGTCGAGCACCTGATGTCGCTGCGCGCGATGCCCGGGTTGTGGGTGGTGCGCCCGGCGGATGCCAACGAGACCGCGGCGGCGTGGAAGCTCGCGATGGAGCGGACGGACGGCCCGGTCGCGCTCGTGCTCTCGCGCCAGGACCTCCCCGTGGTGTCATCGCCGACGTCGCCGGTCCACCGCGGCGCGTACGTCGTCCGGGATTCGGACGGTCCGGCCTCCGTGGTGATCGTTGCGACCGGCTCGGAGGTCTCGCTCGCGATCGACGCGCAGAAGCAGCTGTCGAGCATGGGTGTCGCGGCGCGCGTGGTGTCGATGCCGTGCTGGGAGCTGTTCGCGCAGCAGGACGCCGCGTACAAGGACAGCGTGCTGCCGCCGTCGCTGAAGGCGCGCGTCGCCGTCGAGGCGGGCGTGACCTTCGGCTGGGGCGACATCGTCGGTTCCCACGGCAAGGTCGTCGGCCTCGATCGCTTCGGCGCGTCGGCGCCCGGCGAGGTGCTCTACGAGAACCTCGGCCTCACGGTCGATGCCGTCGTCGCCGCCGCTCGCGCCGCGCTCGCGTCGACCTGACCGCGTCCGCGGACACCGCAGCCGGCCCCCCCCGCTGCAGCTCAGATCAGTTCATCTTCACGGAGCCGGTCGCAAAGACGACGTCCTTGCCTTTGACCTTGCCCGTGAGCTTGAGCGTGTACGTCTTGCCCTTGGTGATGTTGTCGTCCTCGGTGATCTCGATATCGCCCTGGAGGACGGTCATCTTGGGATCGACGCCCGTGAGATCCTTGTTGGCCTTGTAGTCGTTGCCTTCGTAGAAGTCGAAGCTCAGCGACGACGCGCCCGTCTTGTTGAGGAACGCGTTGTACGTGAAGACCCAGGTGGGCACGTCGTCGGCGCCCTGGTGCGACTTCACCTCGGTGAGCGACTGCTTCTTGAAGCCGGCGATCGTGGTCTTGTCGTCGCCCTGCATCTCGAGCGGCGCCTGCGTGACGAGGATCTTGCCCTTGAAGGCCGCGATGACCTTCTTCGAGAGATCCGCGTCCGCTGTTCGCGCGGAAACTCCGAACGCGAGGGCGAGCGCGACAGGGAGCGACAAGAATAGACGGCGCGAGGGGGTCGTCATGGGAAGCCTCCGCATGCTCAGTGTACCGGGACTAGACCGCGAGGGTCCGACAAGGTTCCGACAGCGGTGACGACGTCGCGTTGCGTGCTTTGCGCTACGTGCTTTGCGCTACGTGCGTTCAGGACTTCGCGGCGTCGTCAGGCGCTGTGGCGGAAGTCGCAGGCGCCTCCGTGGCAGCTTGGACGTCGCCCGCGACCGCCGGATTCATCCCATTCGGCTGGCCGCTCTGAGCAGGGTGTGCGGCGTCGAATGGACGGGGACCACGCGGGCCACCCCCACCCGGGCCGCGACCGCCCGGACCACCCGGGCCGCCGGGACCACCCGGACCACGGCCACGGCCGCCGCGCCGCCCACGGCGCTCGCCGTCCGGACCACCAGGGCCGCCGGGACCTCCGGGGCCGCCGGGGCCGCCCGGACCGCCGGGACCGCCCGGACCCGCAGTCTGTTCGCCGGGTTGGCCGCCAGGGCCGCCCGGGCCACGCCACTCGCGACGCGGACCGCCGGGGCCACCGCCGCCGCCGGGACCACGGCCACGACCGTCGCGGTCGCCACCCGGGCCCCCCGGACCACGGCCACGGCCGTCACGACGAGGACCGCCACGGCCAGGACCCTTGCCGCGGTCGCGCGGATCGCGCGGCGCCGCCGTGAGCACCCATCCGATGCCTGCGCGAGGAACCTCGCCGCCGCGCGCGGGACGATCGTCGTCGCCCGTCTCGGGCTTCTTCTCGGTCGTGTTGACCAGGCTGCTGAGGCCACGCGGCTTGGGGGGACCGCGGCGCTCGCCGAAGCCACCGCCGCCGAAGCCGCCACCACCCCCGGGGCCGCCACCGCCACCACCGCCGCCGCGACCACCGCCGCCGCCGCCGCGATCATCGCGACCGCGACCCCCACCGCCGCGATCGTCGCGACGAGGACCGCCGCGACGGCCGCCCTGCGCGACGACGCGATCGACCGCGAAGTGGAACTCGCCGACCGCCGTCGAGCCGAGCGGGCCCTTCTCGCCCTGGAACACGCGCACGAGGCGGATCTTGTCCACGTCGTTGCCGACGAGATCGAGCGCCTCGACCAGGCGCGTCGCGCGCTCCGGCGGGACGTTCATCGCGGCGGCGATGGCCTCGACCATCCCTTCGGGCGCGATGCCCTCGGCGATCTTGGCGGCGCGCGTGTCGGCGCCCTTGCGCAGCACGGTGGTGGAGAACTCGGTGATCATCTTCATGGCGGGCCTCGGAGCGGAGCGAAGAGCGGTGGTTCTTACTCCAGATGGAACAAAAGCAAAAGGGCCGCTCCGTCGCATGACGAAGCGGCCCGACGGGTCGGTATGCTACGCAGCTAGATCAGCGCGTGCCGGCCGAGCCCGACGCCGAGGCCGAGACCTCGACCGAGACCTCGACGTTCACGTTCACGCGCGCGACGGCGTCCGCCGCGGCCTTGATCTGGCCCGTGATGCAGAGCGCCTGATCCTTGAACGAGTTCGCCAGATCCCGGCCCGCCGAGGCGAGGCCGGTCGCGGTCGACGCCCAGGTCTTCACCGCCGCGCCGAACGGCTCGAGGCGCGCCTTGACGCTGAAGATCTTCGGGAAGCCCTTGCGCATGGCCGAGAACGCCTTCTCCGCCTTGCTGGCGTCGACGATGGCCGACGCCTCGGCCTCGACCGTGAACTCGGGCTCGGTGCACTGCATGTCGACCGAGGCGTTCACCTCGGCCTGCGCGCGGCACTCGGCCGACGCATCGACCTCGGCCGAGCCCTCGCACGAGCCACTGCACGTGCCCGAGCACTCGCCGTTGCACTCGCCGCTGCCGCCCGAGCCGCCGGTGCCGGCGGTGCCCGAGCCCTTGCACGTGCCGTCGCAGCTGCCGTGGCAGACGCCGTTGCACGTCATCTTGATGTCAGCCTCGGCCTTCGCTTCGCACTGCGCGGTGGCCGAAGCCTGCGCCTTGAGATCGAGGGTGCAGACGGCCGGCTTGTACTCGACCTTGAGCTTCGCGTCGGCCTTGATCGAGACCTTGAGGTCGTCGTTGAGGCGCGCGAAGACGGCGTCGCACACGACCTTCGGGTCGCCCTTGAGCTCGCCGTCGGCCATGCCGAGCTCGCGGCCCATGATCGCGCAGCTCTCGCCAATGATGTTCACCAGGCGCTGCGCCTCGGTGTCGACGCGGACGGTCGCCTCGAGGAACGCCTTCAGCTTGCGGCCGGCGTCGGACGCGGCGTAGTTGCCGCAGGTGTTCGGATCGACGCCGTTGCTACGGCCGGGGATCTTCGCGCCGGGGCAACCGGCAAGACCGATGACAGTGGCCGCACAGATGGCGACCCACAAGCTACGTGAAGGCAGAGTTCGCATGGACCAGGCTCCTTCGCGGGTCCCTCCCGCGGTTGCCGGCGGAGATAACACAGCGCTCGCTCGCGCTCTACCCGAGGGCGCGCGAGATCACGCTCGACCTGGCTATCTCACGGTGAGCTGAGTGAGCCTCGCCACGGATTCCATCGAGGCGGATGTCGCGTTGTCGTTACCGTTGTCGTCGCGAGAAATGCAAGACACTGCGCATCGGGATCGAGCACGGTCGACATCACGGGCCACGTGACGCCGGTCGGAACGGTCGCGACCGCAACGCCGTCGACGCCGCGCGTGATGTTCACCTTCGCGCTCTCCGCGTTCGGACCGTTGAGCCCGACGGCGAAGTTGCAGCCGTGGAGCACGCCGCCGGGCGTGGTCTCGGTGACGACGACATTCTGCGACGGCGCGGCGCCGGTGATCTCGATGCGGAAGGTCGGCCACATGGGCGCGCCGGAGCCGCGCACCCAGATATCGAAGTACCTATCGAGCTGCAGCCCGGTCGACGCTTCGAGCGCGGCCTGCACGTCGTCGACCGAGATCGCGCGCTCGGTGCCGAGCAGCGCGCGGATCCCGGAGATGACCTGTTGCCGCGAGGTCAGGACCTCGAGCTGGCGGAAGAGGATCATCGGGCCCGGGCCGTAGACCTCGCCGTAGTAGTCGAGGAGCGTGGGACGCTCCGCATCCTCGGGCACCGGGTAGTACGCGGCGCCCTGCGCGAACGCCTTCCACGCGCGCGCGGTGACGAGCCCTTCGCTCGTGACGCCGTGCTCGTCCTCGTAGACGTACGAGAGGTACTCGGCCATCGACTCCTTCCAGACGAAGTCGTACGTGTCCGCGAGCGTGGTCTGGTCGCCGGCCCACTGGTGCGCGATCTCGTGGTTGAGGACGTGCGCCACCGGGCGCGCGTAGAGCGAGCTCATCGGGCGATCGAGGCCGTCGTCGAGGACGATGTTGCCGGGATGCTCGAAGCCGCTCCAGTACGTCGGGCCGGTGGCGACGCGCAGCTCGCCGCCGTACGGGTACGCGCCGAAGGTGGCGTCCATCCACGCGACGAAGCCGGCGTGGAACGCGTTGTCGATGAGCGGCGCGATGCCGGAGCCCGGGCGATCGTGAAGCGTGACGGCGACGTCGCCCCACGAGCCAAGCGATGTCTGCGTCCACGACGGGCTCGCGATGAACCCGAAGGTCGAGTACGTGGGGCCGCCGTCGTAGTCGAAGTCGCAGGTGGTCGTGATCTCGCCCGGCGTGACGCGGCCGGGGCAGAGCACCTTCACGCCGGCGCGGTGGTTCACGGTGAAGCGGTAGTTCGCGAAGGTGCCGGGGCGCGTGTCGCACGGCCCGAAGCGATCGCAGCCCTCGACCCACGAGACCAGATAGAACATCGGCTGGCCGGCGGCGTCGTTGGTGACCGAGTAGCCGACCTGCGAGCCGCCCCACGTCTCGAGCGGCTGCTGCGTGATGTGTCCGGAGAGCGTGAGGGGCTCGGTGTCGAAGCCGGTGCCCGGCGGCATGCACGCGGTGAGCGTGGCGCCGTCCCACGAGGCGACGGCCGGCGTCTCACCGATCATCACCGACGCGAGCTCGAGCGCGGCGGCGCGCGAGGGCAGGGCGATGCAGTTGCCGGGCGCGAGCGGGTGCACGACGTGCGTGAACCACGCGGCGCGCGACTCGAGATCGATCTCGTAGCCGTAGGCGAGCACCTCGACGTCGGGCGTGCCGGTGGGCGGCGGACCGTCGTCACCGCCGCAGGCGGCGAGCGTCGTCGTCGTCGCTACGAGAATCCCCGCTCCGGAGAGGCGCATGGCTCGTTGTTACCACTGGCGTGGCGCGAGCGATCAAGGACGTTGTGCGCGCGCGATCGGCCGTGCGGTGAGCCACAGGAAGCGCGCGATGAGCGCGGCGGCCGTGCCGGTGAGGCCGGCGGAGAGCCCCCACCACAGGCCGGGCGCGCCGCGATCGAACCCGAAGGCGAGGACGAGCGCGACCGGGAGCCCGAACAGGTAGTGACCGAAGAGGTTGGCGACGAAGGCGGCGCGCGTGTCGCCGGCGCCGCGCAGGGCACCGGCGGCCACGGCCTGTGCGCCGTCGGAGAGCTGGAACACGGCGGCGATCTGCACCAGCGGGATGGCGGCGGCGATGACCGCGTGGCGCTCGGTGAAGATGCCGGCCAGCGGCGCGGCGGCGAGGACGAAGAGGGTGGCCGAGGCGGACATCACGATCGCGCCGAGGATCAGGCTGGTCAGCCCGGCCCGGCGCGCGGCGGCGTGATCGCCTGCGCCGATGGCGAGCCCGACGCGCACGGCGGCGGCGGCGCCGATGCCGATGGTGATGGAGAACGGCACGCTGGCGAGCTGGAGCGCGACCTGGTGCGCGGCGGCGGGCGTGCCGCCGAGGCGGCCGGCGAGGAGCGCCGCGAGCGCGAACGCCGCGACCTCCGCGAAGAGCTGGAGCCCGATCGGCATGCCGATGCGCACGACGTCGCGCATCGCGCGTGGCGGTGGCGTGGCCGGCGCGGGCAGCGTGCGCGTGATCGCCGCGGCCGCGCGCGCGTAGTAGATGACGGTGCCGACCGTGACCGACGTCGTCGCGATCGCGGCGCCGATCGCGCCGAGCGAGGGCAGGCCCACGGCGGGCAGCCCGAGATCGCGGAGCCCGGCGTCGCCGAACACGAGGATCCAGTCGAGGATCGCGTTGATCACGTTGCCGACGACGACGGCGACGATCAGCGGCGTCGTGCGCCCGTGCGCCTGGAGAAACGAGCGAAACGCGATCTGACACAGGAACGGCACGGTCCCGAGCGCGCGTGCGTAGACATACACGCGCGCCTCGTCGGCGACCGGCTCCTCGACGCCGGCCAGGCCGAGCAGGAGCGGCATCGCGCACAGCGCGAGCGTGATGAGCGCGCCGGCGCGCACCGCGACGCTCACGCCGTCGCGCAGGATCGCCGGCGTCCGCGCGTGCTCCTTGGCGCCGACCGCCTGCGCGATCAGCGGATCGAGCCCCAGCACCACGCCGAGCCCGATGCACGTCATCGCGAACGTGAGCCCGTTCCCGATCCCCGAGCCCGCCAGCGCATCCGAGTGATACCGCCCGAGGACGGCCGTATCGACGAGGCTCATCATCACGAGCCCCACCTGCTGCGCCGCCAGCGGCGTGGCGAGCCTCAGCTGCTGCCGCAGCTCCCCGACCGGGGACACCTTCCTACTATCCAGGCTCACGACATCACGCGGCAATTCAGGGCGACTGCAACTGGGCTCGCAAGATAGCGCCAGTTGCGCCGCGGTCAGAGGCGCTTGCCGTCGGGGGAGTAGCGGACGATCGGGAGGCCGAGCGCTTCCAGCTCCTTGCCGATCACGGCCCAGTCGCCGACGACGACGATCGATAGGTCCTTCCACTGCGCGGTCGCGGCGTTCTTCGCGCCCGACGCGGTGACCTTGGCGATCTGCCTGGGCAGGTCGGCGTACGACGTCAGCGGCCGGTTGTCGGAGATGAGCGACGCGTACGCCGCGGCGATCGCGGTGTTGGTCTCGAAGTCCTGCGGCAAGCCGCGCACGATGAGCGACTTCGACTTGGCCAGCTCGTCGGCGGGCAGCGGCGCGCCCGCGGTCTTGCCGAGGATGTCGAGGATCTCGCGGATGCCGGCGCCGGTGACGTCGGTGCGGATCGACGACGACACGCTCCAGGCGCCGGCGCGCTGGCCGCGCCACACCGACGAGAACACGCCGTAGGTGTAGCCGAGCTCCTCCCGCAGGCGCGCGTTCAGGCGCGCCGCGAAGCTGCCGCCGACGGCGGTGTTGATGACGTCGAGCTCGGCGCGGCGCTTGTCGGCGGCGTCGGGGCCGAGGCGGCCGAGGGTGATCACCGACTGCGGCGCGCCCGGCCGATCCACGAAGGCGAGGACGGGCCTGGCCGCCTTGGGCTTCGCCGGCGCGGGCGCGACCTTGGCGGTCGCCTTCCACGTGCCCCACGTGCGCGCGAGCATCGGCTCGAGCTGGGCGCGCGTGACGTCGCCGGCGACGACGATGGCCGTCACCTTCGGCGCGTAGTGCGTGGCGTGGAACGTCTTCACGTCGTCGAGCGTGAAGGCCCCGACGGTCTCGCTCCACCCGCCGCCGGGGCTGGCGTAAGGGTGCGTGCCGAACACGAGCTGCTCGAACACGATCGCCGCGATCGCGCGCGGCTCGTCGGGGCGCAGCGCCAGGTCGGCGACGCGCTCCGCCTTGATGCGCTCGAAGTCGGCCGGATCCAGGCGCGGACGGATCACCATGTCGGCGGCGATGCCGAGCGCCGGCTCGAGCGTCTCGGCCAGCGTGTCGAGCGAGAGCACGGCGCCGTCGACGCCGGTGGCGATCGCCAGACGCGCGCCGAGGCGCTCCAGCTCCTCGGGGAGCTCGACCGCGCTGCGCGTCGGCGTCGCCTCGTCGAGCACGTCGGCGGTCATCGCCGCCAGCCCGGTCTGCGCGCCGTCCTCGCGCGTGCCCGCGGCCGCGTGCAACACGCGCACGCTCACCAGCGGCAGGCGATGATTCTCGACGAGGTAGACCTTCACGCCGTCGGCCAGCGCGAACGTCACTGGCCTGGGCGGCGAGAACGCCGCCTCGGGCCACGGCTCGGGCACCTTCTCCCACGGCACGCCCGGCTGCTCCCAGGGCATCGCGACGACCGGCGGCACCGCGAGCGCCGGCCACGGCGCGGGCTGCTCGCCCTGCTGCTGCACCGGCTGCTGCACCGGTTGCGGTTGCGGTTGCGGCTGCGGACGCGGCTTCGGCGTCTCCTCGGCGATCGGCTCCTGCACGACGGCGGGGCGCGCGCAGCAGGCCGAGAGCACGACGGCGGCGAACATCGAGAAGGACTTCACTTGGCACCGCCTTCGGGCATCACGATCGCGGTGACCGCGTGATCGAGCGACACCCAGGCGCGGATCGCCTGGGCGCACGACTCGGGCGTCACCTTCGCCAGCGCGGCGCGCGTCTCCGCCAGATGGTCGGGGTCACCGGTGTACGCCGCCCACTCGGCCAGTCGGCCGGCGCGGCTTGCCGGATTCTCGAGGCTGCTGAGCAGCCCGACCTCGATCACCCGCCGTGCGCGCTCGATGTCGCCGGCGGTCGGCGGCTCCTTCACCATGCGCTTCACTTCCTCCTCGAGCACGGTGCGGATCTGCTGCGCGGTCACGCCCGGCCGCGCCACCGCGGAGATGGCGAGCTCGCTGCCGAGCATCAGCTCGTTCAGGTACGCGGTCGCCTCGGTCGCGATGCGGTCCTGGAACACCAGGCGCTTGTAGAGCCGGCTGGTCTTGCCCGACCCGAGCAGGTACGACGCGATCGCGAGATCGAACGCCGCCTGGCTGTACGCCTGGGGCGCGCGCATCGCGATGATCACCTTCGGCACCTGCACCTTGTCGGTGGTCTCGATCGTGAAGGGGCGCGGCAGCGGCACCACCGGCGCGGCCAGCGTGCGCCGCCGCGGCGTCGGCTGGTTCGGCATCCACGCGAACAGCTTATCGACCAGCGCCTTGGTCATGGCGACGTCGAAGCCGCCGACGATCACGAGCGTCGCGTTCGACGGCCGGTAATACGTGCGCCAGAACGCCTCGACGTCCTCCATGCTCGCCGCGTCGAGATCCTCCATCGTGCCGATGGTCAGGTTCCAGTTGCCGTGCCCCTTGGGCCACAGCGCCTGCTGGATCGCGAGCTCGACCATCCCGTACGGACGGTTCTCGATCGACTGGCGGCGCTCGTTCTTCACGATGTCGCGCTGGTTGGTGAGCAGCGCCGGTGACATCGCCTCCCACAGCCCACCCAGTCGATCCGCCTCGAGCCACAGCGCGAGCGGCAGGTGCGAGACCGGGACCTGCTCGAAGTAGTTGGTGCGATCGTTGTTCGTCGTCCCGTTGTTCCACCCGCCGGCGGACTCGAGCAGGCGATCGAAGTCGCCTTCCTTCACGTGCTTCGAGCCCTCGAACATGAGGTGCTCGAAGAGGTGCGCGAAGCCGCTCTTGCCGAGGACCTCGTCCTTCGAGCCGACGTGGTACCAGACGTGGACCACGGCGGTGGAGAGCGTCGGGTCGGGCTGGAGGATGACCTCGAGCCCGTTGGCGAGCTTGTAGTGCTCGATGGTGAGCGCGCCAGGTGCGGCGTGCGACGGCTGCGTGAGGAGCGCGCCTGCGAGCACGCAGGCGGCAATCCCGGGGACGATGCGCATGAGACTCCTCGATTCCTGGTTCCGGACCAGCACAGAACCGACGCTGCGGGCGCTTTACTTCCCGAGGTCGGCGGCGGGACGGGGGCGCATCGGCGCGGTGGCCGGTGTCAGCTTCTGCGCGACCAGCTTGGCGACGAGCAGACGACGCTCGGGGTCGGGCCCGGCGACGCGCGCATAACAGGGGGTGTCGTCGTCGATGAAGAGGATGGCCTGACCGTGATGGTCGAGCGCCTTCTTGCCGACCTGCACCTCGACCGGCGCGGCGACGGCGTGCTGTTCGACGCCGGCGTCGTCCTTCTGGACCTTGCCGCCGGTCGACGCGTCCCACTGCTCGATCAGCGCCTGGTTGCGCTCCGTGTACTCGGTGAAGAGCTTCTCGGCGGTCTTGAGCGCGTTGTCGCGGCAGTCGAAGTCGAAGCTCCACGCCTCGGGCGCCGCGCCCTCCGCGACGAAGTTGCACGGCTTGGGCGTGCCCGGCGCCGAGCCGAGCGTGCTGTCGACGCCGCGCGCCGGGATGCCGAGGAGCTCGGAGATCGTCGCCGGCGTCGCGATGAGATCGCAGGTCCAGCGGTCGAGGTCCACGCCGACGAGCTTCACTTCCTCGCCGCCCTTGTCGGGCGCGTTGCTCGCCGCCCCCGAGCTCTTGTCGTCGCAACCAGTCACGCACGCGAGCATCGCGGCGGTGCCAAAGGTGACGGCGCGGATCGTTAGCATCACGCCGGAAACTAACTCAATTGACGTCCGTGGTCGCGTCGTAGACGAGTCGAAGCTGTGCGACATCTGCGACCGCCTGCGCCAGGGCATAGAGCGGACCAGCGTTGTCGCCGGTGTCGAGGACGATGGGCTCGCCCACGCGGCGCTCGACCACGGCGATGAAATCGCCTCGCGGGCGCGAGCGCACGACCACCGACTTCAGGTGGAAGAGCGGGACCACCGAGTGGGAGGGGATGCCGGCGAGGCGGTGCTCGATGCGCAGGACGCCGTCGTCGCGATCGAAGACGAGGTGCTGGCGCATGGTGGCGACGATGAGGCCGAGGACGCCCATGATGAGCGGCACCAGCGCCGCCCAGAGCGACAGGCGAGCGAGCGGGATGGCGGCGGCGATGCCGGCGAGCGCGGCGCTCCATCCGACCACGTGTGTGGTGCGGGTGAGCGCGAGCTCGAGACGGCGGGCGCTGCGAGCACGGACGCGCAGGTTGCCGAGTTGACCGAGCATCCCGGGAGTGTAGCTCTATCTCTAGCTGTCGTCGCGCGGTGGGTCGCGCGGCGGGGGAGGCGCAGCCGGAGGCGGCAGCGCGGGCGGCGTGGGACCTCCACCCTCGAGCTGCTGCGGCCCGCCGTTGTCGCTCTGCGGCCCGCCTTGCATCCCGGGCCGGAAGTCCGGGCGACCGCGGCCGCCGCGACCCCGTCGACGACGCCGGCGCCGCTTGCGCGGGAGCGGCTGGCCGTCGGGGCCGAGCTGTACGGGCTGCTGCTGTCCGTTATTGGGATTCCACGGACCCTGGCCGCCATTCTGGCCGCCGTTCTGGCCGCCAGCGCCAGCGCCCCCGTTCTGGCCACCGTTCTGGTTGCCGTTGAACGGACGCGGGCCGGTGTCGGGCGGACGCCCCTGGCCGGTCGGCGCGAAGAACGACACCGGTCCATCGGCCGGCATCCCGAGCCCCTGGTTCCGTTTCCGCCGGCGACGGCGGCGACGCTTCTTCTCGAGCCGTTCGGCGCGTCGCGCCTCGCGTCGCTCCGCAGCCGACGACGGACCGCCGCCGCCACCGGGACGGCCTTCGCCGCCACCCCAGCGCTCACCGGTGCGATGCCGGCGCTTGCCGCCGCCACCCCCGCCCTTGCGCGGAGAGCTGCTGTCGCTGGGCGCCGCCGACGCGACGGGCGCCATCGCGATCCGCATCGGGCCGCGCACGTATTCGATGACGGGACCGCCACCACCCTGGCGAGCCCGCACCGCGGACGGTAACCCGTCGGCGGGCGCGGCCGTGCTCAGGACCGGCGACGTGAACGCGGCCTTGGGCGGCAGCATCGCGCGTCGCTTGCGGCGCCGGCGACGACGGCGACGGCGCGCCTCGGCGGCGGCCGACTGATCCGGTCCGTCGCGATCGGCCAGAGGCCTTGGCGTGCGCGGCTTCGCCACCTTGGGTTGCCGCTTGCGCGCGAGCACGGTGATCTCGCCGTCGACCTCGACGCCTTCTTCGGCGAGCTCGGCCGCGGTCTTCTCGATCACCTCGTAGTCGTCATCGTCCTCGTCGTCATCATCGTCGTCGTCATCGTCATCATCGTCGTCGAGGTCGTCATCGTCCTCGTCGTCGTCGTCGTCCTCGTCGTCGACCTCGTCCTCGACGTCCTCGTCGTCGTCATCATCATCGTCGTCGTCGAGGTCGTCATCGTCCTCGTCGTCATCATCCTCGAGGTCGTCGTCGTCCTCGTGCTCGCCTTCCTCGGCGCCACCGGCCTGCTGCTTGCGCACCTCGGGGGGAATCGCGTCACCCTCGGCGACCGGCGCTGCCACGGCCGTCTGCGCCGGGGCCTGGGAATGTGGCTGCGGTCGCCGCTGTGGCTGCGGCGCCGGCTGGACGTGCGGTGCGGGCGCGGCTGCCACCGCGGCGGCCACGGCTCCCGGCTCCGCAGCTCGTCTCCGGACTGCCGGCGCGGGCGGCGGGGCAGGCGCAGGCGCAGGTGCAGGTGCGGGCGCGGCCTTCGAGCGCGTGCGCACCATCGGCGCGGGCGCCGGGGGCGGCGCGGGTGCCGCGGCAGCCGCGGGCTTCGTGCCGGGCTTCGCCGCCGCACCATTGCCACCACCGGCCGCGGCCGCGTCGGGTGACGGCTGATCGATGCGCACCACGCGGTGCCGCATCAGCTTCTTGGGCTTGATCTCCGCCGTCGAATCCTCGTCGAGGACGCGGGTCACGCTGAACCCGAGGCGCGTGGCCTCGTTCGCCGCCGCGATCGCCGCCTCGCGCGAGCGCAGGCAGTTGTCGCAGCGTTCGCACTTCGGCGCATCGAGCTCGCCGAGGTACGCGAGGATCGCCTGGTTGCGACAACCCGGCGCCTTCACGTACGCGAGCAGCGCGTCGAGGCGCTGGCGATCCATGATGCGCCGCGCCTCGTACTGGCGGCCCTTCTCGTTGAGGAGCTCCTCGGGGAGCGGCGGATCGGCGATCTCGTAGATGCCGCCGTCCTTCTCGATGATGAAGCCCTCGTCCTTGAGCAGCGACAGCACCGTGCGCGTGCGCTGCTGACCCACGCCCGAGCCGAGCGCGATGTTGGAGACGTTGATGGGCGTGTCGTCGCGCATCGGTCCGCGCGCCGCGTCGACGTAAGCCTCCAGGGCCTCGTACACCGCGCGCACCTGGCGGCGCGTCGGATACGTGCCCGACAGGAAGTACTCCTGGATGGCGACGTCGTCGGGCGAGAACAGCAGCACGCAGCGGCTGGGCTTGCCATCGCGACCACCACGACCGGCCTCCTGGGCGTACGCTTCGAGCGACCCGGGCACGTGATAGTGGAGGACGTTCCGGATGTTCTTCTTGTCGACGCCGAGCCCGAACGCGTTGGTCGCGAGCATCACGACGTCGGTCGCTTCCATGAAGCGTTCCTGCTCGGAGTCGCGATCGTTCTTGGTCATGCGCCCGTGGTACTTGGCCACCGGGATGCCGTGACGGGCGAGGGACTCGTGGAGCTCCTCCACCTTCTTCACGGTCGCGCAGTAGACGATGCCCGGACGCGGCAGCTTCTTCAGCAGCGTGACCAGCGTCTTGACCTTGTCGTCCTCGCCCGGGAACGTGATCACCTCGTAGTGAAGGTTCGCGCGGTCGAACGTGGTCGTGACGATCTCGGCGTCTTCGATGCCGAGCTGATGCTTGATGTCCTCGCGGACGTGGGGCGGGGCGGTCGCCGTGGTGGCGAGCACCGGCGGGCGGCCCACGTCCTCGAGCGCCTTGCGCAGCGAGAGGTACGCGGGACGGAAGTCGTGCCCCCACTGCGACACGCAGTGCGCCTCGTCCACGACGAAGCGTGAGACGCCGACCTGGGCGGCGCTCGCGCGCAAGAACGCGCGGAACTCCGGATCTGCCATGCGCTCGGGAGTGGTGAGCAGCAGCTTGCCGCCGGGAGCGGCCGCGAGCGCGTCCATCTCCCGGCGCTGGCGGACGGTGAGCGTCGAGTCGATGCGGACGACCGCGACGCCCTTCGCCACCATCTTGTCGACCTGATCTTTGATGAGGGCGATGAGCGGCGAGACGACGACCGTGAGGCCGGGCAGGGCCAGGGACGGGAGCTGATAGAGGAGGGACTTGCCGGAGCCGGTCGGCATCACGGCGATGACGTCCTTGCCGGAGAGGATCTCGGTCAGGGCCTCGCGCTGCCCGAGCCGGTAATCCTTGATGCCGAGGACGCTGCGGCCGACCTCGAGCAGCTCGTCGGGGGTGGTGGCGTGGTACGCGGCGCCGGCGACCTTCTTCGGGGTCGCCTCGGCCTTGGTGTCGGCTTTCGAATCCGGTTTCGAATCCGGTTTCGAGTCCGGTCTGGACTCCGCCTTCGACTCCGGTCTGGACTCCGGCTTCGGTTCCGCCTTCGCCGCCGCCGCCGCCTTTTCCTTCTTCGCAGGCTTCTCGACCTTTTCAGGCTTCGCCGGCGCTTTCACCGCCACCGCGCGAGCCGGCTTCTTCGCCGCCGGTTCAGGCGGAGGCGCCGCGGCCTTTGCGGCGGGCGCGCGCGCAGGTTTCTTCGCGCTTGTCTTGGGCTTGCTCTCCGCCTTGGCGGCGGGCTTCGTCCGCTTGGTACTTGCCATCTGTAGTGTCTCGCCTCGTTGGCGCGGCGCTTGATGCTGCGCCGCTGCCGCGGCGGCCTGCCCGGAGTTTCGGGGGCCGCTCCTTCCGATCAGCGCTCTCTCGAAGAGCGGGTCTCGGTAGGTCACTCGCACCCAGCGCGAGCAACGCGATGCAAGTCGACCTTACCACGACGCCCATCCTGGCAAGCGTCTAGTGCAGGGGATCGCCCTGTTTTTACGGGAGTGTCGCGTGGTATCACCGCGTTATGGCGAGCGACCGGCCGGTGCGAGAGGCCCGCAATCGCCTCGAGTCCTTCAACGCCGACCGCGACCGGGTGCTCGCCACGGTGGAGCGGCGCGTCGTGGCGAGGCTCGTCAAGCAGGCGGAGCGAGGTGGAGACCACTCCCTCGAGTACGTCCTCAACGACGTGTGCGTGAACGAGATGAAGCGGCTCGGCCATGGCGAGAAGGGCGCGCGCTGGCGCACGCTCGCCGGACGGCTCGGCTCGATGTCCGAGGACGAGAAACGCAGCGAGCTGTCCTCGCTGGTCCGCTACTTCGGCAAGGACATCGTCGGCAACTTCGATCCGCGCGTCTATCGCTTCGCGACCAAGGTGCTGACGCCGGGGCTCGGCTTCCTGTTCTCGCCGCTCTCGAGCGTGCGGGGCGGCGTCGGCGGCTTGCTCGGCGAGCTCGACAGCCGCATCCAGGTCGAGGGTCCGCTCGACGTGCTGCGCGGCATCGCCGAGCGCGGCACGCTGGTCGTGACGCCGACCCACTCGTCGAACATGGACTCGGTGGTGATCGGCCTCGCGCTCGAGCGCGCCGGCTTGCCGCCCGTCACGTACGGCGCCGGCAAGAACCTCTTCACCAACCCGTTCATCAGCTACTTCATGCACAACCTCGGCGCATACCGCGTCGACCGCCGGCTCCGCTTCGAGCTCTACAAGGACATCCTCAAGGAGTACTCGACGGTGCTCCTCGAGAGCGGCTACCACTCGCTGTTCTTCCCGGGCGGCACGCGCTGCCGCTCCAACATGATCGAGCGCTCGGTCAAGCTCGGGCTCCTGGGGACGACGGTGACGGGGTACGAGAACAACGTGAAGTCGGGCGAGCCGCAGAAGCGCATCTACATCGTGCCGGCGACGATCAACTACCGGCTCGTGCTCGAGGCCGAGACCCTGATCTCCGACTATCTGTCGGAGACCGGGCAGCGCCGCTACATCATCACCGACGACGAGTTCTCGCGGTTCGGTCGCATCGCCGAGTTCATGCGCAAGATCGTCGCGCACGAGGGCGCGGTGGTGATCCGGTTCGGGCGGCCGCTCGATCCGTTCGGCAACGACGTCGACGACGACGGCGAGTCGCGCGACCGGGCCGGGCGTCGCGTCGATCCCAGGACGTATCTGTCGGGCGCCGACGGCGAGCTGGTCGAGGACGGACAGCGCGACGCCGAGTACACGCGGCTCCTCGGGCGGCGCCTCGCCGAGGTGTATCCGCGCGAGAGCGTCTATCACTCGACGCACCTGGTGGCGCGCGTGCTCTTCGACGCGATCGCCGCGCAGGCCGGTACGCGCGACGTGTACAAGCTGCTGCGCCACCACGCGCGCGAGGTGCACGTGCCCGACGCGGTGCGAGCCCTCGGCGATCTGCGGCGACGCATCGTCGAGAACCCGGCGGCGGGACGGCTGCACCAGCGGGTGGTCGCGGCCGGCGACTCGGTCACGCTCGACGACGCGGTGCGCGCGCTCGGCACGTACCACGCGACGCCGGTGATCGAGCGCCACGGCGACATCCTGCGCGTCGGCGATCTCGAGCTGGTCTACTACTACCAGAACCGGTTGTCGCATCTGGCGCCGGATCGCGTGGCAGTCGCCCGAGCGGGCGCGAAGGGACAACAATGAGCGCGCGCGGGGACACCGTCGGCATCGTCGGCGCCGGCGCGTTCGGTACCGGGCTCGCGGTCGCGCTCGCGCGCTCGGGACGGCCGGTGACCGTGTACACGCGCACGCCGTCGATCGCCAACGCCATCGAGGCGACGCGGCGGTGCCCGCGCCTTCCCGACGTGGACGTGCCGGCGTCGGTGCGCGTCATCGGCGACGTGAAGGAGCTCGCCGCATCCGCGCGCTACATCGTGCTGGCCGTGGCGTCGCAGGACGCGCCGGCGCGCCTCGCCGAGCTGGGCGCGGTGATCGACGGAGGCCACATCGTAGTGCACGCGATCGGCTCGCTCGCCGGCACCGGCGACGAACGCGTCAGCGCGATCATCGAGCGGGCGACGCCGGCCCTGCGCATCGGCGTGCTCGCCGGGCCGGCCTTGCCGCGCGACCTCGGCGCCGGCCAGTTCGCGTCGATGGTGATCGCGTCGGGCTTCGACGAGGTCGTGCGCGAGACGCGGCGGCTGCTCAACCTGCCGCCGTTCCTGCGCGTCTACGGCTCGCGCGACGTGGTCGGCGTGGAGCTGGCGTCGGCGCTGGCCGGTGCGTACACGGTGGCGCTCGGCATCGCCGACGGCATCAAGGTCGGTCCCGGCCCGCGCGCGGTGGCGATCACGCGCGCGGTCGCCGAGGCGTCGCGCCTGGCCGAGACCGCCGGCGGTCAGGTCCGGACCATGAGCGGCCTGGCCGGCCTCGGGAACATGCTCGTGCGCGCGGGCGATCCCGACGACCCCGACTACCAGCTCGGCCTCGCGCTCGCGCGCCAGGAGAAGGTGGAGCACGCGCGCTACACCGAGGGCGCGCGCGCCGCGCTCGCGGGGGTTCGCCTCGCGCAGCGCAAGGGCGTGCACATGCCGCTGCTCACCGGCGTCGCCGCCGTGCTCGCCGGCAAGGCGTCGGTGCGCGACGCCGCGCGCCTCGCCGCGGACACGGTCGCCGAGGAGGAGTAGTGAGCGCCAGCCGCGAGGAGCGCGGCCAGCGCGCCCGCGATCTGGCGCTCGCGCTCGCGCTCGCCTTCATCGGCGCGTGTCGCGGCGGCGACGCGGCATCGCCGCGCGCGAGCACCGACGAGAGTCTGTCGATCGTGATCCACGCCGGCCGCGACACCGTGATGCCGGGGCGCGCGCACGTCGACGAGCGGCGGTGGCGCGACGTCCCGGCCCGCGGCGAGCTCGAGCTGGGCGTGGTGGCGTCGGGGCTGGAGCTCGACAGCGTCGTCGTCGAGTCGGAGAGCGATCCGGGCGCGCTCACGACGCGCAGCTGCGACGTCGTCGCCGCCGGCGGCGGGCTGGGGGAGACGGCATGGCTGTGGGGGCGCACCGTGGCGGTCGTGACCGACGCCGGCGCGCGGATCGAGGGCGTGGTCGTCGACGTGGGCGATCCGATGGCGCTGATCGCCGACGACGAGACGGAGACGCGCGGGCTGGTGCCGCGCGAGAGCGTGCGCGCCGACGCCGAGGAGCTGCCGGCGCACGCCGGACCGCCGCGCGTCGGCGACGCCGTGTCCGCGATCGATCGCGACGGGCGCGAGCTGTACGGCACCTTCGTCGCGGTCGTGCCCGAGCGGCTCGTCGTGCGCGCCGCCGGCGGCAAGGTCACGAGCGTCGCGCCGGAGCGCGTGCTGCGGATCTCGGTCGAGGGCGTGCCGGCGCAGCCGACCCTGCGCTGCGAGGTCGAGAGCCGGCGCCCGGGCCGGCACCTCGTGCGCGTGACGTACGCGACCACCGGTGTCACGTGGAGCGCAGGCCACACCATCGCGTCCTTGCCCGCGGGCGACGCGCCCGGCGCGGTCACCACGGTCGAGCTGCAGACGGCGTACACCGTCACCGCCGAGGCGCTGCCGGCGCCGCGCGCCGCGCACGTCCAGCTCGTGCTCGGCCTGCCGGGCGAGAGCGAGCCGCCGGTGACGGTGTGGCGCGGCGACGCGACGATCGGCGGCCGCGACGGCGTGCGCGTGCAAGGCGCGCCCGGGCCGCGTCGCGCGCGCGTCGACCGCGTCTACCGCGGCGCCGAGGAGGATCCCGCCGCGAACCCGCGCCGTCCCGAGTGGCGCGACGCCTCGACCTCGTCGGTGTGGCGCGAGCTCGCCTTCGAGCGCACGGCCGCCGACGCGCCCGGCCCGGTGCGTGTCGCCGTGCGCGACGGCGGCGTCGCCGATGCCGTCCTGTGGGTCGATGGCGAGATTCCGGCCGGCGTCGCGACGGCCGGCGTCGCGACGGCCACCGGCGCCATCCGCGTGCCGCTCCGCCTCGAGCCCGACCTCGTCGGCTTCCGCCGCAAGCTCGGCCGCGACCTCGCCGGTCAGGTGCTCGTCGACGAGGTCTCGTATTCGGTCGCCAACCGCGGCGACGCCGCCGTCGAGGTCCTCGTCGAGGAGCCGCTGCGCGGCACCGTGCGCCCGTCGGTGGTCTACGAGAAGGAGGCCGGCGAGCTCCTCCGCGATCGCTGGCGCGCGCACGTCACCGTCCCGGCCGGCGGCATCGTGCAGGGGCGGGTGGTCCTGCAATATCGGTTCAAGCGCTACTAGGAACTCTGATAGGGTCCGCGGCATGAGAGCCGGGGCCTTTCGTGTCGCGATCACGTCTTCCTTCGTCGCCGCGTTTCTCGCCGCGTGCGGCAGCGACAGCGCCGAGTCGCGCATCTGCGAGGCCGCCAACGGGTGCGGTGCGCTGGCGTCGGCCGACGTCTCGGCGTGCGTCTCGACGCTCGAGGGCATCGACGCCGACCGCGCCAAGGCGGAGTGCGCCGACTGCCTCGAGGCCAACACGTGCGCGCAGATCGGCGCGGGCGTGTGTACCGCCGCGTGCGGGCCGTTCGCCGGCGCGTTCTCGGGGCCGGGTGTCGATGCGAACAAACGCCCGAGCGAGCTCACCGCCGACGAGCGCGAGACGCTGTGCGCGTACATGCTCGATCAGGCGGGCGGGGCGGGCGCGCAGGAGCAGTGCAGCTCCGATCTCACGGTGACCAACGGGAACCTGACCGAATGCGTGAACGGCCTAGGCGACATCACGTGCGCCATCACCGTCGGAGGGATCGTCGACTGCTACGACGCGGTGAACAGCCCCTGCGACATCCTCACGGCCGCGGAGTGCTCGAGCTTCCGGACCTGCTCCGGCCTGTAGGCGGCTCCCGCGCGCGGGCCGTGCGCTGAGCCGCCTTCTCCCGCTACAGTCAGCACGTGGAAACCGACGCGCAGTCTGCCGAGGCCGCAGCCGCGCTACGTGCCGAGCTCGGCAACGCGCGGTCGTCCATGCGGTCGGCGCTCCTCGGCGGTGCGCGCGGTGGGGCGCCCGGCGGCGAGGTGTCGGCGGTGCTGTCCGATGTCTACGATCGCGCGCTCGCGACGCGCTGGCGCTGGGCGACGCGCGACACGGACACGCGGCTCGCGCTGGTGGCCACCGGCGGCTGGGCGCGGCGCGAGGTCGCGCCGTACTCCGACATCGACTTCATCCTGCTCCATCGCGGCGACGAGCTGACCGCCAAGCTGGTCGCCGATCGGCTCCTCTATCCGCTGTGGGACGCCAAGGTCGCCGTCGGTCACGCCGTGCGCGAGCCGCGCGCAGCCGCCAAGCTGGCGCGCGGTGACCTCGCGACCGCGACCGCGCTGGTCGACGTGCGCCACGTCGCCGGCGATCGCTCGCTGACCGACGAGCTGTGCGCCGTCACGCGCTCGGTGATCGCGCCCGGTGGCGACGCCAACGACTTCATCGCGCAGCTCGCGTCGGAGAAGAAGAAGCGACACGACCGCTTCGGCGACTCGCTCTACCTGCTCGAGCCCAACCTCAAGCAGGGCATCGGCGCGCTGCGCGATCTCTCGACCGCGCTGTGGGCGGCGCGCGCGCGCTGGCTCCTCCGCTCCGGCCCCTTGCCGTCGCACGGCGAGAGCATCGCGCTGCTCCGCGATCAGGGACACCTCACGCGGCGCCAGGCCGACGTCCTCGCCGAGGCGCGCGACTTCCTCCTCGGGCTGCGCGCGCTGGCGCAGCTCCAGGGCGCGCGCCGCACCGATCAGCTGACCTTCGAGATCCAGGAGGCGCTCGCGCCCGCCATGTTCCCCGACGTGCGCCGCGGCGAGGGCACGGGGCGGCCGGCGGTGGCGCCTGCCGTCGAGGCGCTCATGCGCGCGTATTACCTGCACGCGCGCAGCGTGGTCCAGGTCGCCGATCGCCTGCTCGAGACGGCGCGCGTCCCGCCGCGCAAGAAGCCGCGCATCCGCGACATCGATCAGACCTTCCTCACGTTCAACGGCGAGCTCGCCGTGCGTGACGCCAAGCTCCTGGCCGAGCGCCCCGGCGAGATGCTGCGGCTCTTCCGCGTCGCCGTCGCCGAGGACGCGCCGGTGTACGGCCACACCCGCGATCTCATCACCGAGATGGCGCCGCAGCACGCCGACAAGCTGCGCACCGATCCCGCGGCGGCGCGCTGGTTCGTCGACGCGCTGTGCGATCCGCGCGACAAGACACAGCCGTCGCAGCTGGAGATCCTGAACCAGCTCGGCGTGATCGCCGCGGTGATGCCCGAGTGGGCGCCGGTCATGTGCCGCGTGCAGCACGACCTCTATCACGTGTACACCGTCGACCAGCACCAGCTGTACGCGGTGGCGATGCTCAAGCGCATCGCGCGCGGCGAGCTCGCCGCCGAGCAGCCGGTCGCGACCGAGGCGTACCAGCGCGTGACGCGGCCCGCGTCGCTCTATCTCGGCACGCTCCTCCACGACATCGGGAAGCCGATGGGCAAGGGCCACGCCGAGAAGGGCGCGGTGATCGCGCAGACCGTCGGCGCGCGGCTCGGGCTCGCGGCGCAGGATGTCGCCACCGCCGAGTTCCTCGTGCGCCAGCACCTGACCATGTCGCACCTCTCGCAGCGCCGCGACCTCTCGGACCCCGAGGTCGTGTCGCGCTTCGCCGATCGCGTCGGCGACGAGGAGCGGCTGGCGCAGCTGTACCTGCTCACGCTCGTCGATACCGCGATGACCGCGCCCAACAACCTGACGGCGTGGAAGAGCGAGCTCCTGCGCGACCTGTACCTCCGCGCACGTACGTACCTCGCGTCGCGTGGGGGCTCCTCGCCGGGCGTGGCCGGCGACGTCGACGCCGCCGAGCGCCGCGCCAAGGTGGTCGGCCTGGTCATGCATGGCGACGACGTCGCGATCGATCGCGGCGCCGCCGAGGCCATGGTGGCCGGCGTCGACGAGCGCTTCTTCTCGCAGCTCACCCCGCGCCAGGCCGCGCGCCACGTGCGGCTCGCGCTCGCCACCCTCGCGCGCGGCGCGAAGGTCGGCATCGCGGTCTCGCACTTCCCGCTCAAGGGCCACAGCGAGGTCGCCGTGGTCGCGCCCGACACCCACGGTGTGCTGGCCGCGATCGCCGGCGCGCTGGTCGCGCATCGCGTCGACGTCCTCGGCGCCGCCGCCGGGCACGCCGATGCGCCTTCCGGGCCGGGCGGAGCCAGCGGCGGCCTCGCGCTCGACCTCTTCTACGTGCGCGACCTCGTCGGTGCCGCGATCCCCGAGAAGGACGCCCGCTGGCCGCGCTTCGAGGCCGACCTCTCCGAGCTGATCGGCGCGGGTGCGCCCGCGCACTCCGACGTCAGCGCGCTGATCACGCGCCGGCGCCCGGCGTCGGGCCTGCCGCCGCGCGTGACGCCGGCGGTCGCCACCGAGATCCGCTTCGACAACGACGAGTCGCCGAGCGCGACCATCCTCGAGGTCTTCACGCGCGACCGCCTCGGTGTCCTGTTCGCGATCACGCAGACGCTCGCCGACTCCGGCCTCGACATCCTGCTCTCGAAGATCTCGACCGAAGGCGAGAAGGTCGCCGACGTCTTCTATGTCACGCGCGACGGCCGCAAGGTCCTCGAGGAGAGCGAGATCAGCGACGTGATCGCGCGCCTCGAGGAGGCGCTGGCGGGGCTCGAGGAGTGAGCGCGCCGGCCGGCGCGAGCGAACAACATGCGAGCGCCAGCCGCGAGGAGTGGGGCCGCGTGCGAAGCGAGCCCTGGGGTAGCGCCCACGACGAAGCGGCCGAGTCCGTCTGCGGACGAGCCGGCGCGAGCGTTCTACAATGAGCGCGATCGACGCGCCGCCGGGGTTGGGCCTCGCGGTGCTGCTGCCGCACGGCACGTTCGGCGCCCGGCGCGGGCCGCGGCGGCTCGCCGAGCTCGGGCTGCGGGTGACGCTCGGCCTCGGCGCGATCGCCATCGGGTTCGCCATCCGTCGCCCCGAGGCGCCGCAGGCGTCGACGTGCTTCGTCGGCGCGCTCACGATGATCGCGCTCGGGATCCTCGGCGTGGCCGTGCGTCGTGCGCAGGTCACGTTCGCAGCCGACGGCGTGAGCTGGGGGTGGGGCGGATGGACGGTGCGCATGGACCGCGACCGCATCGCGAAGGTCGAGCTGTACGACGACGCGATCGCGCTGCGCCCGCGCCGGGGCTCGACGTGGTTCCTGTCGAAGCGCGACTGGGACCGCTTCGAGGCGCTGCGCCGGACCGCGAGCTCGGTCGGCTTGCCGTCGGAGGAGCACGCGCGCAAGGCGCCGCTGCGGGCGCGGCTCCAGAGCTACGGCCGGGTGCTCGACGCGATCATCGTCATGGCGATGGTCACGGGCCTCGTCATCACGCTCATCGCGGCCGGCCTCTAGGCACGCTACATTCAGGGCCGGGATGTCGACCAGGCGCACGTTCGCCGCGGCTGCGATCGCGCTCGCGCTTGCCGGCGCGCTGGTGTGGTGGCTGCGCGGACGCGGCGATCGCTCGTCGACGCAGATGCCGGCGGAGGCCGCGGCCACGTCGCGCGCGGTCGCGACGCCGAGCCTGAACACGACGGCCGCGCCGCCGGTGTCCGGCACGCCCGAGCTGGGGCCGCGACGCTTGCCGCCCCCGCCGGCCGACTTCAACGACGGTGGGATGCCGATGCGCGAGCCGCCCGGCGCCGCCGAGCGCGCGCTCGCCGCCGGCGAGTTCCCGATCCGTCCGCCCGGCTTCGTCGCGGACGCCGAACGTGCTCGCTTCCGTGCGTGGTGGCTCGACGAGTACACGCGGCGCGCGCGCGTCTACCGCGAGCACAATCCGGCCGACACCTATCCGTCGGACGAGGACACGGCCCGCCTGCTCGAGCGGTTCTACGATCTCGGCGAGCCGCCGCGTGCCGGCGAGACCGCGACCGACGTCGACGATCGGCAGCAGGCGTGGTTCGAGACCTGGTCGGATCTGACGGCGGCGTTCGGTGCGCCACCCATGACCATCATCTCGTTCGGCGCCGATCCGCAGTACGGCACGGGCGCGCCGCCGCCGGTGACGCCGACCGGCGGCGAGCCGCCACGCCCGGACGACACGCGCCCGACCATGCCCGAGTCCGAGGTGCCCGCGTCCACACGGCCGCTCGGACCGGCCGCGCCACGCAACCCGCGATGAGACGCGCCCTCGTCGCCACCACCATCGCGGTCGCGCTCGCGGCGTGCGGCTCGCGCGGCGACGATCGGCGCGCCGCGACCCCGGCGCGGGTGCTGCCCGCGTCGCCGGTTCCGGTGGACCTCGGCCGCGAGCCGATCGTCAACCCGCTCAACCTCTGGGAGATGATGATCGAGGGCAGCCCCGATCACGAGACCGTCGGGACCATCGGCGCGCGCCGCATCACCACGCGTCAGCTCGACGACGCGTCGGGTCACCTGCTCACGCGCATCGGCGATCGCGTGTACCTGGCACGCGACGCCGGCTGGCGCGCGCTCCTCGAGCGCGAGGGGCTGCGTCGAGCGGCCGCTGCCGCGAACCAGGAGCTGGGCGCGTTCCTCGCCGCGCAGTACGCGACGCTGCCGTCCCCGACGCGCGACGACCTCGCGCGCATGTCCGCGCACCGCGATCTCGCCGCCATCCCCGAGCGCGAGCGCATCGATGCGGCGCGCTCGCTGTGGCGGCAGCAGCGCTGGCTCGTCCTCCGCTCGGTGCTCGTCGCCGACGGGCTGCGCGGCGTCCTGCGCGAGCGGCTGCAGCTCATGCTCGTGAACCCGGCGTTTGCGCCGCCCACGACGTCGATCGGCAAGATCGGCGACCACGTCGTCACGCGCGCCGAGCTGCACCTCGCCGCCGGGTACGAGGAGCAGCTCGCCCGCCGCGAGTACTTCGACGCGGCGCGCACGATCTTCGACGAGCTCGCCGCGAAGGAGCTGCTCGAGAACGCTGCGACGGCGGCAGGCGTGACGTCCGACGAGCTGATCGCGCGCGAGCGGGCAGGGCTCGGCCCGCCGCCCGAGGACGAGGTCGCGCGCTTCATCGCCGAGAACCCGGCGTATGCGTCCGAGCGCGCGCGCGCCGTCGACGCGGTACGGACGCTACGCGAGGTCGGCGCGAAGGACACGCTCGTGGCGCGACTCGCGAAGGCCGCCGGCGGCGTCACGTTCTTGTTGCGCGAGCCCGCGTTCGATCGCATCCCGGTCGCGCTCGCGTCGCCGCGTCGCGCTGGTTCGGCCGCCGCCGATGCGCCGCACCGGATCGAGATCCTCCACTGCGTCGGCGGGCCGACGTGCGCCAAGGGCAGCGCGCTCGTCCGCGCCATCGTCGCGCGGCACGGTGCGCGCGCGCGCGTCGAGCTCGGGGACTACTGGACCGGCGTCGACGCGGTCCGCCTGCGCCACGCCATCGCCATGCGCTGCGCCGGCGAGCGCGACGCGTCCGCCAGCTGGGCCATGTTCGAGCACCTCGTGGACCACGAGGGGCAGGCGACCACCGCGCTTCTCGTCACCGCGTCGCGGGCCATCGGCGTGGACGAGCGGGCGTTCCGCGCCTGCCTCGCCGACGACCGACACCTTCCGGAGATCACGGAGGACACGCTGCGCGCGCAGCAGCTCGGCCTCGACCTCAACATCCTCGGCGTGTGGGTCGACGGCTGGCGGATCGACAACCTCGGCGACCTCGATCACGTGCACCGAGCGGTGCAGCGGGCGGTCGACGGCGTTGCACCGTAGCGACCTGTTCTTGAACAGAACTGTTCAGATGTTATGCACAGGTGAATCCGGAATTTGAACAATGGTTCCAGGGATCTGCATGAGTAGCTACTGTTTTCAACAGGATGCGACGGGCATGTAGTTTGCGTAAGCGGCCCCACGAGCACAGCCAGGAGGCCGTTACATGCACGCTCGAGTCATTCCCTTGATCGCAGTTTCTCTGGCGATGGCGGTGGTGGACGACGGTTCGATGTCGATGGCGGTGGCGGGCGACTATCCACAACGTCTGACGTGCGAAGGCGACAGCCTCTCGCGTGGCTTCAACGACAAGGACAGCTGCGACGACCTGCTCGAATGCATCGGCAACATGGGCGACGACTTCGTCAACGCCTATGGCTGCGGCTCGGCCCCGCACAGCATCCGCTCGCGCTTCGGCGCGACGTCGACGGTGCACAAGGGCCAGAACGGCGCCACGTGGATGGCGAGCGCGGGGCAGCAGACCGTCGACGGTCTCTCCGCCGGCGGCAGCCACACCGTCATCATCGGCCTCGGCGGCAACGATCTCATGCAGCCGCTGGGCGGCACGCTGCCGACCGAGGCCGAGTTCCGCGCCAAGGTGCGCGCGTCGCTCACGCAGCTGACCTCCGCGCCGGCGTCGCAACGGCCGGCCAACGTGATCCTGGTGTCCGTGCCCGACGTCGTGAACCTCTACAACACGATGCGGACGAAGAAGCACTTCGCGTTCGAGACGTGCCAGGGCATCTGGGACGACTTCCGCGGCCCGATCAGCTCGAGCCTCGAGGTGTGCGAGCCGAAGTGGTGGAACCCGCTGTCATGGCTGTGCGGCATCGCCAACCTCATGCAGAAGTGGACCAACTGGGTCGACGGTCTGAAGAGCGTGGTGGTGTGGGCATGGGACGCCGTCGGCACGCCGCGCTTCCCCGGCGGCTACGTTCTCAACAGCGGCGCGCCGGCCACCAATCGCACGCTGGCCGCCGCGCGCCAGGTCGAGTTCAACCAGGCGCTGCAGCAGGAGGCCGCGAACTTCAACGGCGTGAACGGCGTGCGTGTCGCGTACGCACCGACGCTGGGCAGCTACAAGTTCGACGCGAGCCAGGTGTCGAAGCTCGACTGCTTCCACGCCAACGTCGTGGGCCAGAAGCTCATCGCCGAGTTCACCTGGAACGACGTCAACCAGTCGATGTACTCGATCGGCGCGTACGGCGGCGTCGTCGGCACCGGCAGCGACGTGACGCCGACGTCCGACACCGTCGCGCCCAAGATCGCGACGGGCTGGACCGGCGCGTGGGCCGACAACTACGCGACGCTCCGCCAGGAGATCTCGACCGTGGCGGGCGCCGCCGGCGATCCGTCGGGCAACTTCGCCGACATCGAGGTCTGGGCGCAGAACTACGGGCACGACACGAGCTACGGGTGCACGTACTCGCCGGGCTGCTACCTCGGCAAGCTGCGCGAGCCGAACAGCACGCACTCGTACATGATCAACTTCCGCGATCCATATGGCTACGCCGACCCCGCGGGTTACTACGACTACTGGCGCACGTGGGTGAAGCCGTCGGACGCGAAGGGGAATGCGGGCACCCTCTACGCCGGCCCCTGGTTTTAGCGGGGTGGTGCTGGGCGCGGGGGCGACGGCTGCGGAGCCCGCTGGCTTCGTCGCGTCGTCGCGGGAAGAGCCCGGGCGGGCGGCGCTCGACCGCCAGAAGACTTAGACTGGCCAGATGCGAGCGACGATGGTGAGCGGAGTACTCTTCGTGCTGTGCGCCACGGCGGCGGCGGATCCGGCGACGGCGAAGAAGCACAACAACGCGGGGATGAAGCTGTACGCGAAGGGTGACTACGAGGGCGCGCAGAAGCTCTTCGAGAAGGCCATCGCCGAGGACCCTGCGTTCGTGAAGGCCCACTACAACCGCGCGTCGATGGCGGCGATCCAGCAGGACCTCGACGTCATGATCGAGGAGTTCGTGTGGTTGAAG
>DATLEB010000244.1:0-10339 GCA_035525615.1 Kofleriaceae bacterium | reverse complement strand
AGAGCTGGCCGACGCTCGGCGTCTTGATTTGGGCACCTTTGCCAAATGGCCGCGGTTGGGGTGCGGCGCGGACGCCGAGGTTCAGCGGCCAGGCGTTTGATTTGGGCACCTTTGTCAGGTGGCCGCCAGGTACCGCAGTTCCCGCGCGGCGCGGACGCGCAGGTTCCGCGTTCCGCCCAGGTTCAGCGTTCGGCCAGGCGTTTGATTTGGGCACCTTTGCCAGGTGGCCGCAGTTCGCGCGCGACGCGACGCCGTCTTGATGGACACCTCTGCCAGCGCCCACGATCCGCGCACAGTAGCGAGGCTTGGTCGCCGGCACGCGCGCCCGCTCGCCGCACGAGCTCGGGACCGTCGCCGCGAGCGCATCTGCACCACGTGTCGCGATGCCGCTGCGATCCTGATGCTGTCACGAGGCTCGTTGCGGCACTCGCGACGTGCGAATGCGTGCGAAGCGGCCGCTCGGCTCGGGTCGGCACGCCTCGCGCGAGTGCGGTGTCTCCTGGTGGCTGGTCGGGCTCTTGAGTCGCCATGCAGCTCGTCGCCGCGTACGGCCCCATCATCGAGGCCGTGATGCCGTACGACAAAGACCTCGCGGGCCATGCGGCGCTCCGTCAGCGGCACCGCCTTGAACACCGCTGAGGGCAACCGCCGCGTCGGCGGCGATCGCTTCATGCGTTCCGCGTCGCGGCCGGCGAGGCCGACGAGTCGGTGACCGCGGCGCGGGTCGCCGTCGATGGGCTACATCCCCGAGTCGCTGCTCGCACCCGCCGTCTCATCGAGGATCGCCTGCAAGGTTCCTCTGGGGCCTCCGCAAGCGGCGGCGATGCCGCGCTCGCAGCCGAAACCGAAACCGAAACCGAAACCGAAACCGAAACCGAAACCGAAAATCAGCCCGGGCGCGTCAGATCGCGGGTGATGTTCTTCTGGTGCGCCTCCAGCGTCCCGCCGCCGATCTCGTTCAGCTTGGCGTCGCGCCAGAACTGCTCGACGCGGTACTCGGCGCAGTAGCCGTAGCCGCCGAGGACCTGGATCGCGTTGTCCGCGACCTCCTTGGCGGCGGTCGAGCAGAAGAGCTTGGCGGCGTCGGTCCCGAGCCGGTTGCGATTGCCCGGGCCCACGGTCGCGGCGACGCTGTACACGAGCGAGCGCATCGCCTCGACCTTCGCGAAGCTGTCACCGATGTAGCGCTGGATCTGACCGTGCTCCGCGATGGGCTTGCCGAACGTCTGGCGCTCGACCGCGTAGCGCGTCATCACGTCGAGACAGCGCTGCCCGATGCCGAGGCTCATGGCCGCGAGACCGAGGCGCTCGATCTCCAGGTTGCGCATCATGTTGGTGATGCCGCCGCCCTCGGCGCCGAGCAGGTTGGCCTGCGGGACGCGACAGCCGTCGAAGACGAGCTCGGCCATCGTCGACGCGCGCATGCCGAGCTTCTCGATCTTGGCGCCGACCGAGAAGCCGGCGAAGCCCCGCTCGACGAGGAACGTCGTGAGGCGGCCGTCGAGCTTGGCGTAGACGACGAACACGCCGGCCTCGGGCGCGTTGGTGATGAAGGTCTTGCGGCCGTCGAGGACGTAGTGGTCGCCGTCGCGGCGCGCGATCGTACCCATGCCGAGCACGTCGGTGCCCGCGGACGGCTCGGTCATGCCCATCGCGCCGATGGTCTCGCCGGAGAGCACGCGCGGCAGGTAGCGCGTGCGCTGGGCGGCGTTGCCGGCGTAGAAGAAGTTGTTCACGAACAGGAGCGCGTGCGCGAGGTACGCCAGCGTGAAGCCGGGGTCGGCGTACGCGAGCTCCTCGTGCACGATCACCGACGCCACCGCGTCGAGGCCCGCGCCGCCGTCGGTGTCCGGAATCGTCACGCCGAGCAGGCCGAGCTCGCCGGCCTTCTTCATCAGCCCCACGTTCAGCTTGCCGGACTGATCGTGCTCCAGCGCCTGGCGTTCGACATCGCTGCGGGCCCACTGCCGCACGGTGTCGCGCAGCATGGCGTGCTCGTCGGTGGGATGAAGCAGGCGATCGGGCAGGGACGGCATAGGTCCCGGGTTCTACCAGGAATCCGGTTCAGACGCCGTTGGCCCCAGGGCACCAAACGCGCGCCATCCGCTCGGGGTTCCGGATGCCCTGACCCGTCATCCAGGCGGTCGCCAGGGCGATCAGCTGATCTCCCTCGGCGCCACCGACGAGCTGCCCGCGCCGGAGCTGCGCCGACGCGCCCATGAGGTTCATGTGCGCCGCCTTCGCGAGGCGCTCGGCCTCGAGCAGCGCGACGATGCCGTCCTCGCGCTCGCCCCGTGCCAGCGGGCGGCCGGCGCGCAGGAACTGCGCCCACACCACCGCGTAGCGCTCGCGCCGCGCCTCGAGCAGCTGGATCGACCGATCCACCGCGCCCATCGCTCGACTCTCGCCGCGCGCGACCTGCATGAGACCGATGCGCCCGCGCATCCACTCGTTCTCGCAGTAGATCGAGATCACGCGGCTCAAGAGCGCCTTGTCCGAGCGGTCGATGCGCTCGAGGATCGACTCGGCGTGACCGGGGAGCTCGCCGGCGTAGAGCGAGGTCTCCATGTCCGCGCGCACCTCGTACCAGTGCTGGAGATGGAACGTGCCGGCGGGCGGCGACCAGGCGCGCCGTTCGATCGCCCGCCGCGCGCCGGCGATGTCGTCGCGGACGAGCCACACCAGGTTGAGCGCGCGGGTGAGCGTGGCCTCGGCGTAGCGATCACCGCGGCGCTCGGCGTCGCGCAAGAGCTCGTGGAAGCGCTCGGTCAGCGTGCGGCACTCGCCGAGGAAGCGCATCGTGAGCAACAGGAACACGCGCGCGTTGGTCAGCTCCCAGCCCTTGCCGGCGGGCTGCGCGCGCATCACGGCCTCGCCCTGGCGGAGGAACTCGGCGGCCGTCGGGAACTCGCCGCAGAAGTAGTCGATGAGGCCACGCGCGCCCGCCTCGAGGCCCGCGTTGTAGGAGCCGTGCTGGCGATCCTCGATGATGCGCTCGCTCATCTCGACGATCGCGAGCGCTCGCTCGCGGCTCGGGACGCCTCGGAAGCTGTGGAACATCGACTCGAACTGCAAGAGGCCCGCGACGCGCGCCGGGATGCCGACGCGCAGCGCGAGCCGCAAGCCCGCCGCGGTGAAGAAGCTCGCCAGCACCGGATGGACCATCGACAGGCTGATGCCGACGGTGCGGAAGGTGTCGACGCGGAGCACGTCGCGCGCCGACGCGCTCATCTCGTCGCGTTGCCGGTAGCGCAGGCCGCCGATGCGCAGGAGCGCGCGCGTCCACAGGAGCTTGGCGAGCGCGCGCTGCGGTGACGCCGGGAGGCTCAGCCCGACGTCGGCGAGCACCGCGCTCAGCGTCGCGAGGCCCTCGTCGAGGTGGCCGTGGCGCAGGAACAGCTCGGCCGCGCGGCGGCGGCGCTCGAGGCGCGTGGTCGCACCGGCACGCTCGGCGATCGCGAGGTACGCGTGTGCGCCCTCATACGCCCGCCCGGCGTCACCTAGCGCCTCCGCGCGGCGAACCTCGAGCGCCTCGCGCTCCTCGGCCGACAGCGTCGCGCGGCGGAGCGCGACCTCGTAGAGCCGCGCGGCCTGGTCGAACGCGAGCGCGCGCTCGGCGCGCTCGGCCGCGGAGACGGCGAGCTCGGCCGCGCGATCGGTCTCGCCCGCGGCCTCCCAGTGACGCACCACCTCGGCGGGATCCGGGTTGCCGTTGCGCTCGAGCGCGGTGGCGAGCGCGCGGTGGGTCGCGGCGCCGCCCGGCCCGAGGCTGGCGACCACCGCCTCGCGCACGCGGTCGTGGTAGCACTCGAGCGCGTCGTTGCGAGACGCGATGAGCCGCGCCATCACGAGCGTGTCGGCGCGCGCGGCGATGCCGGCCCGATCCAGGCCGGCCGCATCGGCGGCGACGCGGCGATCGAGCGGCGCGCCCGCGACGGCGACGACCTCGAGCAGCCGGCGATCGTCGGCGGGCAGCGCGGCGGTTCGCGCGCTGAGCGCCGCGTCGAGATCGATGGGCGCGGAGCCGCCGCCGTCGGCGAGGTGGCGCAGCATCACGTCGAGGAAGAGCGGATGCCCGCCGGTCTCGCGCACCACCGCGTCGAGATCGATCGGGCGCGCGCCGCCGATCTCCTCCCACAGCTGCACGGCGAGCGAGCGCGCCTCGGCGGCCGGCAGCGCGCCGAGGCGGATCGTGCGGAGCCCCGCCACGCGTTCGATCGCGGCGGCGAGGCGCGGCGGCAGCTCCTCACCGGTCGCGCGCACCGTCGCGACCAGCGCGACGGCGGGAGCTTCGTCGCGCAGGAGCTCGGTGAGCAGGCCGAGGCTGTCGGCGTCGGCCCACTGCAGGTCGTCGATGACGACGAGCACGCGCCCGCGATCGGCGAGCCGATCGAGCACCTTGCGCAGCGCACCGACGGCGCGCAGGCGCTGGTCGAGCTGGTGGCCGACCTCGTGGTGCGCGACCTTGGCGACGGCAGGTGCGCGCCACAGCACCGGGAAGATGCGCGCGAGCGCGCCGACGTCGCGCGGCAGCGGGATGTCCGGCTCGTCGGCGTCCATGCGGGCGAGCACGCTCGACAGGTCGTCGATCACGCCGTCGAACGCGCGGTACGGCACCGACTCGCGCTCGTAGCAGCGGCCCGAGAGCACGATGGCGCGCGGATCGGCCGCGACCGCGCGCGCGAGCTCCTTCACGAGCATCGACTTGCCCACGCCCGACTCCCCGACGACGAGCGCCGCGGCGGACTCCCCGCGACGCGTCGCCGCGATCACGGCCTGCAGCGTTCCCAGCTCCTCCTCGCGACCGACGAGCGGGCCGGCCGGGATCGGCGTGACGAGGCGCGCGGTGCGAGCGCGCGTCGGACGCAGGCCACCCGCGCGCTCGAGCTCCTTGCCGCCCGCGCGCTTCGCGGCGTCGCGCGTGAGCAGACCGGCGACGAGCTCGTCGAGGTCGGCGGGCACGTCGGGCACGATGCTCGACACGCGCGGCGCGTCGCGCTGCGTCTTCTGCAAGAGCTGGTCGATCGGTCCGCCTTCGAAGGGCAGCGTGCCGGTGATGATCTCGAAGAGGACGGTGCCGATCGCATACCAGTCGGCGGCAGGCGTGACGGGGAGGAGCTCGGCCTGCTCGGGCGCCATGTACGCTGCCGTGCCGACCACCTCGTGTCCGCTCGCCGAGCTGCGCGCTTCCGACGTGGCGATGAGCCCGAAATCGAGGATGACCGTGCGCCCGGCGCGATCGACCATCACGTTGGACGGCTTCAGATCGCGATGGATGCGTCCCGCGGCGTGGAGGTAGTCGACGCCGGCGGCCAGCTGCGCCAGGCACGCGCGCAGGCGATCCTCGTCGAACTCGTGCTCGTTGGGCGGCACGATGCCGGGGCTCGTGTCGTCGGTGTCCCGCCGCGTCACGTAGGTGAAGAGATCGTGACCGTCGATCAGCTCCATCGTGATGATCCAGCGATCGTCATCGGCGATGAGCTCGTGCAGGCGCACGAGGTTGCGATGCTGGAGGTCGGCGAGCGCCCGGAACTCCTTCTTGAAGCGGTAGAGGCGCTGCGCGTCGAGATCGCCGAGCACCTTGATCGCGACCGCGTTGCCGGTCTGGCGATCGATCGCCTCGTAAACGGTGCCCATTCCGCCGCGGCCGAGACATCGGCGCACATCGAAGCGGCCCGCACCGAGGTGCGCCGGAAGGCCCATCACCACAGGATACGTGCTCCGGCTCTATACTGTCACGTGTGGCAGGAATCGATGCATGGCGACGCGAGCAGCCGGTCGTGCTGTTCGCGAATCCGACGGCGCAGAGCGGGCGCGGGCGGGAACATATAGAAAGAGCCGCAGAGCTTTTCGCAGCGGCAGGTATCCCACATCGGTTCATCGCGACCGAGCCCGCGGGAGGGACCGTGGCGCTGGTCACGCGCGCGATCGACGAGGAAGGCGCGCGCGTCGTGGTGGCGATGGGGGGCGACGGGACGTTCGCGGAGGTGGCGAAGGGTGTGCTCGCGTCTGCGAGCGCGCCCGATGTCGCGATGGGTGTGCTGCCCACGGGCACCGCCAACGATCAGGGGAAATCGTTCGGCATGAGCGCGGGGCCCGAGGCACTCCCGCAGAACGTCGCGACGATCGCGGCCGGGCGCGTCGCGGCGATCGACGCCGGTCGCATCGAGTCGCTGACCCGTGACGAGCGCGTGCTGCAGCGCGACCTGTTCTTCGATTCGGCGTCGGTGGGCTTCGGGGCGTCGGCGCTGGCGACGCGCAACAAAGATCGCGAGCTGGTCGGCAAGATCCCGCTCGTGGGCCTGGTCTATCGCGACATGCTCGTCTACGCGGGCGCGGTCGCGCGCAAGTTCGCCGAGAGCTACGTCAGCGACATCAAGTTCGACCTCGAGGTCGACATCGACGGCCGGCCGTACGGGTTCACGTCGCTGTTCGACGTGGTCATCAAGAACACACGCATCTTCGGCGGCGAGTGGGTGCTGGATCCGACGGCGCGGGCGGACGACGGCATGTTCGAGCTGGTGCCGATCGCGGGGCGGATCGATCTCACGTCGAAGCTGGTCGCGTCGCTGCGACACCTGCCGGTCGACGGGGACCTGTTGCGCGACCTGGGACTGGAGCACTCGGCGCCGATCCGCGGGCGGCGGTTCGTGCTGACCGTGGCGGCGCCGGGGAGCGCGGGGTTGCCGCACGCGCAGCTCGACGGCGAAGAGATGGAGGCCGGCGAGCGTTATCGCATCGAAGTGTTGCCGCGCTGCTTGAACGTCATCGTTCCAGGACCGATGCCATGAGCCGAAACCTTGCGATCGTGATGATGATGGTGGCCGCGCTGTTCGCCGCGGGGTGTGCGCTTCCGCAGGAATCGATCGATGCGCTCAAGCAAGGCCGCGACGCGATGCTGCAGAGCTTCCCGGACTGGTCGGCGATGGACCAGTCAACGCGGGAGACCACGCGCAAGGCGATGTCCGATGGGTGCGGCCAGGCGCGCGACGCGCTCCGACAGGCGAGCGAGGCGCTGGGTTGTCCCGTGTGAGTGCACGCCCGTGCGTCAACCGACGATGCGGCGCGCGAGCGCGAGGCCGAGCAGGCCGAGCACGAAGCAACCGGCGAGCGTGACGCCCACGTTGATCATCGCGGTCCGCGCCGCGCCGCCGTCGAGGAGCGTCGAGGTCTCGTAGTTGAACGCCGAGTACGTGGTCAGCCCGCCCATGAAGCCGGTCGTCAGCGCGATCCGCAGGTTCGCCGAGAACCCGGCGACGTTCATCGCCACGTACATGACGAACGCCATCAGGAAGCAGCCGACCAGGTTCACGATGAGCGTGCCGTACGGGAACCCGCCGCTTATCCGCCGCGCCGCCCACAACCCGACGAGGTAGCGCACGCCGCCGCCCGCGGCGCTGCCGAGCACGGCGCACAGGAAAGGCTTCACGCCGCGATAGTAATCAGTTCTTCCACGCCATGGGCGGCGTCGACGCGTCCTCGGCGTACGGGCCGGGCGTCTCCGCGGTCCCCACGTACGCACCCCACCGCGTCTGATCCTGATCGAGGTACGTCGACGCGAACACGACCGTGCCCTGCGCGCCGACGGTGCGCGCATAGTCGATGCGGCTCGTGATCGCGGCGAAGTTCCAGGCGTTGTCGTCGAGCGCGTGCATCCCGGCCCAGATGTGGCGGTCCGCGCGCGCCTCCATGAACCCGTCGAGCAGCTCGCCCCAGTCGGTGCACTCGCCGGGCTCGATCGGCCAGTAGATCATCGGCACCAGCGCGTCCATCGTCCCGGCCGCCAGCCACGCGCGCGAGTCCTGGTAGTAGTTGGCGTAGCCCTGGCTCGTCGAGCAGCCGGGCAGCACGCGGTAGATGCCCCACACCGACGCCGACAGCTTCACGCGCGGCTTCACGTTGGCCGCCATCGCGTAGAGCTCCGCGACCATGGCGTTCACCTGCGCGCGCATGAAATCGCCCCACGTGAGCTGCGGGTTCTGCGCGCGCGCCGCGTCGTACGCCGCCTGCGTCACCGCGTCGTGCGAGTAGTCCGGCCCCGACGTGCGGATGCGATCGAGGTGGAACCCGTCGACGTCGTAGTTCGTCAAGAGCTCGCGCGCCGTCGCCACGATGTGTGCGCGCACCGCCGGGATCCCCGGCGAGAACCACTTGTATTCCATGTCGCGGCTCTGCCCCGTCGAGTCGACGGCGAGCCACTCGGGGTGCGCGTACAGCGCGTGCTGCACGTTGCCCTCGGCGGCGCCCAGCGTCACGGACGCCGACCACGCCGCGAACACGTTGAAGTACGCGTGCACCTCCATGCCGTGCATGTGGCCGCGATCGATCGCGACCTGCAGCGGATCCCACCCCGGATCGCGCCCGAGCGTGCCGGTCAGCCGCTTGGACCACGGCTCGTGCGTCGAGCGGTAGTACGCGTCGCCTTCGCCGCGGATCTGGACGAACACGGCGTTCATGTTCGCCGCCGCCGCGCGATCGATGATGCCCTCGAGCTGCGCGCGCGTCGTGTACGCGAACCGCGTGATCCACACACCGCGCAGCTCGCCGGTCGCCTCGGCGGCGTCGGTCTCGATCACCGCCGCGTCGACCTCGTCGTCGCCGCCGCCCGCATCCACGCCCGGGTCTCCGCCCGGCGGCGAGCTGCACGCCGCCACCGAGGCTGCGAAGATCGCCAGGACGAGCGCGCGCTTCATCGGTGCGGATGCTTGCACGGCGCCGGCCAGCAACGGAACCCCACCTCGCCTCGCGTATCCGGCTACTTATGACGGCGCTGCCGCGTTCAGGCTGCAACCGTTGGTGGGCAGCGCCGACCGGAAACATCGTAGGCTCGACGTATGGTGGAGCCGACCTTCCAGGACAACGTCGAGGCGATCGAGGCATGGAACACGGTCCTCTTCGACAAGTTCCTCCAGTTTCGGGACGCGCTCACCACCGGCCTCGCGCGCCACGGAGACGCCGCGCTCGAGCGTCATCCGCCGGCCCTCGGCGCGCGCGTGATCGATCTCGGCTGCGGCTTCGGCGACACCACGCAGCAGATCGCACGCCTCGTCGGCCCCGAGGGCGTCGCCGTCGGCGTCGACGCTGCGCCTCGCTTCATCGAGCTCGGCCGCCGCGAAGCCGAGGCCGCGGGCATCCCCAACGCGCGCTTCCTCGTGGCGGACGTGCAGTCCGACGACCTCGGCGGACCCTACGATCAGGCGTTCGCCCGCATGGGCACGATGTTCTTCGCCAGCCCCGTGATGGCGATGCGCAACGTGCGCAAGGCGATGCGCCCCGGCGGGCTGCTCTCCATGGTGGTGTGGCGCGCCAAGAAGGAGAACGCCTTCATGTCCGACGTCGAGAACAAGGTGCTGGAGCTCATCCCGCACCACGACAAGGGCGATCAGGTCACCTGCGGCCCGGGCCCGTTCTCGATGGCGAGCCCCGACCTCGTCAGCGCGCAGCTCCTCGCCGCCGGCTGGGAGCGCATCGGCTTCGAGCGCTTCGACGCCGACATGCGCATCGCCGCCGATCTCGACGAGGCCATCGCCTTCGCGATGACGCTCGGCCCGGCCGGCGAGATCCTCCGGCTCGCCGGCGACGAGGGCGCAAAAAAACGCGACCAGGTCGTGGCCGCGTTGCGCGAGCTCCTCGCACCCGCCGTGCGCCCCGATGGCGTCTACGGCGGATCGAGCTCGTGGATCGTCACGGCACGCGCGCCGGCCTGATCAGTCGTAGTACTCGGCGCCGAGGTGGGTGATCAGGTCATCACCCTTGGTGTAGCGGAGCGTGTTCTTCAGCTTCATGAGCTGGATGAACAGGTCGTGCTCCGGGTAGAGCTCCGGCGACGGCGTCATCGGCATCTTCCAGTAGAACGACAGCCACTCCTGCACGCCGTGCATGCCGGCGCGCGCCGCGAAGTCCATGAACAGCGCCAGATCGAGGACGATCGGCGCCGCCAGGATCGAGTCGCGGCAGAGGAAGTTCACCTTGATCTGCATCGGGTAGCCGAGCCAACCGACGATGTCGATGTTGTCCCAGCCTTCCTTGTTGTCGCCGCGCGGCGGGTAGTAGTTGATGCGGACGACGTGGCTGATGTTGCCGTAGAGGTCCGGGTACAGCTGCGGCTGCAGGATGTGATCGATGACGCCGAGCTTCGAGACTTCCTTCGACTTGAACGACTCGGGATCGTCGAGGACCTCGCCGTCGCGGTTACCGAGGATGTTCGTCGAGTACCAGCCCTCGAGGCCGAGCATGCGCGCCTTGAAGCCCGGCGCGAGGATGGTCTTCATCAGGGTTTGGCCGGTCTTGAAGTCCTTGCCGCACAGGGGCGTCTGCGTCTCCCGCGCGAGCTCGTGCA
>DATLEB010000005.1:0-11112 GCA_035525615.1 Kofleriaceae bacterium | reverse complement strand
TACGCCCCGAGCGTCGCGAGCTCGCGCTCGGCGAGCGAGAGCTCGTAGGGCAGCGCGAACGCGCGGGCGCGCGCGTGGCCGGCGGTGGCGAGGCGGTGCGCGAGGCGCGGGCGGCCGGCGAGTCGCTGGCCCCAGGCTTCGCACACGAACGCGGGGACGCGGCCGACGGGGAACATCATGGCGTAGCGCCACAGGCTGGCGAGGGCGGCGCGGGCGCGGCGACGGGCGCGCGCGTCGCCCGGCGCGTGCTCCAGGAGGCGCAGGGCGGCCTCGGCGGCGGCGGCATACCCATGGCCGAGCGAGTACACGCTGGGCGTCGCGGTGCCGACCAGGCCGAGCCACTCGTCGATGCTGGCCGCGGCCTCGACGTCGCCGCGCTCGGCGTCGGCGAGCGCGCGTAGCCCGCCGAGCAAGACGAGCGACGCGCGATCACCGGCGGCGCGCGCCAGCTCGCGCGCGTGCGAGAGCAGCGCGATCGCGTCGTCGAGGTGCCCGAGGCGGATGAGCTCGCGCGCGCACGTGTACGCGCCCCACGACTCGTGCATGCCGTTGTTGCGCGCACGCGCCGACTCGTAGAGCTCCTGGCTGCACGCCAGCGCGTCCTCGTAGCGGCCGAGGCTGTGCTGCATGTGCGCGACCACGGAGAGGCTGACCTCGATCTCGTGGGTGTGGCCGATGCGGCGCAGCAGCTCGACCGAATCCTCGGCGAAGCGCAGCGCGAGCCCGATCTGCCCGAGGCCGTACCAGTACGTCGCCTGGCTGTACAGGCTGACGCCGAGCGCCGCGTCGTCACCGGTCTCCCTCGCGCGCGCCTGGGCCGCGCTGAAGTAGTGCTCGGCGACCTTGCCCATGCGGAACAGGCCGGCGATGTAGCCGAACTGCTGGTACGTGTCGGCGACGCGCGCGGTGCGGTCGGCGCGATCGGCGAGATCCACCGCGCGCAGCGTCGAGGCCACCATGCGCAGGTTCTCGCCCCGGTGATAGTAGTGATACGAGATGCGCGCCGCCGCGAGCGCCGCCTCGGCGGCGTCGGGATCGCCGGCGCGCGCCGGCAAGCGCAGCACGTTGCGCGCGACCTGCCCCGCGATGCGGCGGCCCGCGTCGCGTAGCCATCCCGCCGTCGACACCGGCACGGGCCGATCGAGATCGCCCAGCGCCGCCGCGAAGTGCTCGCCGCAACCGTGGATGTCGCCGAGGCCCCACGCGGCCTCACCCAGCCAGCGCCGCCACCGGCCGCGGCGCGCGCGCGTCGCCGGCGCCGCACCGCGTTCGGTCAACGTCAGCGCGCGGCGCATGAAGTCGATGGTGTCCTGATAGCCGCCGACCTCGAGCGCGCGACGCCCCGCCTTCTCGAGGAACTCGACGGCGCGCGCCGGCTCGTCGGCCATCGAGTAGTGATGCGCGAGCACGGGATACAGATCGTGGCTCGGCTGCGTCGACACGCGCTGCTCGAGGGCGCGCGCCGCGTCGCGGTGAGCGCGGCGGCGATCGACGTCGGCGAGGCCGTCGTAGGCGACCTCGCGGATCTTGTCGTGACCGAAGCGCAGCTTGCCGCCCGCCGCCTCCTCGAAGATGTGGCGGCGCACCATGTCGCGCAGCGTGTCGTCGATCTCGCCGGCCGGCGTGCCCGTGAGCTCGGCGAGCAGCTCGGCGTCGAACTCGCGACCGACCACGGCGGCGAGGGCCGCGAGCGTGCGGCCGGCCGCGCCGAGGCGATCGAGGCGATGGCGGAGCAGCTCGGTGAGCGACGTGGGCAGCACCTCGTCGGCGCCGCCGCCGGCCAGTACCCACGGCGTGCCCGGCTTGCGCACCAGGATGCCGTCCTCGACGGCGGCACGCAGGTATTCGCCGGCGTGGAAGGGCACGCCCGCGCTCGGCCCGACCAGCGACGTCACGAGCGCCGGCGGGATGTCGGGCAACGCGAGCATGTCCGACACCATCGTGTGGATGGCCGCCGCATCGAGGCGCGGCAGCTCGATCAGGTCCGTCGACGGCAGCGCCGCCAGCTCGTCGACGAGCGGGTTGGGCGCCTCGCTGCGCTGCGTGCACATGACGAGCACCGGCGTCGCCGCGAACAGCTCGCTGCGCAGCGACAGGAGGAACCTGAGCGTGAGCTCGTCGCCCCACTGGATGTCGTCGACGAGCAGCAGGAGCGGCGCAGGCGTCGCCATCGCCTTCACGGTCTCGCGCAGGTACTGGAACAGGCGCGCGCGCGTGCCGTCGACGGTCAGCGACGGCGGCGGCTGGCTCGCCACCACGAACGGGAGGCGCGCGATCGCCGGTTCGTACGTCGCGAGCACGCGGCCGCGCTCGCCGAGCAGCCGCGCGCTCTCCTCGTCGCCCTGATCGATGCAGCGATCGGCGACCGCCTGCAGGAACGGCTTGAGCGGCGCCAGCGGCGCGGCCCGCGACTGCGCGCGCTCGGCGCCGATCACGGGCGGACACTCGGCGACCACGACGCGCACGCCCTCCGACGACGCGCGCGTCGCCAGCTCGACGGCCAGGCGCGTCTTGCCCACGCCGCTCTCGCCGCGCACCAGCACGACGCCGCCCTTGCCATCGCGCAGGCGCGCCAGGATGCGATCGAAGCGTCCGACCTCCTCGGCGCGGCCGATCATGCGCGGGCGATACACGTACGCGGGCGCCTCGTGCTCGGGCGCCGCCGCGCCGAGCGCTCGCCGCACCAGCGCGGCGACATCGCCGGCGTAGCCGATGCGCGCGCGCGGGTCCTTGGCCAGCAGCCCGAGCACCAGGCTGTTGAGCCACAGCGGCACCGTCGAGTCGCGCGCCGACGGCGGCACCGGCGCCTCGTACAGGTGCATCGACAGGATGCCGCTCGCGCTCGCGCCGAGGAACGGCGGCCGCCCGCACAGCGACTCGTACAGGATGCAGCCGAGCGAGTACAGATCGGCGCGCGCGTCGACGAGCTCGCCGCGGATCTGCTCCGGCGACATGTAGTGCGTCGTGCCGACGATGGTGCCGCCGACGGCGAGCGCCTCGCGGCCGCCGCGCCGGAACGACGACGCCAGGCCGAAGTCGACGAGCACCGGCGTCCCGTCGCCGCGCACGATGATGTTGTCGGGCGTGAGGTCGCGGTGCACGATGCCCGCGGCGTGCACGTGCGCCAGCGGCTCGCACATCGCGAGCACCAGCTCGAGGAGCCCGCGCAGCTCGGCCGGCGCGGCCAGGCTGCCGGGCGCCTGCGTCGCGGCGACGAACGGCTCGGGCTGCGTGTCGCTCGCGCGCTTGCGGTACGGCGCGGACGGCTCGGAGCCGGACACCGTGGCGTCGAGGCCGACGCTGATCGAGCTGACGCGCGCGTCCATCGTGGTGTGCGCGTCCATCGCCGGCTTCCACATCGTCGCGAAGTGCTGGCGCAGCGACTGCCCCTCGATGAGCTCCATCGCGTACCAGGGCCGGCCCTCGCGCACGCCCTCGGCGAGCACCTTCACCACGCCGGGATGGCGGATCGCCGACAGCGCCAGGATCTCGCGCCGGATCGCCGCCAGCGCGCCTTCGCCCGCCCACAGCACCGTCTTCACGGCGACGCCGTGGCCGGTCACCGGATCGCGCGCGCGGTACACGACGCCCATGCCGCCGCGACCCAGCGGGGCGAGGATCTCGTAACCGCCGATCTCGCTCGGCTGAGCGCCGGTTGCCCGCCGCTGCGCAGGTGCGCCCGAGTCCATTCCCGCGGGATGCTACCCCAGGACGGTCAGCGTGTCGCCGACGGCAGGAGGGCGCGAACGGCCTCGAAGGTCGCCGGTTTCACCAGATGCTCGTCGAAACCGGCCTCGCGGGCGCGCTGGCGATCGTCGGCCTGGCCCCACCCCGTGAGTGCGACCAGCTTGATCGGCCGCTCGCCGACGTCGGTGCGAATCTGCCTGGCGGTCGCGTACCCGTCGAGGACCGGCATCCCGATGTCGAGGAACGCGAGCTCGGGCGCGAACGAGCGCGCCAGCTCGACGGCCTCGCCGCCGTCATAGGCCACCGCGACCTCGCAGCCCAGGTGGCGGAGGATGTCGGCGAGCGTGTCGGCGGCGTCGCGGTTGTCGTCGGCGATGAGCACGCGTGGAGACGTCAGCGCCGGCAGCGACGTCGGGGTCCCGCGCGCCACGGTGCGCGGCGCGTCCTGGACCGCAGCGAGCGGCAGGCGGATCCGGAACTCGGCGCCGCGGCCCTCGCCCTCGCTGTGCGCGCTGATCGCGCCGCCGTGCATCTCCGTGAGCTTGCGCGCGAGCGCGAGCCCGATGCCGAGGCCCGTCGAGCGGTCGCTCTTGCGGAACATGTCGAACAGCGCGTCGCCGACCGTGGGCGCGAAGCCGCGGCCGGTGTCCCGCACGACGACCACGGCGTGGTCGCCCTCGACGATGGCGCGCGCGACGATGCGGCCGCCACGATCGGTGAAGCGCGCCGCGTTGTCGAGGAGGTGGGAGATCACACGCGTGAGACAGCCGGCGTCGGCGTCGATCCAGACCGGCTGCTCCGGCAGATCGAGCAAGATCTCGTGACCCGTGCCGCGGCGGCGCGGCTCGCTGGCCTCGACGGCGGCGGCCACCAGGTCACCGAGATGCACCGGCTCGCGGCGCAGCTCGAAGGAGCCGCAGTCGAGGCGCGACACGTCGAGCACGTCGTCGACCATGCGCACCAGGCAGTCGACCTGTCGCTCCATCACGGCCCGCACCCGAGCCGTCGCGTGGTCAGGCGGCGTCGCCGCGCGCAGGACGTTCAGGCCGTAGCGCAGCGGCGCGAGCGGCGTGCGCAGCTCGCGCAGGAGCGTCGACATGAACTCGCGCATGCGCTCGTCGATGACGTCGCGCCGATGGATGATCCAGCGCACGGCGCCGCGATCGTCGAGCACCGGCGCATTGACGGCGGTCCAGTGATCGTCGGCGTGGAGCGCCGTCATGTCGGAGCGCTTCGACGTCATCACGCGGTCGATCGACGCGCGCAGCGCCGGGACGTCGCCGACCACGTCGAAGAGCGGGCGGCCGACGACAGCGTCGCGCGGCGCCGCGAGCGCGACGAGGTACGCGTCGCTCGCCCCGCAGATCGTGAAGCGCTCGTCGACACCGAGGACCAGCAGGAGCGCCGGGGCAGCCGCGAACAACGACGCGAAGTCGATGGCCTCGAGAGCCGACATCTGGAATGTATCTAGCGCCGTCGAGGATTTCGAACAATGGTCCGCCGCCGGTGATCTCGGGCAGTTGCAGCGTGCGCGTGGGACACACGCGAGCGCCCGCGCACAGCGTGCGCTCGCGCGAGATCTCGGCGATGCTCGTGCCATGAAGCTGCGCTCGTTCGCCATCGCAGGTTTCCTCACGATCGCGGCCGCGGGCTGCGCGAAGAAGACCGAGCAGAACGCCGCGTCGGGCAGCGCCGCCGCCACTGGCTCGGCCGTTGCCACGGGCTCGGCCGCTGCCGCGGGCTCGGCCGCCGCGACAGGTTCGGCGGCTGTACCCGCGCCCACCGGAGAACCGCCGACCTTTCACCCGAAGTGCGCCACGCTCCTCCCCACCGCGCTGATCGCGAAGACGCATGGTGCGGACGCGGTCGCGGTCGACAGCGACGGCGACCAGAGCGCGAGCTGCAGGATCATGAAAGGCAGCGACGCCGTCGGCGTCTACTCGGTCGACTGTGTCGACGGCTTCGACAAGGAAGCGGCACAGACCTTCGAGATCGAGCGCGGCGCGCAGCAGGCGGCGAAGGCGATGGAGCCGCTCGTCGGGCGCGCCGGCTATCGCATGGGCGACACCAGCTTCACGCTGCTCGACGACGACACGCCGTGCCGCATGATGGTGAGCTGGCTGACGGCGCCGGCCGCCGACGCGTGGCCCGAGCACCTGAAGTCGCTCATGGCGGCGCTCACGCCCGCCGCGATCAAGTGACGCGCGCCCTCGCCGCCACGCTGGTCGCGCTGTGCGCGTGCGGCGCCGACGACGTGGCCCCCGAACCCGACGCGTTCGTCGAGCTCTGGGCCACGTACGCGATCGAGCCCGGGCAGCACGACGCCACGATCAGCGGCGGCACGGACGACAACCCGCTTCGCGGCTTCCAGACCATCGCCGGGCGCGACTATCAGCTCGCGTTCGACCCGTCCGCCGCGTACGTGCTCACACAGCCCACGGATCCGGACGACCAGCTCGACTGGAACAAGCTGCCCGGGCTCTCCGACTGCGGGACGATCGATCTCGCGGTCGACGGCGCGATGTTCGGCTGGCGCTGGCGCGTCGATCTCGCACCGCCGGTGCTGGAGGTGACCGCGTATGCCAACGCGACCCGCGTGCATCAGTGGCCGCCCGATCCGCTGTTCGCGCTCTCGGCCGACGAGCTCGCCGCGGACGCGCCGCTCCGGTACCGCGTGTGGCCCGACGGCGACGTGTTCCGCTTCGCCGTCACGGGCGCGATCGGCGCGCGCGTGATCGACGTCACCGCCGAGCTGCCGCGTGCGTGCCCGGCGACTCCGGTGCTCGACTTCAAGTGGGCCGCCGGTCTCTACTTCGGCGGCACGTCGGTGGCGCCGTCGCGGATCTCCGCGCGCGTCAGCGAGCGCGCCTTCGCGCGCTGAGCGGATCCGAGAGGACGCGTACGCCGTGCGCGGCGAGGCGCCGCTTCATCACGCGGATCGCCTCGGGGTTCGAATCGACCAGCACGCAGTCACGGCCCTGGCGCGCCGCCGCCTCTCCGAACGTGCCGCTGCCGGCGAAGAAGTCGAGCAAGCGATCGCCCTTGCGCGAGTGCACGCGCACGATGCGCGACAGGATGCCGAGCGGCTTCTGCGTCGGATAGCCGGTCTTCTCCTTGCCGGTCGGCGAGACGATGGTGTGCCACCACGTGTCGGTCGGCGTCTTGCCGCGCGCGGCCTTCTCGGGGCCGACGAGGCCGGGGGCCATGTACGGGATGCGATCGATCGCGCCGAGCTCGTACGTGTAGCGTCGCGGGTCCTTGGCGTACCAGAGGATGGTGTCGTGTTTGGGCGCCCACTTCTTGGCGGTGCGCGCGCCGTAGTCGTACGCCCAGATGATCTCGTTCATGAAGCTGGCGCGTCCGAAGATCCCGTCGAGCGCGACCTTGGCGTAGTGCACCTCGCGATAGTCGAGGTGCAGGAAGAAGCTGCCCGTGGGCGCGAGCAGGCGGTGCGCCTCCTCGAGGCGCGGGCGCAGGAAGGCCTGGTAGTCGCCGAAGCGATCGTCGAACGAGGACTTCCCGAGCAGGGTCGTCTTGTGGCGCATGCCGTGAAAGCCGACGCGATCGCCGTCGGGATCGCGCTGCGTCTTGGTTCGGCGCTTGGTCTGCACCATGCCGGTGTTGAACGGCGGATCGATGTAGATGAGGTCGAACGAGCCGTCCGCGAAGCGACGGACCACGTCGAGGTTGTCGCCGTGGTGAACGTCGATCGTCGTCGGCCCTGGCGTCATCGGCCCCGTAGTCACGGCGCGCGCCAGAGTTCCTTGCCCTTGCCGATCTCGAAGTCGAAGTCGGCCCAGAAGCCGAACCCGGTCTCGATCGGGCCGGACGGGAGGCCGAGATCGCGCGCGATGGGATGGCTCGCGCAGTCGCGGATCGTGAGCACGTGCTCGTCGAGGAAACCGCCGCCGCGCCAGTCGGTCATGTCGGCCGCCGCCTCGATGATCGCCTGATAACACGCGCGGTCGGGCTCGGCGACGTCGCGGAACTGGCGCAGGAAGAACATCGGCACGAGTGCGTCGGCGATCGACGCCCTCAGGTTCTTGAGCAGCTGCCACGTCGGCATGGGCAGGCCGCTCCGCCCGAAGAAGTGCGTGGCGAGCCGCTTGGTGGTCTCGAACACCAGGTCGCCGAACGTCTCGACCGAGGTCTCGAGCGCGCCCAGCACGCCGCCGTCGGCGCGCTCGAGGCGATAGAGCTCCTCGACGCGCGCCTGGGTCGAGGGCGTGAACGTGTCGATCACCAGCGTCTCCACCGCGAAGCGCGACGGATGCGTGGCGTCGCTCGGCATGGTGCAGGTCGCGAACGCTTTCTGGAAGCCGAAGGTCTCGCGCCCGACGAACACCGCGGCCGGGTTGTCGATGAAGAGGTACGGCTGGTACCAGCCGATCTGCTCGATCCGGAAGGCATCTGGCTCGAAGTCGTCGGGATCGCCGTCGTCGAAGCGCCCGCGCGCCACCGGCACCCAGAAGCCCAGGTCGCGCTCCTTGGACCAGCCCTTCTGTCCGTCGACCGGATTGCGCGAGCAGCCGTGCTGGATGTCGGCCGCGACGATCATCACCGCCGGCACCAGCGGGCGCATCACGACCGCGCCGCGGCTCGGCTCGCGGAACGACTGATCACAGAGGCGCACCAGCGCGTCCCAGTCGGCGTCGACGAGGAAGTTGTACATGCGCGTGCGATTGCAGGCGATGGGCTGGCGCAGGACCATCTCGCCGCCGCGCTCGATGAAGCGTGGCTTGTCGGTGAAGGGCGGCATCAGCGTTCTCCCCACGGGCCCGGGCGCGGCAGGACGTCGCCGGCGATCACCGCCGGATATCCGCACAGCGCCTGCGCACCGGCCATGCCCGACTGTACGGCAGCCTCGACGCAGCCGGCGTTCACGCCGGTGAACGTGTGATCGCCGACGTGGATCAGGTTGACGATGCCGCCGGTCTCGTTGGGCCGCAGCCGGTACTTCGTCGTCCCCGGCTCCGACAGCACGTAGCGCTCCGACGGATTCAGGATGCCGCGGATGAACTGCGCGTCGAAGCGATCGGCGCCGTCGCGCTCCTGCTCGTCGTAGAGGAAGTACCAGTTGAGCGCGCGCGGATCGTTCTTGTCGGCGGCGGGCGGCCACAGCGCACCCGCCTGCAGCGCCAGCCACTCGAGCGCGTTGGCGCGCACGCGCGCGTGCTGACGCGCGGTGTAGCCGTGATCCGAACGCGGCGGCATGGGCTCGTCGTCGAGCATGCGGCTGACCAGGTACGCCAGGTTGCCCGGCCGCGACTGCTCCGGCCAGTCCTCGCGGTCGAGCAGGTGCGAGAGATCGGCCCACGTGTCCATCCACAGCGCGTAGGCGCCGACGATCGGTGGCGGCCGACCGCCCCAGCCCAGCCCCTCGAGGTCGGGCTTGAACCACAGCTGCATGCACTGCGTCTGCGTGGTGACGACCTGCTCGGTCATCAGCTTGAACGGGCGACTCCGGTCCATCACCTCGGTGGCGATGTACGGGAACGTCGCGATCGCCGTGCCGAGCACGACCATGTCGTAGTCGGTGCCGTCCTCGAGCACGAGCGGCGCGCCCTTGTCCTTCCACGTGGTCCACCAGTCCTCGAGATCGCAGCCGCTCTTCTCGAGCTCCTCGCCGTCGACGATCTGATCGTAGAGCGGCTCCGACGGCCACGACGGCAGCCCCTTCACGTCGACCAGCGGGCGATAGGTCGCGCCCTTCTGCTCGACCTGCCGCCCGATGTGCACCTTGGCGACGCGCGCACCGTCGGCCGACATCTCGAGCCGATCCACGCGATGGAAGAAGTGGAAGCGCACGCCGCGCCGGCGCAGCACCTCGTAGTACGGCGCGAAGATGGTGTCGCCCATCCCGGCCTGCATCTCCCAGAAGATGCTGCCCTTGTAGCCGAGGATGAGGAGCAGGATGCCGTGCATCGCGGTGCCGGCGCCGAGCTCGGTCTTCTCGCCGAACGCGAGCGCGTACGCCGCCTCGATGGGGCCGCAGTGCGCGGTCATCTCCTGCGCGCCGTGCTTCATGATCCACGAGCGGAACGACTGGTCGTCGATCTTGAACCAGTACGGATCCTCGCCGACGAGGTCGTCGTGGATCATGCCGTTGACCGCGGCGGTCGTGAGATCGATGAGGATGAAGAGGCGGCGGACGCGATCGTCCTCGTCCATCGCATCCGCGACGCGCAACCGCACCCAGTCGCGGACGCGGCGCACGAGCTCGCCGACCGCGGAGTGCCGCGTGTCCGAGTCGTCGGCGGCGTCGACGGTGGCGGCCAGCTTGATCGCGGCGTGGATGAGCTGGTTGTCGAGCTGCGTGAGGCTGGCGACGTACTCGATGCCGTCGACCACGCGCTGGAGCACCCCGGAGAAGATGCCGCGCACCACCTCCTGCACCCGCCACTCGCCCGACTTGCCCGGGTGCGCGCGCCGGGTCTCGTCGACCTCGCCGACGAGCTTGTCGACGATGTTGTCGTCCTCGCGGTCGAGGAAGCCGAGCTGCTGCATCCACTCGGCGATCCACGACAGCATGGTCTGCACGTAGCCCCAACCCGACAGCGGCGCGGACGCGTCGCCGGGCAAGCCGGGGCGTCTGGGGAAGTTCACCTCCCACGCCTTCCACTCGCCCTTCACCTGCTCCATGAAGGCGACGTAGTCGGTCGGCTTCCACGCGTCTTCCCACGACGCGAGCGGCTCACCCGGGCTGCGCGCCAGCTCGGCGTACAGCTCCTGCATCGTCTTGAACGCGTTGTCGTAGAACCCGAGGAAGATGTGGAGCCCGTGCTCCTCGATGCGCTGGTTCTGCTTCGCGTTGCGCCCGCTCGCGCCCTTGCCGCCGAGGCGCCAGCCCATCTGATAGACGTCGATCTCCCAGTCGTCCTTCCAGCCCGGATAGCTACTCAGATAGAAGGCCGTCGTCATCGCCGACACGCCGCCTCCGAGGATGGCGACGCGCTTCTTCCCCTGCGTGGGCATCAGGGGGAATCTTACTTCCCCAGCGGAGATCTCAGTCTTCGCCGCCGCCGTATTCGTCGGAGAGCTCGTGCTCGAGCACGCGACCGTCCTTTGCCACCTTCACTTCCCAGAGCGTCGTGCCGGAGAGCACCTGGATCTCGAACGCGCAGGCCACGTCGTCGTCGGCGACCACGGCGATCGCGTCGCCGTTCGCGCGTTGCGCGGCGATGGCGAGCGCGTCGGCGAGCGGGATCGAATCGGCGCACGGCGCGTTCGCCGGACCGACCGGCGCATTGAAGACGACGTCACCGCTCGCGAGGCGAATGCGCACGTCGTTGCGCTCGAGCTGTTGGACCACGCCGACCTCCCAGACCGGATCGCTGGCGAGTAACAGCGCGGCGCGGATCGGCGCACCATCGGTGCGGCCGGTCATCGCGACGTCGATCGATTGCGGCAGCGTGATCGTCGACT
>DATLEB010000208.1:0-10909 GCA_035525615.1 Kofleriaceae bacterium | reverse complement strand
GCCGACCGACGCGTGGAAGGCCACCGAGGAGTCGGTCAGCTACACGCGCGACCTGTGGCCGTGGGTCCTGCTGTTCATGGCGGGCCTCATCGTCATCGACGTGTATGCCAAGCGGGTCCGCCTCTTCGGCTACCGCACCATAAAGTTTGAGTAGTAGCGGAGGCGGCGGCTGCGGAGCCCGCTACATCGTTGCCGGTCCCCTGACCACCGGCGGTGCTCGCCTCGGGGGCGGCGGCTGCGGAGCCCCCTTGCATCGTTGCCGGTCCCCCCCTGCGTCCTCGCGACCGGTCGGTCGCTCCGGCTCGGGGCCCCACCGTCGCCTCGCCTGCGGGCTTCCTCGCCTCGCCGCGGGAAGACCTTGTGCGCCGGAGTGCTGCTAAGGTGTGCGGGATGGCTGGGCCCATCGGCATGGCGGTGCTCGCGGGCGTTCAGAAGCTCGTGTGTCCGTATTGCAAGACGGTTCAGGCGCGCGACCGGCACCTGCGCGGCAAGGTGAAGTGCAAGTCGTGCAAGAAGCTCTTCGACGTCGCCGAGGGCAAGTCCAAGGCGAAGGCCAAGCCGAAGCGGCGGTGAGGGCGCGATGATCGACGACGTGAGTCACTACAGGTGGCTGGCGGTCGCGTACGCGCGCGGCGCGCTGGGAGAGGCCGTGGCAGGGATGGATGACGAGGCGGCGATCGCGGCGGCGGAGCGCGCGGGACACAAGCTGCACCGGTTCAAGCGGTCGGCGGAGCTGCCGCGCGTGCGCGCGATGCTGGGGACGCTGCGCGGGCTCGCGCCCGAGCGCTTGCTCGACGTCGGCAGCGGGCGCGGCGTGTTCCTGTGGCCGATGCTCGACGGGTTGCCGGAGGTGCGCGTGACGTCGATCGACGTGATCCCGGAGCGGGCGGCGCAGATCGCGGCGGTGGCACGGGGCGGTGTGGCGCGGCTGTGCGCGGCGAGGATGGATGCGGCGCGTCTCGGGTTCGGCGATGGGGCGTTCGACGTGGTCACGGTCCTCGAGGTGCTCGAGCACGTCGACGATCCGGCGCGCGTCGCGGCCGAGCTGGTGCGCGTCTCGCGGCGCGCGGTGCTCGCCACGGTGCCGTCGCACGAGGACGACAACCCCGAGCACGTGCGGCTGTTCACCGCGGAGAGCCTGAAGGAGCTGTTCGAGGCGGCGGGCGCCCGCCGCGTGGCGGTGGACGGCGTGCGTGGACACCTCACGGCCGTCGCGATGACGGACGACGCACCATGAGTGAGAGCATCTTCAAGTACCCGCGCACCCAGCACCTCGAAGGCTCGCGGCTCCAGAAGGGTGACGAGGATCTGGACCAGGTCCCGCTGAAGGCGCTGCGCGGGCGCTACGTCGTCGTCGAGGAGAAGCTCGACGGCGCCAACAGCGGGCTGTCGCTCGACGAGGACGGACAGCTCCGCCTCCAGAGCCGCGGGCACGTGCTCACCGGTGGGCCGCGCGAACGCCAGTTCGATCTCTTCAAGCGCTGGGCCGGCGCGCATCGCGAGCTGCTCGAGCTGGTCTGCGCCGGCGGCCACACCGTCTACGGCGAGTGGCTCTACGCGAAGCACACGATCTTCTACGACGCCCTGCCCCACTACTTCCTCGAGTTCGACATCCGCGACCAGAGCGGCGCGTTCTGGTCGACGGCACGCCGCCGCGAGCACTTCGCCGCCTGCGGCGCCGACTCGGTCGTGCGCTCGGTGCCCGTGATCTGGGAAGGCGTGGTCGAGCACGAGCGCGAGCTGCCGAAGCTCGTGGCGCGGTCGCTGTACAAGTCGGCGCGCTGGAAGGATCGCCTCGTCGCGGTCGCCGCCGAGAGCGGCGTCGAGGCCGAGCGCGCCGGGCTCGAGACCGACCCCGCCGACGAGGCCGAGGGCCTCTACCTCAAGATCGAGGAGGACGGCGTGGTCGTGGAGCGGCTCAAGTGGATCCGCTGGAGCTTCCTGTCGAGCGTCCTCGACTCCGGCAGCCACTGGATGAGCCGCCCCATCGTTCCCAACCAGCTCGCACCGGGCGTCGAGATCTGGTGACGGCGTGGTGACGGCGTGCTGATCGACTGGGACGAGGTGGAGGCGCAGCTCGCGCCCGTCATCGACGTCGAGGCCATGGCCGCGACCCCGCAGGACGCATCGTGGCACGCCGAGGGCGACGTCTGGACGCACACGAAGATGGCGCTCGAATCGCTGGTCGCCGACCCGGCGTACCTCGCCCTCGACCGGGACGCGCGCGCGGTCGTGTTCGCCGCCGTGCTCTTCCACGATGTCGGCAAGCCGGGGTGCACCAAGCACGAGCCCGACGGCCGCATCTCGTCGCGCGGCCACAGCGGCGCCGGCGACGTCATGGTGCGCGCCGCGCTGTGGCGTGCCGGCGCCTCGTTCGCGCGCCGCGAGCAGATCTGCGCGCTCGTGCGCTCGCATCAGGTGCCGTTCTTCGGCGTCGACAAGGCGCCGCCCGACGCCACGCGCCTCGCGGTCCGCCTGTCGCTCGTCACGCGCAACGACTGGCTCGCGATGGTCGCCGCCGCGGACGCGCACGGCCGCCGCACCACCGACCCGCGCGACCGCGAGCGCATCCTCACCAACTGCGCGCTGTGGCGCGACCTCACCGCCGAGGCCGAGTGCCTCGACCGCCCGCGCGCATTCGCCGACGCGCACAGCCGCTTCGTGTACCTCGACGACCAGAGTGGCACGCGTGCGCCCGAGGTTCCCGCCTACGACGACACGGTCGCGGAGGCGGTCGTGCTCAGCGGCCTCCCCGCCAGCGGCAAGAGCACGTGGCTGGCCGCGCGCCCCGACCTCGCCGTCATCTCGCTCGACGATCTGCGCGACGAGCTCGGCGTCGAGCACGGCGAGGCCCAGGGCGCCGTTGTCGCCGCCGCGCGCGACCGCGCCAAGGAGCACCTGCGCGCCGCCCGCCCGTTCGCGTGGAACGCCACGTCGATCACGCGGCAGATGCGCCGCAGCCTGGTCGAGCTGTGCACGAGCTACCGCTTCCGCGTACGCATCGTGTACTGCGAGGTCTCCGCCACCGAGCAGCGCGCCCGCAACCGCGCGCGCGCCGAGGCCGAGCGGGTGCCCGAGCGCGCGATGGACGCGATGCTCACGCGCTGGACCGTCCCCACGCCAGAGGAGGCGCACGCCGTCGACTACGTCGTCGACGTCGACGGCGTCGCGGACGTCGCGGGCGCGCCGGCCTGGCCGCCGAGCACGCCCTGACCCTTCGCGATATCGGCGATCACGCTGCGGATGAACGGCGCGCCGCGCAGGAACAGGCCGACCACCAGGCACAGGTGCCACAGGAACTGGAAGGCCAGGATCTGCGGCCCCGTTGCCCACGGGCCGAACAGGAGCAGCCACGCTGCCTGCACCGGCCCGAGCCCGCCAACGTTCACCGGCAGCGCGCCGATGACGAGCAGCACCGGCAGGAAGCTCGCCCACGCCTTGAACGGCACCGGCAGCCCGAACGCGCGCGCCGCGAGCCAGGTCGCGAGGATGAGGAAGGCGATCGTCCCGCCGCGCGACACGACCGACGCCAGTCGGTTCACGCGCGGCACGCGTGCCCACGGTTCGAACACCGCTCGCCGGGTCGCGCTCGGGCGCGGCACGAAGAGGAACAGCGCCGCGACCACCGCGACGATCGGCGCGATCACCTCGAGCTGAGCGCGCGTCTGGGCCGGCAGCCCGTCGCCGCCGACGAACACCGCCGCCGTCGCGATGAACGACACCGCCGTCAGGTCACCGAGCGTGATCATGAGGACCGCGCCGCCCGACCTCCTCCAGCCGCACCCGAGCACGCGGTGGATCCACAGCGCGAACCCACCGTAGTTGAGCGCCATGCCGAGCGCGTTCAGCATCGACATGCCGGCCTTGCTGCGCAGCAGGAAGCGATAGCCCACCGGTCGCGACGCCATCCGCCCGAGCAGCACGTAGTCGCCGGTCGTCGCCGTGAACCAGATGAGGAGCGTCGTGCCCAGCGCCACCGGCACCATGCCCAGCGCGTTCCCGCGCTGCATCTCGTCGAAGATGCGGCCGACCGGGTACTTCACCAGGATGGCCGTCACGACGCTCCCGGAGATGACCCAGGGCGCCAGTCGACGGACCCACTTGAGCGCGGGTCGTTCGCTCGTGCCCGGCGCTGGCGCAACGTCGTCGGTCAACCCGACGATCGTAGCTCAGCTACGGGCGCGCGTCAGTTGGCGCGTCAGTTGGACGCGGTCTTGTCGACGGGCGGGGTCGCCATCGCGGAGCGGCCGCATTCGCTGCCCGTCGCCTGGCTCAGCAGATCCTTGATCTCGGCGGGGCGCGGCGTGCGCATCTCCTTGCCGGCGTCGACGGCCTGCGCGACGAACGAGCCGAGGAGCTTGGACTCCATCTTCGCGTAGAGCTCGGGCGTGGCGAACACGTCGACCGAGATCAGCCGGCCTTCGAGCGCCAGCGCCACACCGACCACGCGGTCGCGCTCGGGGAGCGCCGCGAGCTGTGCGCTCACGCGCGTGCGCCAGTCGGACTGCGCGCCCTTGGCCTGCAGCGCGGCGGCGTTCCGGTACGTACTGGTGTGGTTGTAGATCTCGTGCTTGCGGTTGTAGGCGCGGACCTCTTCCCACACCGAGGACTGCGTCCCCTGGTAGATCTCGCGACGCAGCTCCGAGTGCACCATCGCGTTGGCGCTGCGGAACGTGCGCGACGGGCCGTCGTCGCGATCGGGCTCGACGCAGCGAACGGTGACGTCGTCGCGCGAGGCGGGCGCGTGGGCCAGGGTCTCGGCGAACGTGCGGTCCTGGTGGCCGTCGAGCACGACCTCGCCCGCCATCACGCACAGCGTGTTGTCGCTGCGGTTCGAGATGCGGAGCTGACCGTAGTCGGTCTCGGGGAGCTCGCGGACGGACACGAGGCCGCGCTTCATGCCCTCGTCGAACGTGAGGTACTGCGGCGCGTGCACCGGCTGGTCGGCCGCGATCGGCACGACGACGAGCGCGCCGTCGCGGATCGGCCTGAGCGCCGTGAGGCCCGGGCCGACGTTGCGGTCGGCGAGCGGATCGACGTCGGGCGCGGCGGAGACGGACCGCTTCGCGACCTTCGCCGGCGCGGGCGCGCCCGCGGGTGTCGGTGCCGCCGAGGTCTGCGCCTCGCGCGAATCACTGCATCCTGCGACCAGTGGGGTCGCCAACCCCAGGCCGATTGCCAGACGACAAAGTCGGTTCATCGAACGCCTCCTCGATTCCTGACAACGCACGGCGGTGCCGGTTTCATGCACCCCTGGTGAGAATGCGCGATTTTTCCCGCGATTCCAGTCGATCTGCGGCCGGGAGCGTCGGTCTTACACAGCGTTGACTAGCTGCGACGCTTCGGGCGTTGCCCGTATTCCGCCATCTTGGCGCGAACGCGGAGCAATTCGTCACGGTCGAGGATGTGCGGCTGGCCGATCTGCACGGCGTGCCAGTACTGGGAGGCCAGGGTCTCGACCTCGGCGGCGAGGCGGAGCGCCGCGTCGAGGGTCTCGCCCATCGCGACCATGCCGTGGTTGGCGAGGAGGCACGCGTTGCCGGTCCCGAGCGCACGCACGGCGGCGACGGCCAGCTCCGGGCTGCCGAAGGTCGCGTATTCGGCGCACGGGATCTCGTCGGAGCCGGCGAGCACCACCATGTAGTGGAGCGCCGGGATCGGGCGGCGCAACGTCGCGAGCGTCGTGCAGTAGAGCGAGTGGGTGTGGACGATGGCCCCGACGTCCGTGCGCGCGGCGAGGATGTCGCGATGGAGGCGCCACTCCGTCGACGGCGCGCGCTGCCCGGGGCGCGCGGTGCCGTCCATGCGGAGCTCGACCGTGTCATCGGCCACGAGGCCGGCGTACGCCATGCCGGACGGCGTGACCAGCATCCCGACCGGCGAGCGCACGCTCACGTTGCCGGACATGCCGGGCGTGAGCCCGAGCTCGCTCATGCGCCGCGCGGTGGCGACGAGGTCGTCGCGCAGCCGCAGGGTCACGGCTCGACTCCGACGAGGTCGTCGGGGAAGAAATCCGCGAACAGCGCACGCAATCCCTCGGGCGACGCCGTGGAGATGCCGCGCTCGGTGACGAGGCCGGTCACGAGGCGGCGCGGCGTGACGTCGAACGCCGGGTTGGCGACGGCGCTGCCGGCCGGCACCACGGTCACGCCGGCGATGGTGCGCACCTCGTCGCCGCTGCGCTCCTCGATCGGGATGTCGGCGGGGCCGGTCGCGCGCCAGTCGATCGACGGCGACGGCACGGCGGCGTAGAACGGGACGTCGTTGTCGTGCGCCGCGAGCGCCTTCAGGTACGTGCCGATCTTGTTGGCGACGTCGCCGCCGCTGGTCGTGCGATCGGTGCCGACGATGCAGAGGTCCACCTGCCCCGCCTGCATGATGCGCCCGCCCGCGTTGTCGGCGATCACGGTGTGCGGGACACCGTGCTGCCCGAGCTCCCAGGCGGTGAGCATCCCCTGGTTGCGCGGGCGCGTCTCGTCGACCCAGACGTGCACGTCGAGGCCGGCCTCGTGTGCGAGGTAGATCGGCGCGAGCGCGGTGCCCCAGTCGACGGTGGCGAGCCAGCCGGCGTTGCAGTGCGTGAGCACGTTCACGCGACCGCCTCCGCGTCGCGCGGCCGCGTCGCGCAAGAGCGGCAGGCCGTGCGCGCCGAGCGCCTGGTTGCGCGCGACGTCCTCGTCGCAGATCGCGGCGGCCGCGGCCCACGCGAGGTCGGCGCGCGCGCTCGGCGGCGCGGCCGCGACCTTGCTGCCGACCATCGCGAGCGCCCAGCCGAGGTTCACCGCGGTCGGGCGCGTCGCGGCCAGCTGCTCGATGGCGCGGGCGAGCGCGTCGTCGGACGGATCGGCCGCGCATGCGAGCGCGAGCCCGTATGCCGCCGCCGCGCCGATGAGGGGCGCGCCGCGCACGTGCATGTCGCGGATCGCGCGCGCCACGCCGGCGACGTCGTCGAGCCGCATCCACTCGGTGGCGTATGGTAGCCGCGCCTGATCGAGCACGAGGACGGCACGCTCGCCGCCAGGCGCGACCTCGATCGCGCGCCGCCAGACGCCGCCGACCTTCACGAGGACCTCCCCGCGGTCACGACGAGGCCCGCGGCTTCAGCACGCGCCCGGCCACGGCGTCGAGCTTCGCGCACAGCTCGGGATCACGCGCCGCCGGTGCGGTCACGATCGCCGTGTCGAGCGCGCGATCGCAGCCGTGCGCACACGGCCCCGCGTGCGCGCCGATGCGCGGGATGGTCGCCGCGAGCAGCCGGCGCGCCTTGTCGCTGTTGGCGGTGAGCACGCGGATGATGTCGGTGACCTGCACGTGCGCGTGGTCGGGGTGCCAGCAGTCGAAGTCGGTGACCATCGCCACCGTCGCGTAGCAGAGCTCCGCCTCGCGCGCGAGCTTCGCCTCCGGCAGGTTGGTCATCCCGATCACCGACGCGCCGAGCGCGCGGTGCATCTCGCTCTCCGCCTTGGTCGAGAACTGCGGGCCCTCCATCGCGACGTAGGTGCCGCCGTCCACGATGGGCAGCTCGAGCTCGCGGCCGGCTTCGAGGAGCGCGTGCCCGAGCCGCGCGCAGGTGGGCTCCGCGAGCGACACGTGCGCGACCAGGCCGGTCCCGAAGAAGGTCCTCGGCCCGCGCAGCGTGCGATCGATGAACTGATCGACGACGACCATGGTCCCGGGCGGCAGGTCGGTCTTGAGCGAGCCGACCGCGCTCACGGAGATGAGCTGCGTGGCGCCGGCGCGCTTGAGCACGTCGATGTTGGCGAGGAAGTTGATCTCGTGCGGCGGGATGCGATGGCCGCGGCCGTGGCGCGGCAGGAACACGACGTCGCGATCGCCGAGCCGGCCGCGCAGCACCTCGTCGGACGGCGCCCCGAACGGCGAGCGCACCTTGATCCACTGCTGCTCGCTCAGCCCGTCGAGGTCGTAGACGCCGGTGCCCCCGACGATGCCGATTGCGCCCATGTCGCGGTTCTACCCCCGATCGGGGTCACTCTCCTAGGTCGCAATAATCGAGAATTACAGACGAATTTGACCCCAATGTGTTCGGCGTCGGGGCGCCTCAACGCAATCCGGTCGAAAAGCCGTTTGTTTACTTTGTGTTACAACCCAGGAGAGTGACCCCTCCTTGACGGGGATGGAGGGATGCCCTAGAACTGACACGTCAGTTCTGTGCGAATCCTATGAGTTACATGCGCTCACCCGTGCGGCAGCGGCAGATCCTCGACTGCGCGAAGAGGGTGTTCGCGGAGCGCGGGTTTCATGCGGCCAACGTCTCGCACATCTGCGAGGCCGCCGGCATCGGACGCGGGACGCTCTACCTCTACTTCGCGAACAAGCGCGCGGTGCTGACCGCGATCCTGCGCGAGACGCTCGACCGCGTGCGCGCGCTCATGGAGCGCCAGTCGGCGGAAGTGGCGTACGCGCCGCCGGAGAAGATCACGCGCTCGGCGGCGATCGAGTTCACGTCGAGCCAGCTGCGCCGGCTGCTCGAGGTCGCGTTCGAGGACGAGCACACGCTGCGCATCTTGCTGCGCGAAGCGGTCGGCCTGGACGTCGACGTCGAGAAGCTGCTCGGAGAGATCGACGAGACGCTCATCGCGATCGTCGAGCGCTCGCTGGTGGCGTCGCAGAAGGCCGGCTTCGCGCGCCCGCTCGACGCGCGCGCGGTCGCGACGATGGTGGTGGGCGGCGTCGAGAAGCTCGCCGTCGCCGCGCTGCGCAGCGACGCGCCCATCGATCTCGATCGGCTGGCTCGCGAGGCCACACGGCTACACGCGATCGGAATCCTCTCGGACCGACTCAAGAAGGAGCCATCATGAGCACGCTCACCGAACGCTGGCTGCGCCCGCAGCGCCCCCGCACGCAGTTCCCGCCGTACGAGCTCGGAGACGCCGACCTCGTCGGGATGGCGCAGGCGCGCACCGACACCGTCGCGCGCATCTATCACAAGGGCCACGAGCAGGCGTGGGACGGCCGCGCGGTCCTCGACGAGCTCATCGCCAAGCACGGCGGCATCCACTTCCCCGCCGACAAGCGCGAGGCCTTCGGCACCGTCGCCTCGGTCTTGCTGTGGGGCGAGCTCGCGGCGTGGTCGATCAGCGCGGATCTCGCGCTCAAGCTCGACGAGACGCCGGCCAAGATGGCCGCGTCGAGCCAGGTCTTCGACGAGGCGCGCCACTTCTACACCCTGCGCGAGTACCTGTGGCGCTCGGGTGTCCCCGTGAAGAAGCTGGGCGGCTGGAGCCGGCGCCTGCTGGTCGAGCTCCTCGAGACCGAGAACCTGCTCTACAAGGTCGTCGGCATGCAGCTGCTGGTCGAGAGCATGGCCGTCGTCATCTTCCGCAGCATCGCCGACGCCAAGATCGAGCCGGTCCTCACCGACCTCCTGTATTACTTCGAGCGCGACGAGGCGCGCCACGTCGGGTTGGGCGTGCTGACGTTGCCCGACGTCCTCGAGGGCCTGTCGGATCGCGACGCGCTGTCGCTGTGGTGGTTCCAGACCCGCATGCAGCTCGAGATGATCATGGGCGGGCTGAACATCAACCCGTCGTTCGTGACGCTCGGAGTGGACCCGGCGGAGATGAACCTCGCGGGCTTCCGGTACCACCACGAGATCATCAAGCGCATGAAGAAGACGCGCCCCGGCCAGGGCACTGACCAGGCCTCCGTGAAGGGCCTCTTCCAGCTCTCGAAGACCGCGCAGAACGCCTTCCAGGATCTCTTCTTCCCGACGGGCGAACCGTCGGCCCTGCAGCGCCGCTTCCTGTCGACGATGGTGAACGTCGCGCAGCGCACCGACCGCTGGCTCGCGAACCGCGCGTAGCCCCGCGGGCTGGGGACGCCGCGCCGGGACCCGACCGGACTGCGAAGGGGCGCCGCCTGCGCCGGGACGGGCTCCGCAGCCGCAGCCGCAGCCGCAGCCGCAGCCGCAGCCGCAGCCGCAGCCGCAGCCGCAGCAATCGCAATCGGGGAATCGACCACAGCGCGATGGCACGCGGGGCTGTGCCTCGCACGGACACAACGCGCCGGCTGACGCACGTGCAAGAGCGCGACGCGTTCTCGTCGTCGCGCGCCATGAGGGCGCCGCCGAAACCGAAACCGAAACCGAAACCGAAACCGAAACCGAAACCGAAACCGAAACCGACCGGCACCGCAACCTCGACTTCGTTCTGCGTGGCGACGCGCTGCAGCGGCGTGCCTGGGGCGTGCCTGGGGCGCACGTCAGCCGGCGCGAGAGTGGGAGGCGTGCACCGTACCTGCGCTCGACCACCAGCCTCCTTCGAGTGATGCCGAACGCATGATGACGAACGCATGATGCCGAACGCAGGTGTCAGGCATGTCTTCGGGCAGCCGGCGACGACGGTCAGCGGTGTCCGTGGACAGCGCGAGCTCCTCTCACCGGTTTCTCCGACGAGGATGATGCCGAGCGTGGACCAGGCTGTCACACGGCTATGTTATCTGCCCTTTCAAGATTTCGAGCTCCTCGTCGAGAAAGCGGTGGGTGATGGCGCGGAAGGTCTTGAAGGGCGGAGCGCGGGGGCGCACCACAAAGGTGCGGGCGACGAAGGGCGGGCCGCCGCAGCTGAAGCTGCTCGGCGTGCCACATCGGCCGCCAAAGAACGGCAACCGGCACGGCGGACGGCGCGAGGGTGCGGGGCGAAAGCCGAAGAACGGCGTGCGCGCGGGGGTGCCGCATCGGCGGCGCGAGCGACAGACGCCGGACGTGCCGCTGCACGTGACGCTGCGGCTGGTCGACGGCTTGCCACGATTGCGGACGCGCCGGATCTACCAGCTCGTGCAGCGCGCGATGGCGCTGGCCAACCGCTTCGAGGACGTGCGGCTGTGCCACATCTCGATGCAGCATAACCACCTGCACCTGATCCTCGAGGCGGACAACGAGCGTGCGCTC
>DATLEB010000185.1:0-38029 GCA_035525615.1 Kofleriaceae bacterium | reverse complement strand
CCGCATTTTCGGTGGGTCTGCGTCTGGGTCCGTCTGGGTCCGTCTGGGTCTGCGTCTGGGTCTCCCGTTTCCTGTTTCCTGTTTCCTGTTTCCTGTTTCCTGTTGTCTCAACTCTCAGCGCGACAGGATCCGCCCCGTGCGCGTCGTCAGCTGCAGCGCGTCGCCGTGCGACGTGCTGAGGTTGACGAGCGACGCCGCCGAAATGGGCTCCCAGTCGGCGATCTCGTCGTCGTCGGAGCTGGGGCGGGCAGGGCACTCGGCGAAGTCGTCCTCGGTGACGCGGACGCGGAGCTGGCGGCCGGCGAGCTGGTCGACGCCGAGCGGTCGGCTGTTGGCGTCGACGAACCAGGCCTGCACGTTGTAGAGGGTGTCGCCGGTGGCGACGTTGGCCAACCCGAACTCGTCGCCCGAGCAGCCGAGCCACTGATCGGTCGACGCGTCGTATAGGTGGACCTCGACCTCGAGCGTGCCGAAGCCGTCGTCCTCGCGGACGTTGATCTGCGAGATGTACGGGATGTCGGCGATGATCACTTCCTGCGACGTGGTGGTCGTGTGGCCGACCGAATCGCTCGCGGTCACCGACAGCGTGTGCACGCCTGCGGCGAGCGACGCCGTGTTCCACGCGTGCGTCATCGTGCAGCCGGCGAGGCAGTCGAGGTAGGTCGCGGGCAGGACCACCGCGCCGTCGATGGAGAGCGTCGCGCTGATCGAGCCGGGGCCGCGGTCGACGATCCCGACCTGGACGGTGGTGAGCGTCGCGCCGCGCGATTCGCCGCCGCCGGGACGCAAGAACGTGATCTGCGGCGCGTCCTCGAAGCGGATCATCACGCTGTCGGCGGACGTCAGGCCCGTGTCGTCGCGCGCGGTGATCTGCGCGGTGTGGGTGCCTTCGCGCATCGCGTCGGCGTCCCAGTTGAAGGTGAGGTTGCAGCCGGCGTAGCAGTCGCCGCCGACCGGCAGGCCGCTGACCTGCAGCAACCCCGGCGCGGCCTGGCCGTCGACCGTGAGGTCGAAGCCGGCGACGGGGTTCCCCGTCACGCGACCCGTGATCGGTACGAGCTCGTGGTGCGTGACCAGCGTGTTGTCGGCCGGGGTGAGGATCTCGAACACCGGGGCGGCCAGCGGCGAGTCGATGCCGGCGTCCACCGGAGCGTCGGTCGGGGCGTCGACGGGCACGGCATCCACGAGGCGCGCATCCGGGAGGGGCGCGGCGTCGGGGGTGAAGTCGTCGTCGTCCTTGTCGTGATAGAGGAGGCAGCCTCCGAGCCCCGACAGGGCGGCGGACGCGAGGCACACCAGTGGGACGGCGCGAAGAAAAGCGGCCATGAGACCTCCCAGCTGCGAGGGTAGTGCCATTCCACATGTCAGCGGAACCGCAGCCGAGGCACCCGTACCACTGTCGGATCCTCGTCACCCGCAGACGCTTCTTGCGCACCCCGTGGGCAGTCGTGAACAATTGCCGTGTGCTGCGCGCCGTCTTCGCCGTGAGCCTGGCCGCGATGCTGCTGCCGGGGTGCGCCGAGCTCGGCGTCGTCGGTGACGGGACCACCGTCTCCTGGGGCCCGCCCAACGAGGGCGTCCTCGTCGACGGCGCCCGCCTGCCGGGCGAGGGTGACGGCTTCTTCGTGCCGCCGCGCTGGGCCGCCCGCGGAACGCAGTTCGGCACCGACGAGCTCATCGACACGATCGCGCACGTCGGTCGCGCGGTCGCCGCGGCGCATCCCGGCAGCCGCATCGCGGTCGGTGATCTCTCCATCCCGGGCGGCGGTCGCTCGAAGCACCATCGCTCGCACCAGACCGGCCGCGACGTCGACTTCGTTCTCTTCGCGCGCGACGCGTCGGGCAAGCAGGTCGAGGTGATCGAGATGCGGCATTTCGGCGCCACCGGCAAGACCGTCGACGCCGGCGAGCCGCTCTGGTTCGACGCCGAGCGCCAGTGGACGGTGGTGCGCGCGCTGGTCGAGGCCCCTGGCCCCGGCGTCGCCAACATCTTCCTGTACGCGCCGCTGCGCGACCTGGTGCTCGATCACGCGCGCGCGAGCGGCGCGCCCGATGCCGTCGTCGATCTCGCCGGCGCGCTCCTCGCGCAACCCGGTGACTCGGCGCCCCACGACGATCACATGCACGTCCGCGTCTACTGCTCGCCCGCCGACGCGGCGTGCTCCGACTACGCGTCGCGCATCCCGCCCAAGAAGGCGCGCCAGACCGCCGCCGAGGAAGCGATCGCCGGCGAGATGGCCGTCCGGCCCCGCATCGGCTCGATGCTGCACTTCCGCCCGCGCTGGTAGCGGCCGCCCGACGCGCTACTGCGCCGGTGCGAGGGGGCGGATCGACTGCACGATCCGGTCGAAGGTGCGCGCCATCGTCGACAGGTCGGCGGGTGAGTCGGCGGCGATGATCACGCTGACCACCCAGTCGCCGACGATGACGATGGCGTGGCGCAGGTGCGCACGGCCGATCGTGTAGTCGAGCGTCGGGGTGCGCGACGGCGAGCTCGAGCCGCGCACGTCGAAGCCGGCGGCGCGCAGGTGCGCCTCGAGGGTCTGCGAGACCGAGCTCGGGTCACGGTTGCAGAACGTCGCGCCCGTGCGGCAGTCGGCGGCGATGGGATCGACCGCGACCGAGATGCGCACGCGCGGCTTCGAGCGTGAGAGCCAGAGCAGCGTTCGCGGATAGCCCGTCGATTCCGTGATGCGCCAGCCGCGCGGCAGCGTCGCGCGCAGGCCGTACGTCTCGGAGAGGAAGCTGTCGCCCTCGATGTCGGCGGCCGCGGGGCGCGTGGAAGCGAGCGCGCTCGCGATCATCGCAACGAGCGCCGCTCCGACGAGAAATCGCTCAGACGCCATCGAGGCGACGAGGTTACGCGACACCGCGCGCGCTCGCGACCCGTCGGTCGATTCGACGGGACTACCTGAACAGAGTTGCAGCGGAATAGTTGACTCTTCCAGCTTCTGTATCGTTGACCGACTCCATTCACACGAATACAGTGACACTACTTACCGGGGACGAGCGTACTCGTTTCGTTCCGTTTGGGGGGATCCCGCCATGATTCGGCCTGCCACGCCGTCGCTCGACGCGAGCGACATCGAGCCCGCCTCGCCGTACGCCACGTACGGCGGTCCGAGCTACGCGCTCGTCGACGACGAGCTCGTCGCGTCGGTGGGCTCCGACGTGCGCACGCGCGCGCTCACCGCGGGCATCGTCTCGCATCGTCGCCGCGGTGAAGGCGACGCACCGGTGGCCGCGCGCAAGGGTCCCGCCGGCTACCTCGCGGCCGACGAGCTGCGCCAGATCGACGAGCAGCACGGCGAGGGCATCACCGCGGTCCAGATCGTCGACGTCTTCGTCTCGCGCGGCGTGCGCTTCTCCGAGGCGAGCTTCCGCAAGTACGTGCAGCAGGGGCTCCTGCCGCGCAGCCGTCGCGTCGGCCGCAAGGGCAAGAACAAGGGCTCGCTCGGCGTGTACCCGACCAAGACCGTCCGCCGCATCAACGAGGTGAAGCGGCTGATGGGCGAGGGCTACACCATCGAGGAGATCCAGGAGCAGTTCCTGCTCTTCACCGACCTGGTCGAGAACGTCGACGAGGCGGTGATCGAGCTCCTCGCGCGCCTCGACGAGGGCGTGGCGTCCGAGCGGCTCGATCCGCAGGCGCGCCGCGGCGTCGCCAAGGAGCTGGGCGACGTCCGCCGCACCGCCGTCGACCTCGTCGAGCGGCTGGGCGCGCTCGCCCGCAAGGTCGCCGCTCCCCGCTCCGCACTCCTCCGCAAGAGCGGCGCCGCCGGCGCCGCCGAGGACCTCCTCTAGCGATTCACCGACACCCAGGGCACCGAACCAGGAGACGAACCATGAGCGCCAACCACGACGAAGACGAAGCCGAGATCGTCGCCGCCGACGTCGACATCGACGTCGCCGATGACGACGACGAGCTCGACGGAGACGACCAGGCGGCCGCCGATGTCGAGGACACCGGCGGCGCCGACCTTCCCGAGGTCAGCCGCAAGATCCGTCGTCGTCGCCGACGCACGCGGCCGCGCTCGCGCACGATCGCCATGAAGCGGCTGACGCGCGAGGAGCTGCGCGTCGGCGCGCTGATGTTCCCGCCGGTCGACGAACCGCGCCCGAAGACCCGCGCCGAGTGCCGCGAGGAAGCGCGCCCGTGCCCGTGGGTGGCGTGCAAGTTCCACCTCTATCTCGACGTCAACCCGGAGACCGGGTCGATCAAGATCAACTTCCCCGATCTCGAGCCGGAGGACATGAAGGACACCTGCTCCCTCGACGTCGCCGAGCGCGGCGGCATCACCCTCGAGGAGGTGGGCGAGATCATGAACCTGACCCGGGAGCGCATCCGCCAGGTCGAGGTGCGCGGCCTCCTGAAGCTGAAGATGGGCTCGCCATCCCCCGACGAGGTGGGCGCGGCCCTGTTGCGCCGCCCGGGACAGTGATAAGAGCGCGCTCATGCGCGTTCGTCGTGCCCTCCTTTCGGTTTCGGACAAGCGGGGCGTCGTCGAGCTGGCTCGTGCCCTGCGCGAGCTCGACGTCGTCCTTCTCTCGACCGGCGGCACCGCCGCCGCGCTGACCCAGGCCGGCCTTCCGGTCACGCAGGTCTCGGAGCTCACTGGTGCTCCCGAGATCCTCGATGGCCGGGTCAAAACGCTCCACCCGCGCGTGCACGGCGGCCTGCTCGGCCGGCCCATCGCCGCGCACGAGGCGGAGATGGCGGCCCACGGGATCGAGCCCATCGATCTGGTGGTCGTGAACCTGTATCCGTTCGAGGCGACGATCGCCAGGCCCGACGTCGCGTTCGCCGACGCGATCGAGAACATCGACATCGGCGGTCCGGCGATGTTGCGCTCGGCGGCCAAGAACCACGAGCGCGTCGCCGTGGTGGTCGACCCCGACGACTACGCGGCGGTCGTGGCCGAGCTGAAGGCCGGCGGCGGCGCGCTCTCGAAGGAGCGCCGGCTCCAGCTGGCCCGCAAGGTGTACGCGCACACGTCCGCGTACGACGGCGCGATCGCCGCGTACCTCACGTCGATCGATGACACGGCGGTCGCGGCCCCCGAGGCGTCACCGGCGCGGCGCGCGTTCCCCGACACCGTCGGCGCGCAGTGGACCAAGCTCTACGACCTCCGCTACGGCGAGAACCCGCACCAGGCGGCGGCGTTCTACGCCGACGCGCGCAGCGCGCTGCCGGGCTGGCCGCCGTCACGCCCGACGATCGCGTCGGCCGAGGTGCTGGGCGGCAAGCAGCTCTCGTACAACAACATCCTCGATCTCGACGCCGCGCTCGGCCTCGCGCTCGAGCTGCGCGACTGCGCCGCCGTGGTCGTGAAGCACAACAACCCGTGCGGTGTCGCGCTCGGCGCCACGCCGGCGCAGGCGTACGAGCGCGCGCGCGCCGCTGATCCGGTGTCCGCGTTCGGCGGCATCGTGGCCGTGAATCGCGAGGTCGACGCGGCACTGGCCGCGCTCCTCGCCGAGACCTTCCTCGAGTGCGTGGTCGCGCCCGACTACACCGACGAGGCGCGCGCCACGCTCGCCGCGAAGAAGAACCTGCGCCTCGTGCGCGCGGTCGGCGACTGGTCGCCGCGCACGGGCGACGCGGTCGCGACGCTGCGCTCGGTCGCCGGCGGCGTGCTGGTGCAGACCGCCGACACCGGGCTGGTCGACGTGCGCGCGGCGAAGATCGCCACCAGGCGCGCGCCGACCGAGAACGAGCGCGAGGATCTCGCCTTCGCATGGACCGTCGCGAAGCACGTGAAGTCGAACGCGATCGTGTTCGCGAAGAATGGCGTCACGCTCGCGATCGGCGCCGGCCAGATGAGCCGCGTCGACTCGGTGAAGATCTGCGAGCTCAAGGCGGGCGCGGCGCTCGCCGGCAGTGCGGTCGCTTCGGATGCGTTTTTTCCCTTCCGCGACGGCGTCGACGTGCTCGCGCGGGTCGGCGCGACCGCGGTCGCCCAACCGGGCGGATCCGTACGCGACGACGAAGTGATCTCGGCCGCGGACGAACACGGGCTCGCGATGGTCTTCACCGGAATGCGTCACTTCCGACACTGATTCCGCGAGCACAGAAGGCGACGGGCATTGACTGGACGGCAGAGATTGGCAACTGTGCCGCCCATTCGCATGGACTTGCTCCGAGCAGTACCACTCGTCCGCCTTCTGATCGCCGTCGGGCTCGTCACTGCCACCGTCGCGGCCTGCGGTGGCGGTGGTGGCGGCGGTGACGATGACGATCCTGGCCTCGACGCCGACGTCGACGCCGAGCAGAACCTCCCCGACTGTGCTGACTCGCGCGACAACGACGGCGACGGCAAGACCGACTATCCGTTCGACCCCGGCTGTCTCGTGCCCAACCAGGACAGCGAGACCGACGACTGTCCGAGCGGTCCCAACTGTCCCGAGTGCGGCGACGGTCGTGACAACGACTTCGACGGCATGACCGACTACGGCGGCAACGACGACGATTGCACGTCGGCGGCCGACGACAGCGAGCTCGACATCGGCTCGGGTGTCTGTGGCGCCGGCACGTCGGTGCTGCCGCTGCCCGCGCTCGGCATGGTGAGCGGCACGCTCGGCACCGGCATCTCGAACCTCATGCCGGTGCGTTGCACCGGCGCGGTCGGCACCGGCACCGAGGCCGTGTACGTCATCACCGTCTCGGAGCGCGAGACGCTCGTCGCCACCACGGTGGATCCGTCGACGACCGCCGACACCGTCCTCTACCTCCGCCGTGCGTGCATGAACACGACGACGGAGCTGGCGTGCAACAACGACGTCAGCCCGACCAACACCGACTCGACGCTGACCGTGTCGGTGGATCCCGGCACGTACTTCCTCGTCGTCGACGCGCGCGGCCCGGCCAGCTCGGGCGGCTACGTCCTCCGCGTCACGCGCCACCCCGCGATCGGCGAGGCGTGCGCGCTCGAGACCGACTGCGCGCCCGATCACCTCTGCCGCATCCCGGCGGGAGGCACGACGGCGAGCTGCGAGCTGCCGGTCTGCGGCGACGGCCGCGACGACGACGGCGACACCGACATCGACTTCCCCGGCGATCCGGGCTGCCAGTCGCCCACCGACAACGACGAGGTCGACACGTGCCCGGGGGCGGGCTGCCCGGCGTGCGCCAACGGCCTGGACGACGACGGCGACGGGCAGACCGACTATCCGATGGACACCAACTGCGCGTCGGCGGGCGCGCAGAGCGAGTTCAGCTGCACCACAGGTGATCCGGTGCGCCTCTTCACCGGCAACGTCACGGGGCAGACCACCAACGCGCTCGCCAACGATCTCCAGCTCACGTGCGGCACCAACGGCCGCGACGAGGTCTGGCTGCTGCGCGTGACCGCGGCGCTCGACGAGGTGTTCATCGACACCGTCGGCTCGACCATCGACACCGCGGTCGCGCTGCGCCGCGCCAGCTGCAACGGCTTCGACCTCCAGTGTGACGACGACCAGGCCGGCAGCGGTGACTCGTCGCTCCACCTCGTCGACCTGCCGGTCGGCGACTACTACATCGTCGTCGACGACAAGAACACCAACGGCACGTACAACCTCAACGTCCGCGGCATCTGGGCCGACGGCGCGGCGTGCGACCCGGCGTCGACCGCGTTCCGGTGCGCCGACGGCTATCGCTGCACCGGCACGGTCCCCGGCGCGACGTGCACGCCGGTCGCATGCAACGACACCATCGACGAGGACGGCGACGGCTTGCCGGGCTTCCCCAGCGACCCCGGCTGCGCCACCGCGGGCGACGACGACGAGAGCGACGCCTGCTTCCCGACGCCCGGCGCGGGTTGCCCCGTGTGCGCCAACGATCTCGACGACGACGGCGACACGTTCATCGACTACGGGAACGACCCGGGGTGCACGTTCGCGGGTCAGAACAGCGAGCTCGCCCCGTGCACGTCGTTCGACCCGGTGCTGCAGTTCACCTCCAATCTCTCCGGCGTGTCCACGATCGGCACGCGCCTCAACGACGTGCAGCTCTCGTGCGGCACCAACGGCCGCGACGAGATCTACCGCCTCACCGTGTCGAGCCCGCTCTCCAACCTGCGGATCGACACCGTGGGCTCGCCGCTCGATACCGCGGTCGCCTTGCGCGTCGCGACCTGCAACGGCACCGACGTCGCGTGCGACGACGACACCGCCGGCAGCGGTGACTCGCTCCTCAACCTGGCCAACGTCTCGGTGGGCGAGTACTTCATCGTCGTCGAGGCCGAGACCACGGGTAACTACAACCTGAACGTGCGCGGCACGCTGCAGGTTCACGCGCGCTGCAGTCCGACCTCGAACCTCTACTTCTGCCCCACCGCGCATGCGTGCATCGGCGCGCCCGGCGCCGAGACGTGCGAGCCTGCCGCCTGCAACGATCCCATCGATCAGGACGGCGATGGTCTGCCCGGCTACCCGAGTGATCCGGGCTGCAGCGACGTGTCGGATCCGGACGAGTCGGATGACTGCCCCGCGGGTGCCAGCTGCCCGGCGTGCGGCAACGACATCGACGACGACGGCGACGGATGGATCGACTACCCGCAGGACCCCGGCTGCCTCGCGGCAAGCGACACCAGCGAGATCCAGTGCACGTCCATGGACGCGATCGTCCCGGCCGCGCCCTCGCTGGTCGGCGTGACCACGAATGGCCGCGCCAACGACTTCGCGCTGTCCTGCGGCACCAACGGCCGCGACGAGGTCTACCGCTTCATCCTCGACCGGCCGCTGAGCCAGCTGCGGGTCGATACCGTCGGTTCGACGCTCGACACGGTGGTCGCGATCCGCCGGAGCGATTGCGCCTCGTCCGACCTGGTCTGCAACGACAACGGCCCGGGGGCCGGAAACGCGTCGATCGCGACGCTCAACAACCCGACCGCGGGCGAGTACTACATCATCGTCGACGACCGCAACAGCACGAGCACGCCCTACAACCTGAACATCCGCGGCGTCCTGCCGACCGGCGCGGCGTGCGCGCCGAACGACCCGCTCTACGTCTGCGCCGAGGCGTATCGCTGCGCGGGTACGGCCGGCGCCGAGACCTGCATCCCCGGTGTGTGCAACGACACGGTCGACGAGGACGGGGACGGGTTCCCCGGGTTCCCGACCGATCCCGGCTGCACGTCGATCGTCGATGCCGACGAGAGCGACACGTGCCCCAGCGGGCCGGGTTGCCCGATCTGCAGCGACGACCTCGACAACGACAATGACGGCTTCACCGACTATCCGCTCGACCCGACCTGCGCGTCGGCGTCGGACAACGTGGAAGCCGCGGTGTGCAACTCGGCCGATCCCATCCTCACGTTCTCGCAGAACGTGAGCGGCGCCAGCGTGTTCCCGCGCCTCAACGACATCACGCTCTCGTGCGGCGCCAACGGCCGCGACGAGGTGTACCGGCTCGTGGTCAGTCGCCCGCTCGCGAGCCTGACGCTCGACACCATCGGCTCGGCGCTCGACACCGTGCTCGGCATCCGCCGCACCAGCTGCAACGGCACCGACCTCGCGTGCAACGACGACGGCGCCGGCAACCTCGACTCGATCATCACGCTCTCCAACGTGACGCCGGGCGAGTATTTCGTCATCGTCGATGATCGCAACGCCGCCAACAACCCGTACGAGCTGCACATCCGCGGCGAGCTGTTCAGGGGCTCGGCGTGCACGCCGTCGTCGCAGGTGTTCGTGTGCCCCAACGGCTCGACCTGCGCCGGCGCGACAGGCGCCGAGACCTGCGTACCCAGCGCGTGCAACGACACCATCGACGCCGATGGCGACGGCGCCGCCGGCTACCCGGATGATCCGGGTTGCGTCGACGTCAACGACAACGACGAGACCGACGCGTGCCCGAACGGGGCCGGCTGCCCGGTGTGCGGCAACGACATCGACGACGACAACGACAGCCGGATCGACTACCCGCTGGACTTCGGCTGCACCTCGGCGAGCGCGACCAGCGAGGTGGCGTGCCCGATCGAGACCGACCCGATCAACCTGATCAGCGGGCCGGTCACCACCGGGAGCACGACCGGCGCGGCCAACACGTTCACGCCGACGTGCCGCAGCGTGAACGGCCCCGACGTGGTCCTGGGCCTGTCGTTACCGGTGCCGGTCATGGCCCTGCACATGGACACGATCGGTTCGGGGTTCGATACCGTCCTTTCCTTGATGGACATCGGCTGCATGACGTCGCTGGCCTGCAACGACGACGGGGCGCCGGTCAGCCTCCGCTCGCAGCTCGACCTCTCCAACATCGCGTCGGGCAACTACGCCGTCGTGATGGACAGCGCGCAGGTCAACACCGCCGGTGCGTTCACGCTCAACGTGCGCGGTACCGTCGCCGCCGGAACGGCGTGCACGGCGCCGCAGTTCGCCACGGGTCTTCTGGTTTGCCCGGTCGGGACCGCCTGCACCGCGGGAGTCTGCCAATGACTAAGCTCTTCGCTTCGATCCTGTTCGCGCTCTCTCTGGTCACGGTCGCCGCGTGTGGCGGCGGCGGAGGTGACGGTGACGACGACGGTCCCGGGCCGTCGGGTGACGCCGACGGTGACGGCATCCGCGACGGCGCCGAGGGCAGCACCTCGAACACCGACACCGATCGCGACGGGACGCCGGACTACCAGGACACCGACTCGGACGACGACGGCATCCCGGACTCGACCGAGGCCGGCGACGAGGACCTGAACACCGATCCGTACGACTCGGACGGTGACGGCACGCCGGACTTCCGTGACCTCGACTCCGACGACAACGGTCGCGCGGACGGCGTCGACGGCACCGAGGACGGCGACGGTGACTTCCGGCCCGACTTCGCCGACAACGACGACGACGGCGACAACATCGCCGATCCGGTCGAGCTCGGCGCGGACCCGGCCAACCCGGTCGACTTCGACAGCGACGGGACGCCGGACTTCCGCGACACCGACTCCGACAACGACACGGTGCGCGATCAGTACGAGACGTCGCTCGACTTCGACAGCGACGGCGTGGGGAACTACCACGACCTCGACTCGGACGGCGACTGCCGCTCCGATCAGGTCGAATCGGGCGGCGTGATGCCGCCGCGCAACAGCGACGACGACTCGCGCGCCGACTTCGTCGATCGCGACAGCGACAACGACGGCGTCGCCGACGGCACCGAGGACGCCGACTGCGACGGCACGCGCGACGCGGCCGAGACCGATCCGCTCGACGGCGACAGCGACGACGACGGCGCGTCCGACCTCGTCGAGGAGGCGGCCGGCACCGATCCGCTCGACCCGGGCGACAACCCGCAGGCCAACGGCGACTTCGTGTTCGTCATGCCGTACAACGAGCCGCCGTCGCCCATGGACGACGACCTCGACTTCCGCACCAACCTCCAGTCCCTCGACATGTACGTCGTGCTCGATCGTTCGGGCTCGATGTCGTCCGAGATCTCGACGGTGAAGAACAACCTGTCGACGGTGGTGCGCAACCTGACCTGCCCGCCGCTCGGCAACGGCACGCCCGGCATGTGCATCCCCGATCTCTGGGCGGGCGCGGGCACGGTCGGCTACTCGGGCAGCGGCGCCGACACCTTCGTCAACCACGTCGACGTGCAGCCCAACCCGAGCTTCGCATCGGTGGCCATCAACGAGCCCGGCGGCTGCTGCGCCGAGCCGCTCACCTTCAGCGTCTACTCGACGATCACCGGCAACGGCTCGGGCGCCGCCACCGGGTGTGGCCTGAGCGGCGTGAGCCCGCGCCTCACCTGCACCGGCTCGCCGGCGCGCAACGCCGGCTACGACACGTTCGGCTACCCGTGCTTCCGCGAGGGCGTTTTGCCCGTCATCCTGCTCACGACCGACGAGGTGCCGCTCTCGAGCGGCGACACCAACAAGTGCCCCGACTGGCAGATGGTGGTGCGCCCCATCATGAACGCGCGCGGCGCGAAGCTGATGGGCATCATGGGCTCGGGCGGCGTCGGCACCGCGGTGCAGACCGATCTGCAGCAGATGGCGATGAACACCGGCGCCGTCGACGCCGCCAACGGCAACATGCCGCTGGTGTTCGACGGCTCCAACACGGCCGCGGCGACGGCGATCGAGAACGGCGTGCGCACGCTGGCGCGCGGCGTCCCGCTCGACCTGAACGCGATCCCGCAGGACGATCCCGCCGACACCGTCGACGCGGTCCGGGAGTTTGTCCACCACCTCGAGACGCTGCAGCTCGGCACCGCGCAGTGCGCCAACATGCTGTCGGCGCAGGACACCAACGGCGATCTCTTCCCCGATCAGTACCTCGACGTCCGCGCCGGCACGCCGGTGTGCTGGAAGCTCGTGCCCAAGATGAACACCACGGTCGTGACGACCGAGCAGCCTCAGCTCTTCCGAGCGACGGTCACCGTCATCGGTGACGGCATCACGGAGCTCGATCAGAGGACTGTGTTCTTCCTGGTGCCGCCGGTGGTCGACATTCCCGAGTGATCGCGATTCAACCTGAACCTTGACGTCAACCTTGACCTTGACCTTGACCCGAACCTTGACGTCGACCTCAACCTGAAGACAAGGTCAACGTGGGCGTCAACGTGGGCGTCAAGGTCAACGTCAACGGTGGCGTTCAGGTTCAGGTTCAGGTCAAGGTCAACGATGACGTCGAGGTCAACGTCAAGGTCTAGGTCAAGGTCTAGGTCAAGGTTCAATCTCGAATGAAGATCCTCATCGTCGGAAGCGGTGGACGCGAGCATGCGCTGGCCTGGCGGCTGGCGCAGAGCGGGCACACCATCATCGCGGCGCCCGGCAATCCCGGGATGGAAGCCATCGCGACGTGCCTGCCGGCCGTGAAGGTGATGGATCTCGACGGCCAGGTGTCCGCCGCGCTCGAGCATGGCGTGGACCTCGTCGTCGTCGGACCGGAGGCGCCGTTGTGCGCCGGGCTCGCCGACCGGCTGCGCGTCGCCGGGCTGCTGACGTTCGGGCCGGGGCTCGCGGGTGCGCAGCTCGAAGGATCGAAGGCGTTCTCGAAGGAGCTGTTCGCGCGGCACGGCATCCGCACGGCGGCGTTCCGCGTGTGCACCAGCGTCGAGGAGGCGGACCGCGCGGTCGACGAGCTCGTCACGGACGCCGAGCCCGGCGTGGTCGTGAAGGCCGACGGGCTGGCGGCGGGGAAGGGCGTGGTCGTCGCCGACGATGCGGCAGAGGCGAAGGCGGCGGCGCGCGCGATGCTCGACGGACGGTTCGGCGCGGCGGGCGCGAAGCTCGTCATCGAGCAGAAGATCCGCGGGCGCGAGGTCAGCCTCATGGCGCTCACCGACGGGCAGCGGCTCGAGGTGCTGGCGGCGGCGGAGGACCACAAGACGCTGTACGACGGCGATCGCGGGCCGAACACGGGCGGCATGGGCACGGTGTCGCCCACGTGGGTGAGCGACGCGATGCTCGCGCGCATCCACGACGAGGTGCTGGTGCCGACGGTGCGCGGGCTCGCCGCCGAGGGCATCGACTATCGCGGCGTGCTGTACGCGGGGCTCATGATCGACGCCGACGGCGCGCCGTGGCTGCTCGAGTACAACTGCCGCTTCGGCGACCCCGAGACGCAGCCGGTGATGGCGCGCCTGCAGGGCGACCTCGGGGCCGTGCTGCATGGCGCGGCGACCGGGGCGCTCACGCCAGGCGCGCTGCGCTGGGATGCGCGGGCCGCGGTGTGCATCGTCGTCGCGTCGGCCGGCTATCCGGAGTCGCCGCGCACGGGCGATCCGATCACGGGGCTCGACACGGCCGGCGACCTCGCCGACGTCACCGTCTTCCACGCCGGCACCGCGCGCCAGGGCGGCGCGATCGTGTCGGCGGGCGGGCGTGTCCTCGGCGTGACCGCGCTCGGCGACGACGTCGGCGCGGCGCGCGAGCGTGCGTACGCCGCGGTCGACCGCATCGGGCTCGACGGCAAGCAGTTCCGCCGCGACATCGGCGCCCGCGGGAAGTGAATCGTCAGAAGATGATAGGGTAGGGCCGCAATGCCGGAGATCGCGCCCTTCCGCGGCATCCTTTTCGACAAGGCGCGCATCGACCTGACGCGCGTCCTCTCGCCGGTGCCAGGCGCCGCCGAGGCCACCGCCCGCGCCGCCGCCGGCTGGGTGCAGCAGGGCATCGCGGTGCGCGACGTGTACAAGGCGATCTATCGCTACTCGCAGCACTTCCAGTCGCAGGGCCGCACGCTGGTGCGCCGCGGCGTGATCGCTGCGGTCCGGCTCGCGTCGGCGGCGGACGCGCGCATCCTGTCGCCCGAGCGCACGCGCGCCGAGATCGTCGACGAGCGCGCCGCGCTGCTCGACGCGACCCGCATCCAGACCGCGCACCCGTTCGCGCTCTACGCCGACGCCGCCGGCGAGGTCGAGCGACTGCTCCACACCGTCGACGGCAAGCCGCCGACGCTCGACATCACGCTCGCCGACGGCACGCGCCACGTGCTCCATCGCATCGCCGACGCCGAGCTCATCGGCAAGGTGCGGCGCGCGATGATGCCCAAGAAGATGGTGCTCGCCGACGGGCATCACCGCTACGCCGCCGCGCTCGCCCTGCGCGACAAGCTCGGGGCGCTCGGCGCCGGCCTCTCGCAGTACGCGTCGCCGCAGTACGCCGCGGTCTACCTGTGCAGCGGCGCCGACGGCGGCCTGGTCGTGCGCGCCAGCCACCGGCTGCTCCACGGCGTCGAGAGCTTCGATCGCGCGCGCTTCCTCGAGCGCGCGCGCGACTACTTCGTCATGGATCCGGTGCCCGGCGGCGGGAAGGACGCGGCGCTCGCCGAGGCGGCGCTCGTCGACGTGCCCGGTCACCAGCCGGCGTTCGTGGTCGCGTTCCCCGGCGAGGACGACGCGCTTCGCTTCACGCTCGACGCGCACCACAACCCGCAGCAGCTCGGCGCCGGCGTCCACCCCGTGGTCGCGCGCCAGGCGGTGTCGGTGCTGCACGGCGTCGTCTTCGAGCGCATCCTCGGTCTCGCACCCGCCGCGCACGAGGGCGGCGGCAACGTCCGCCACACCACCGACGCCGCGGCCGCGCTCGCCGGCCTCGCGCGCGCGCAGGTCGCGTTCATCCTGCCGGCGCCCACGCCCGACATCCTCCTCAACGTCACCCAGTCCGGCGACACGCTTCCGCCGCGCGCCTCGTGGCTGCACCCGCCGCTCGCGCCGGGCTTCGTGATGAGCCCGATCGATCCCGACGAAGATCTGGTCTGAGCGCGCCGCGCTCAGCGCGCGCCCTTCCACCGCAGCACCTTCACCGGGTTGTCGGCGTAGCCCGAGTCGGCGATCGGCTGCTGCTTGGGCGAGTCGAAGAGCGTGTGCATCATGACGTCGGCGGTGTCGAGCACGCCGCGCGTGCCGCGGTCCTCGACCAGCGCGCCGACGTGGCGCGGGAACAGCACGAGGTCGCCGGGGCGGGTGAACGCGACCGGCTTGCCGTGCGCGTCGCGGTAGATGCCGTCGTCGGCGAGCGCGCCCTTGCCGAGCACGCGCGCGTGCTTCTCGAGCGAGCCGGTCCAGCCGTACGGGATCGAGAGGCCGGTGCGGCGCGCGCCGTACACCATCAGGTCGGCGCAGTCGCTGCCCTCGAGGCGCTCGCTCTGGTGCGTGCGATCGGTGCCGCCCGCCGACGCCCAGATGTACGGCTGACCGTACATCTCGCCCAGCATGCCGAGGAAGCTGTCGTCGGTGCGCAGCGACACGCGGTGCACGTCGTCGGAGAGGCCGCCCGAGCCGCGGCCGCGTCGCGTGTCGATGCCCGGCGTCGCGAGCGTGCGATCGCCCTGCCGCACGCTCAGCTGGAAGCGCATCGTGCCGAGACCCTCGCCGTGATCGGGCGTGAGCGTGGGGTGCACGTCGGCGACGACGGTCCCGCTCGCGCCGCGCATCGCCGTCGCCTGGTAGGGAATGGTCTCGTAGCGAAACCCGCCCGACGCGGTGTTCGACAGGTCGTTCACCGCAGGTTCGATCTTGCTCCACGCGAGCGACATCGCCGGCGCCTCGGCGAGAGGCCTCGTCGTCACGGTCTTTCCGCGCCACGTCACGCGGCCCGCTTCGCTGTAAAGCGTGCGCTTGCCGCCGCGCTCGACCTCGACGAGCGCGAACATCGTGACGCCTTCCTTCGCGAGCGCGCGTTTCGCCGACATGTCGGCCGCGCCGTTCGTGCCGACCCGCGAGACGATCGTCACGGAGACGATCGTCCCTGCGACATCGGTGCGACCGACCGCGACGTCGGCGCCGGCGCGCGTACCGCACGAGAACGCCAGGACTCCGGCGAGAAGAGCTGTCGCACCACGCATACCCATGACAACGAACGACAAGTCGAAACGATTCGCGACCCACGGAAACGTTGACGCATCGCTTACACGCGCGCTAGAAGTGAAGCACCAACTTCCTCGACGGAAATCTCCCATGAAGCGCCACACCATGTTCCCGCGTCGCGTCGATGTCTCCGGCTATCTGCCGCTGACGATTGACCCGGCCTGCGGCGGTGTCTCGCGCTCGGGAGCCGGACAGCAGCACTGAGACAGCTCAGTTCTCTGTCCTGACCGAGCCGGACGCCGCCGCAGGCGGCCCGGATCGACTCCAGTCCTGTCGTCGATGCGTCGCCCTCTCGCCGAGGGCCGCACCGACCGAACCCATCCTCCTCGTGGGTGAAGTGTCATGTCATCTCTCGATTCCGCAGCACCTGGAACCGTCTCCACACTCTCCTGGGCCGAGCGTCCCGGACGCGAGCTCCTCCGCCTCTCCTGGCCGATCGCCGTCTCGACGCTGTCCTACAGCGCGATGACGCTCGTCGGTAGCGCCTTCGTCGCGCGCGTCGGTGACGCCGAGCTCGCCGGCGTCGGACTCGCCGGCGCGCTCTCGTTCGGCTTGCTCGTCTTCGCCATCGGCGTGTTACGCGGGCTCAAGACGCTCGTGTCGCAAGCCATCGGCGCCGGTCGCGGCGACGAGGCCGATCGCTATCTCGGCACCGGCGTGCTCTTCGCGCTCGGCCTCGGCACGCTCGCGCTCTGTCTCGCCGAGTGTCTCGCGCCGCTCATTCGCGTGCTCACGCACGATCCGGCCGTCGGCAAACATGCCGCCGATTACCTGCGCATCCGCGCGCTCGCGGCGCCCATGCTCCTCGTCTACGTCGCGCTGCGCGAGACGCGCTGGGGCGAAGGCGACACCAAGGCGCCGATGCGCGCGGCGCTCACCGGCAACGTCGTCAACTTCGCGCTCGACATCGTGCTCATCGTCGGGCTCGGCTGGGGCGTGGTCGGCGCGGCCGTCGCCACCGTGGCCGGCAACGCCACCGAGCTCGCGCGCCTGGCGTGGCCGATGCGGCGACGGATCGCGCGCGTGGCGTGGAGCTCCCGACACGCGCGCGCGCTCTGGCAGCAGGGCGCGGCGACCGGTCTCCAGTTCACGCTCGAGGTCGGCGCGTTCCTCCTCCTCACCGCGATCATCGCGCAGATGTCGGCGACCGACGCGGCGGCGCACCAGCTCGTCCTCCAGCTCACGCACGTGTCCTTCTTGCCCGCGCATGCGCTGGCGGAGGCCGCGTCCGTGATGGTGGGCAACGCGGTCGGTGCGGCGAGGCTCGGCCTGGTGCCGCCCGTGGCCCGACGCGCGGTCTTGCTCGGCGCGGCGTACGCGGCGATCTGTACCGTCGTGTTCGTCGTGTTCGCCGGGCCCGTGGCGGTGCTCATCGGCGGCGGCCGCGACTCGCTCGAGCACGTGACCGTGACCCTGGTCCAGATCTCGGCGCTCTTCCTCGTCGCGGATGCGGCCAACGTCATCGCGCGCGGCGTCCTGCGCGGCGCGGGCGACGTCGTCTACCCGGCGATGGTCGGCGTGCTCACCTCGTGGCTGCTCACGCCGCCCATGGCGTACGTCGTCGGGCTCCACCTCGGGTGGGGCGCGGCCGGTGGCTGGCTCGGTCTGACCGCCGAGATTTTCATCGGTGCTGCAATTCTCTGGCGACGCATCTCTCGCGGCGACTGGATGGTGTCGGCGCACGCAAGTCGCGCGCGGATGGTCGGAGTCACGTCACGCGTTGACGTCAGTGATGACGAAGTCGTTGATCAACTTTCACGCCGGCGACACGCCGACGAAACCGTTTCCTGCGAGGCTAGCTGACATGAGCGAATGGATTGGAGCGGTGTCAGGGCGGGTCGCCGACTTCACGATCGGAACCGCCATCGTCGTGGTGCACGTGATGCTCGCCAACCGGCGTGGCCGCGGTGGCCGAGGTGACCGAGGTGAAGAGAGCAGAAAGTCGAACTTTCTACTTCCCATGAACCGCAACTGAGGCTAGTTTCACAGCGTGGCCCGGTCACGCGTCCGTACTGCTCCCCCGACTCCCCGCGGGCGTACTGGCCGGGCCACACGTAGTTCGAATCCACGAGCGGGCCTGGTCCGGATCTCCGATCTGGCCAGGCTCGCGGGCGTTCCGGCCCCGACGATCAAGCACTACATGCGCGAGGGGCTCCTGCCGCGGTCGCAGGCGCGCACCAGCCGCAACATGGCCTACTACGATCCGCGGCTCGCCGAGCGCGTGCGCGTGATCAAGGATCTGCAGAGCCGGCGCTTCCTGCCGCTCAAGCTGATCGCGGATCTGCTCGAGCCGCCGCCGTCGGCCGACCTGCGCACCGACGCCGAGGAGACGCTGCGGCGGCACCTCGGCGAGCTCGAGCCGGCGATCCGCGCCGGCGCCGGCGATGCGCGCGCGGTGCGCGGCCGCGAGACCGGGCCGGCGCGCACGCGCGGCGCGGTGCTCGCGTCGCTCGACATCTCGGGCGCCGAGCTCGACGACCTCGCGCGCGTCGGGCTGGTCGAGCCCACGCCGGTGGCGGGCGGCGAGTCACTCTACTCCGGCCCCGACCTCGACATCCTCCAGGTGATCGACGAGGTGCGGCGCGCGGGCATGGGCGATCTGTTCCCGATGCCGATCCTCGAGCCGTACGCGGCCGCGGTGCGCACGCTGGTGCGCGTCGAGATCGAGCTGTTCCGCCGCGGCGTGCTCGCGGGCTCGGCGCTGCCGCCCAAGCCGCTCGACGAGATCGCGCGCGACGCGACGCGGCTCGGCGAGCGCCTGGTCGTCGCGATGCGTTCGAAGCTGGTCATCCCCGAGCTGCGCAACGCCGCCGGTGCGCCCGGTGGAAGCGAGAAGAAGAAATGATGAGACTCCTCGCGCTGGTCACGACCCTCGCGGCGTGTGGCGGAGGCGGCGGAGGGGGCGGTGACGACGGTGACGACGACGGCGTGTCCATCGACGCGCCCGCCGGCGGCAACGTGGACGCCGCCGGCGCCGGCACCGACGGGGCAGTCTCCATCGACGCGCCGACCACGTCCGCGGGCGATCCCGGCGCGCCCGGCACGTGGATGGTCCACACGCAGGCGACCGTCACCATCTCGCTCGGCGCGGCCGGCAACGTCGCCGGCACGGTGTACTCGCCATCGACCGACGGCGCCACGCCCGCCGCCGGCCCGTTCCCGCTCGTCATCGTCTCGTCGGGATACCAGCTCGCGCGCGCGCAGTACCGCGTGTTCTGCGAGCACCTCGCGACGTGGGGCCACGTCTGCATCACGCACGAGTACGCGTCCTCGGGAAATCATCAGGCCAAAGCGCGCGAGGTCGGCGCGATCATCGACTGGGCGCTCTCGCCGGCGAGCGGCCTCGCGTCGCGCGTGAACGCGCAGGCCATCGGCGTCGCCGGACACTCGCTGGGCGGCAAGGTCAGCATCAACGCCGCCATCCTCGACACGCGCATCAAGGCGGTGGTCGGCTGGGATCCCGTCGACGCGCTGCCGCCGTTCGGCAACGACGGCTCGATGTCGGTCGCGCCCGAGATGATGGGCAACCTGCGCGTGCCGATCGCGCTCCTCGGCGAGCTCACCGACGCGAGCGGCGGCCTCGGCGGCATGTCGTGCGCGCCGTCGGCCGACAACTACCAGCAGTTCTACGCGGCGGCGTGCGAGGCGCCGGCCGTGCTCGAGGTCACGATCGCGATGGCCGATCACATGGACTGGATCGGGGACCGCGGCAGCTGCGGCATCGCGTGCCTCGCCTGTCAGAACGGCCAGACCGCCGACGCCGTCATCCATGGCATCACGAAGCGCGTCACCGCCGCCTGGTTCGTGCGGCACCTGCGCGGCGACACCGCCATGGACACGTGGCTGTCGGCCGGACAGATCGGCGCGCCGACGACCTTGCGGACCAACCCCGGTTGCTAGCCGAGCCCGACGGCGCTCGCGTCTGCGAGCGGCCGCGGAATCCGCGTCTGTCGGACGCCCGTGATAGCAACGGCTCATGGGGCTAGCGATCGCGGAGTCCAACGAGCTGGCGCCCAGCGTGCGGCGCGCAGGAGTCGCGGACCTTCCCGCGCTGTGCCGCCTGGTGAATCGCGCGTACGCCGTCGAGTCGTTCTTCGTCGACGGCGATCGCACCGGGCTGGCCGAGGTGGCGCTGCTCGCCGAGCAGGGCCACTTCCTGGTGCTCGACGGCATCGGGCATTTTTCGGTGCGTGACGGCGTCGAGCACGGGCGCGAGCTGGCCGCGTCGGTGTACCTGCGGATCGAAGGCGGCCGCGGCAAGCTGTCGATGCTGGCGGTCGCGCCCGAGCTGCAGCGCCGCGGCCTCGGTCACCGGCTGGTCGCGATCGTCGAGGCGATGTGCTCGGCCATGGGCTGCGAGGTCGTCGAGCTCGACATCGTCAACCTGCGCGACGAGCTCGGGCCGTTCTACCGGCGCCTGGGGTACCGCGAGGTGGGCACCGCGCCGTACGACCACCGCCCGTCGCGTCGCGAATGTCACTTCGTCCGCATGCAGAAGTCGTTGTAGCTGGCAGGTAGTACAATGCGCGGATGCTCCGGGGGCTTCGTCTAGCGACGGTATCCGTGATTTTCGTTGGCGCCGGCGTCGGCTCGCTCTCCTGCAGCGACGACGTCGGACTTCCCGATGCGCGCCCGCCGATCGATGCGGCGCCGCCGGGACAGCTCATGCTGAGCTGGTCGATCGCGCACATGGGCACGACGCTCACGTGTCCGCAGATCGCCGGCTCGTCGGTCACCGTCGAGATGATTCCGGTCGGCTCGCTCTCGGGTGTCGTCGACTCGTTCAGCTGCGCGAGCCTCATGGGCATGACGCGGCAGCTCCCGGCCGGCCCGTACGATGTCGAGGTCACGCTCGAGGGCTCGGGCGGCACGCTCGCCGGGCCGGTCACGCGCCTGGCCGTGACGGTGCCACCCAGCGGCACCGGCGTCGTCGATCCCATCGCGTTCGACGTCGACCCGCATGGCGACCTCAGCTTCCAGATCACGACGCCGTCTCCCGGCGACAACTGCGGCGCGATGCCCGGCGGCGCCGGCATCACCGCCGTGAAGCTCGAGCTGCGCAACGCGGCGGGCACGTGCGTGCCGACGACGTTCATGATCGGCGCGACCGCGTACGCGAGCGACTGCGTCAACGCCACCACCGCGTGCGTCACGTCGACCGACACCGTCACCGCCGCCGACATCGACTCGGGGCAGCGCTCGATGGTCATCACCGGCTTCGTCGGCGCCAACGCGTGCTGGCAGCGGACGACGTCGTTCGTGGCGCGCGCCGCCGGGTTCACGACCACGCTGAACCCGCAGCAGCTCATCCGGAACACGACGTTGTGTCCTGTGAACTAGGGTCGGCCACGTGGCAGGCCGAGTCGCGGGTATAGTCCGCCCGCATGACCACGGTCGGCCACTACCAGCCCAACCTCCGCGACATCTTCTTCAACCTGTTCGAGGTGCTCGACATCGGGCACACCGTGCTCGGGAAGGGACCGTTCACGACGCTGGACGCCGACGCGGCGCGCGAGTCGCTGAGCGGCCTGTGCGACTTCGTGCAGGAGCACTTCGCGCCGGCGTTTGCCGATGGTGATCGCCAGGGCGTGACGTTCGACGGCAAGGGCGGCGTCACGCTGCCGGCGAGCTTCACGAAGGCGCTGAACGCCTACTACAAGGACGGCTGGAACAAGCTCGAGCTGCCCGAGTCGCTGGGCGGCTACGGCGCGCCGCCGTCGGTGTGCTGGGCCGCGTTCGAGTTGCTGTCCGGCGCCAACGCCGCCATCACGTTCTACATCCTCGGCAACTTCCACGCGAAGGTGATCGAGGAGCTGGGCACCGACAGTCAGAAGCAGCGGTACCTGACCAACATCCTCGAGCGGCACTGGGGCGGCACGATGGTGCTGACCGAGCCGGACGCCGGTTCGGACGTCGGCGCGGGGACGACGAAGGCCACGCACGTCGCGGGCGACGAGTACCTGCTCGAGGGTGTGAAGCGCTTCATCACCAACGGCGACTTCGATCAGCCGGAGAACATCGTGCACATGGTGCTGGCCCGTCCCGAGGGCCACGGCCCGGGGACGAAGGGCCTCTCGATGTTCATCGTGCCCAAGTTCTGGGTCGACGAGCAGGGGAAGCTGGGCGAGCGCAACGGCGCGTTCGTCACCAACGTCGAGCACAAGATGGGCATCAAGGCGTCGGCCACGTGCGAGCTCACGCTCGGCGCGACGCAGCCGTGCCGCGGGCTGCTCGTCGGCGAGGTGCACGAGGGCATCGCGCAGATGTTCCACATCATCGAGTACGCGCGCATGGGCGTGGGCACGAAGTCGATGGCGACCTTGTCGACAGCGTACCTGAACGCGCTCGCGTACACCAAGCTCCGCAAGCAGGGCGCCGACCTCGCGCAGGCCGGCAACAAGGCTGCGCCGCGCGTCGAGATCATCCGGCATCCCGACGTGCGCCGCATGCTGATGCTGCAGAAGGCGTTCGCCGAGGGCCTGCGCGCGCTCGTGCTCTACACGGCGAACATCCAGGATCAGGTGATGATCGCCGGCGGCTACGGCACCGAGGCGGCGAAGTCGCTCGACAAGCGCAACGATCTGCTGCTGCCGCTCGTGAAGGGCTACTCGTCGGAGAAGGTGTACGAGCTCCTGAGCCTCAGCCTCCAGTGTTACGGCGGCTCGGGATACTGCCAGGACTATCCGGTCGAGCAGTACATCCGCGATCAGAAGATCGACACGCTGTACGAGGGCACGACGGCGATCCAGGCGCTGGACCTCTTCTTCCGCAAGGTGGCGCGCGATCGCGGCGAGACGCTGCAGGCGATCGTGAAGGACATCCAGGCGACGGCGGCCGGCTTGCCGGCGGAGCTGGCGGCGGAGAAGGCCGCGATCGAGCAGGCCGTGAACGAGGTCGGCTCGATCTTCATGGGCATGATGGGGAAGGTCGGGCAGTCGCCGTATCACGTCGGCCTGCACGGCAACCGCATCCTGTTCGCGCTCGCCGAGCTCATCATCGGCTGGCGCCTGCTCGTGAACGCGCAGGTCGCGCTCGCGAAGCGCGACGGTGCGGCCGAACGCGACCGCGCCTTCTACGACGGCAAGGTCGCCGCGGCGCGCTTCTACTGCAAGGAAGTGCTGCCGGAGATCGGCGCGAGCCGCCGCATCATCGAGAAGGGCGACCTCGCGCTGATGGAGCTCGGCGACGAGAGTTTCTAGTCGCTGCGGCGGAGGTCAATACGGGCTGCCGTCGCGGCGGAAGAAGGCGTTCTTTCCGTCGACCTTCTTGTAGGTCAGGTCGACGGCCGGGTCGGTGTAGGTCGCGCTGTCCTCGGGGTGGCGGTTGGAGACCTCGAGGTAGCGCGCCGGCTGATCGCTCCGGTTGACGAGCTGGTGGCCGAGCTGCGTGCCGGCGGGGAAGCCGGCGTAGGTGCCGGGCGTGAGCAGCTGCTCGCCGTCGTCGGTGACGAGCGTGACCTCGCCCTCGAGCACGTAGATGAGCTCGTCCTCGTGCGTGTGCCAGTGCCGCATCGAGGATTCCTTGCCGGGCATGAGCGTCGTCAGGTTGACGCCGACCTTCGTGAGGCCAAGCGGGTCGCCGAGCGCGCGCTTCTCGCGCGGCAGACAGCGCGAGCGATACGGCTCGGGATATCCCGAGGTGTTGCGCGGCTCGATGGTGGCCGGATCCTTCGCGGGCGGAACGAGTGGGAGCGCCATGCCCGATACGATACCGCCAGCCGGGCGTTCGGTTCGCGCCCCGCGTCTGTACCGGTCGCGTGCCGCGTCAGCTGTCGCGTCCCGCGTCAGCTGTCGCGAACGTGCTCGAGCAGCGGGACCAGCGCGTCGGCGACACGGGCGCACCCGCCGGGCGCGAGCGTGACCGCGAACGACGTCTCGATCTGGATGCCGGCGTAGCGCTGCCCGGCCAGCTCGTGGCGCAAGGACGTCGTGATGCCGGGGCCGACGCCCGTGTACGGCTTGTTGGCGCGCACGTCGAGGCCGGCGGCGCGCAGCCCGAAGGTCAGCCGCTCGGCGAGCTCGGCCTCGAACGCGAACGCCGGGTCGTAGAGCACGCCGACGTCGAAGCGCCGGTTGCCCGGGTCGAGCGCGGGATCGAAGCTGTGCGACGAGATCTGCAGGCACGCGCCGATGGAGATGAGCCGCGCGCGCGCGTCGCGCCGGACCGCATCCCAGTACGGCGCATGATATTCGGCGAGCCGGCGCACCCGCGCCTCGGCCGGCAGGTCGGCGTTGCCCGGCACGAGCGCGCCGTAGCTGACGCGCGGCACCACATCCGCGTGCTCCGACCCGCGGTTGAGGTCGACCCACATCCGCGAGAACGCGCCCGTGTGCACGGGCAGCCCGAGCTGCTCGCCGAGCCGCGCCGCGATCTCGTAGGCGCCGGGATCCCAGCTCGCCTGCGACCGCAGCACGTCATCGGGCACGCCCAGATCGACGCCGGGCGGCAGCGTCCACGACGCGTGCTCGCAGGAGAGGACGAGACCGATCACGACGACACCAAAGCTAGCAGGCGGGGGTGATTCAGGCGTCCTTCAGCGTGGTTTCCGCGATGGTCACGAGGAAGTCGGGCTTGGCCGCGCGGCGGCGCGCGCACAGCTCGAGCCACGACGCGACGAAGTGAGCGACGTCCACGTAGTAGCGCGGGTCCGAAACGCGCGTGAAGCCCGTGAGCACGGCGCGCTGGTAGCCAGTCGACTTCTTCACGCCCGTGTACATCTCCCAGCGGAGCTGCGGTGCGCGCGCGATGATGTGCTCGCCGAGCCACAGCGACGCGTCGACGGCGAGCGCATCCGTGCGATCGACGCCGAGCTCGCGCGCGGTCTCGGCGAGCCACGCGCTCATCGCGGCGAGGTCGCCCGTGCCGGCGAGCGCGACGAGCATGCGGCAGCGCTCGGCGCGCACGCTCATCAAGGTCGCGAACGCGCGCTCCGCCTCCTCGCGACTCGCGTCGCGCAGCGGCACGGAGACACCGAGATCGAGGGGATGCCAGACACCAGACATGTGTGCGGCCTTTGGTTGTACCGCGAGTTCCCGAGGCGACCCGCGTGTTTGCACGGGGCAGATCAAGCGGCTCCGTCGTGCGTGGAACAGGAGAGCATCATGACCCACCGCAGCCCCCGCCTTCGTGATCGCCTCGGCCGCCTCTTCCTCTCCGCGGCCACCACCGCCGCGCTCCTCACGCCGCCCGCGTTCGCGCAGCCCGCCGGCCCCGGCGCGCCCGGCAAGCCGATCGTCATCGCCGACCCGGGCGACAAGCGCTCGTTCGCCGAGATCGTCTCCGACGTCGCCGACATGGTGTCGGACGGTGAGGCGCAGGCGCTGGTCCAGAAGCGCGGGCTCGGCATCGTCAACGTGATGTGGGAGGACACCGGGCGCTGGGAAGGCAGCTCGGTCGGTCCCAACATCAGCGACGTCACGATCGAGGTCGAGGCGACCAACGACGCGCAGGGCCGCCAGACGTACCTGATGCCGGTCATCCGCCACGACAACTTCAGCGACAAGACCGCCGACGTGAAGATGGATCGCATCTTCATCCCGGTCGGCAACGCCAAGGGCAAGAAGCTCGAGACCATCACGCTCACGCAGCTGCTCGCCAACCCGAGCCGCTACATGAGCAAGCCGGGCAAGGGCAAGATCAAGGGCTCGCTCCTCGCCCCGCGCCGCGACAAGCACGTGCTCGTCAGCGCGCAGCACGCGTTCCTGCCCGTTCCCAAGGACGCGAAGGCGACGTTCTGGCCCGTCATCTTCAACTACCAGTCGTACGAGAAGAACCCCGCCGTCCTCACCATCCTGGTCACGCGCCAGGGCGCGAGCATGACCATCGTCGACAACGCGCGCGACACCGTCACCGGCGGCGGCAGCTGGGGCCAGCGTCTCTACTTCAACCAGGACGGCCAGAAGGCGCCGCTCATCGCCGAGCGTCTGAAGGACGTGAAGCAGAAGGGCACGACCGCCAACGGCGAGGACGCCGCGTCGCTCGGCGAGGACGCCAACCTCCTCATGCTCATCCAGGTCCCGCTCAAGCAGAAGGACGTGGCTCGCATGGCGGGCGGCGGCTACGGCATGGGTGGTGGCGGCATGGCGCTCGCCGACGGCGAGATGGCGCCGTCCGCGCCGACGGCGGCGAAGAGCGCGGCGGGCGCGACGCGCGGCCGCGAGTCCGACGTCGACGTCGCGGTGCTCGGCCACGGCGAGACCGAGGGTCCGTACACCGAGCTCGACGGCCTCAGCATCGAGCGCGATCCGCGCTTCCCGGTGCGCGTGACGGTGCAGTTCTATCAGGCGACCTCGAACGGCGTGGTGTCGAACGCGGACATCGCGCGGATGTCGGAGCAGATCGACAAGGTCTACGCGAAGGGCGACTACGTCGGCTCGCTCGTCGTGCCGGCGCCGCACGATCGCCGCCGCCCGACCAACTGGGACGGTGGCCCGCACGCCAACCCCGACGGCACGTACACGTTCCCGGGGCTCGAGCAGCGCTTCCGCAAGTTCGGCTTCTACTGGGCGCCGGTGATGGACCAGGTCATCAAGGCGAAGTGACGCAGGGTCATCGTCGAGCGCTCGCGGGTCGCTCGCTAGGGCTCGAGCGCGCGCGGCACCACCGCCGCCGCGAGGACCGCCGCCGCCGCCACGACCGCCCCGTGCACGACGCCGACGTGCACACCGTCGGCGATCGGGCAGTGCAGGTGCAGCACGAACCCGCCGAGCGAACCGCCCGCCGCACCGAGCGCGGCCGCCGTGGCGCGCGAACCGACCGGCGCTGCACCCCGCAGCATCACGGTGCCGATCACGACGGGCAGCATCGCGGTGACGAGCCCGATCGACAGACACGCGTGCCCATGACTCAGGCCGAGATGGAGGCTGGTCGGCGCGCTGCGCGGGATCACCAGCCCTGCCACCACGAACCCGACGGCGGCCGCGACCGCGAGCGCACCGCCCAGTCGCCAGCGCGGCATCACGCTGCCGCGCCGCGGGACGATCGAGACCCACACGGGCAGCGCGAACCCGAGCAGCCACGCCGCGAGATACAGCCCGAGCCACACCCTCGGTAGGTCGGCGAGCTCGTGGCGCACGGCGACGACCGCGAGCACGACTCCCGCGTACGCGAGCGACACCGCCGCGGCGAGAAGCGCCTGCCGAACCGGGCGCCTGGGCGCGACCGGCGCCAGCACCGCCAGCTCGCGCTCCAGCATGAGGCCCATACGCCGCTGGTGACGCGGAGTTACAGGGCTCCCAAGCTGCTTGACGTGGAGCCTGACTTGACTAGACTGCGGCCCCTCCCGAAACCTGAATCCCGTAACGAGGTTAGCCGTGGCCGCTGGTCGCTCGAAGAAGAAGCTGAAGAATCGCCCGAAGTTCAAGGTCACGCGCTACCTGCGCGGGCGGAAGATGAAGTCGAAGAAGGCCGCGGCGCACAAGCGCGGCCTGAACCGCAACCGCAAGCGTCGCAAGGCGCGCGGTTCGCGCAAGAAGTAGCGCGCACCGCCAGCGAGCGAGCGAGCGAGCTAGCTCGCGGCCACGACGGACCACGCGATCAAGAGCTGCGCTCCATAGTAGAGCGGCAGCCCGATCGCGCGGTTCCACACGTCCTTCGACACGAACTTGTCCCGCGCCACGGCGAGATCCGAGGCGTAGAACGCGATCGCACCTGCGGTCGACAGCAGCGCGGCCGTCGGGTCGACGGTCGTGCCGTGCACCGACACCGCGATGCCTCCGACCACCATCGCGGTGATGACGGAGACGTACCCGATCACCGGGATGCGCATCGGGCCGAGCCGCGGCCACAGCCAGCGCAAGACGAGCGCCGCCGCGACGAGCGTGGCCCCGATGACGGCGATCATCGCGCCCTCGGCCCACCGCGACGGCGGGATGATCCGCGCGAACGCGATCACGTAGGCGAGGTGCCCGAGCAGGAACGCGACGAGCCCGCCCAGAAACGCGCGCTCGGCTTCGAACATCAGCAGCACGTCCCCGATCGCGCCCAGCACGAGCCCGGCGAGCACCCAGCGCGCGACCTCCGCGTCGTCGCCTCCGAGCGCGCCGGTGACGAGCGGAACCGCGACGAAGCCGAGCGACGCGATCGGCTTCCACAGGAAGCGGCCGGCGCGATCTCGGCCCACCTCCGCGCGCACCAGCCCGGCGAGCGCCCCCAGACACACCACCGTCGCGACGATCCCGAGCACCGCGCCGCTCATGGTGAGAAGCTCCATCCGCGCAGCGCGGCGTCGACGAGCTCGAGGCGATCCTGGCCCCAGAACAGCTGCGGCCCGCCCGCTCCGTGCACGATGCACGTCGGCGCGCCGAACACCCCGGCGGCGCGCGCCTCGGCGGTGGCGTCGACGAGCGCCTGCTTCACGTCGGGCTCGCCGGTGCGCGCGACGAGGGCGGGATCCACGCCGGCGTCGGCGCACAGCTCGCGCAGCACGTCGTCGTCGGCGATGTTGCGATCCTCGACCCAGTACGCGCGGAAGATGCGCGCGACCAGCGCGGGCGCATGCTCGCCCGCGAGCAGCGTCAGGCGGAGCGGCGCGACGGTGCGCATCGGGAAACGCGATGGGAACCGGAAGTCGACGCCCCACCACTTCGCCCAGCGACCGATCTCGCGGCTGACGTAGGCGCGCTTGGCGTCGGGCATCGCGAAGAGCGGCACGTCGGGCGTGCCGAGGTCGCGGAACAGCGCGCCCAGGAGCATGGGGCGCCAGCGCAGCGCGTGGGTGGCGCCGGCACGGGCCGCGAGCGCTTCGATCTGTGTCGCGGCGAGGTACGCGAACGGCGAGCTGTAGTCGAACCACATGTCGACCACCGGCGGCCGCTCGAGGGCAGGAGCGGGGGCGCGGCCGTCGGCTGCGGGCGTGATCGGCGGGGCGCCGGCGTCGGGGTCCCAGCCGGCGAGCACCGCCGCGAGCCAGTGCAGGCGATCCTGGCCCCACAGCAGGATCGGCGCGGCGCCATCATCGCGATGCACGATCATGGCCGGCGCACCGAAGATGCCGTGCCCGACCGCCCGGTCGGTGCGCTGGCGAAGGTCCTCCTTGGCGGCCTCGCCGTCGGCGCCGGCGGCGGCCACGGCGATCGCGTCGCCCGGGATGCCGGCACGGGCCAGCGCCGCGCCGATGACGGCCGCCGACGTGAGGTCCTCGCCGTGCTGCCAGTACGCTGCGTAAAGCGCGTGCATGGCGGGCGACCATTGCGCTTCCGGCAAGCCGAGCAACGTCCGGAGCGCGCGGACGGTCCGCATGGGATGCGCCGGCGGCATGCGCAGCGACACGCCGAGGCGGTCGGCCCAGCGGAGCATGTCGCGCGCGTTGTTGGCGGCCTTGGGCGGCGACAGCGTCGCCATCGGTCCCTCACCCGCGCCGGTCAGCCGGAAGACACCGCCGAGCAGCATCGGCGCGAGCACGAGCGGCGCACCGGCGGCGGCGCAGATCTCCTCGACGCGACGCGATGCCAGGTATGCGTACGGGCACGAGAAGTCGAACCAGAACTCGACGTGCACCGGGAGACCATCTCACGTCTTTCGAGGGGCACAACCCTCTTTGACACCCCGGTCGCCAGCGATACACTCAGCGGGTTTCATGGCCAAGCTCATCGAGGGGTTCAAGGACGGCAAGCCCGAGCTGGGGCGTCGCACGTTCCTGGTCCCCGAGAGCCACAGCGAGGTGCTTGCGCTCCTCTATCACGAGCGCACCGGCATCGTCGGGGGACTGCCGGTCGGGCCGGTCACGACCGACCCCTGCGGCGCGCACGGCATCCGGATGTATCCCGATCAGGATCCCTCGATCCTGGAGGAGACCCGCCGGTACTTCGAGAAGCTGGCCGAGCGGTTCTCGAACGATCTCGCAAAGGCTTAGGCCTGTGGTAGGTTGGCGGCGTCTGGATAGCGTCTGGTAGGTTGAACGAGTGAGAGCGATCTTGTGGCTGTCGGCGAGCGTGCTCGCTGGCGCCTGTTCGGGGCCGGCGGTTTCGCCCGGGCCTTGCGGCAAGGACACCGACTGCAAGGGCACACGCGTGTGCGTGCAGGGTGCGTGCATGGATGGCGTGCGCGGACGCGGCGGCGGTGGTGCGGGTGGCGGTGGCGGCGGCGGCGCGCGCGGCGATGATCCCGATGCGGGCACGGCCATCACCGGGCCGCGACCGTTCGCGATGCTCGGCGGTGATGCCGCCCATCGCGGGCGCGGCGGCGGGCCGGCACCGCTGAAGGCGCCGAAGGAGCTGTGGAAGGTCGCGCTCGGCGCGCCCGTGACCGGCGCGCCCACCATCGGCCCCGACGGGACGATCTACGTCGCGTCGCATGACAGCGCGCTGCGCGCGATCGCCCCCGACGGATCGGTGAAGTGGACGTTCAAGATGGGCGAGCGCTCGTGGAGCACGCCGGCCGTCGCGGAGGACGGGACGGTCTACGTCGGCAGCGACGACGATCATCTCTACGCAGTCGGCGCGGACGGCGTGCTCGCGTGGAAGCTGCGCATCGGCACGTGCGACCCGGCCGGGTTCGGCCCCGAGGGCTCGCGCTGCGACGCCGACGGCGGGCCGGTCATCGGCACCGATGGCACGATCTACCTCGGCGGCGACGGCATCCACGCGGTGTGGGCCAACGGTACGTTGCGCTGGCGCTTCGCGACCGGCGAGCACGTGGCGAGCGCGCCGGCGCTGGTCGGCGGCGGCGCGGACCTGATGATCGTCGCCGGCAGCCAGGACGACGGGCTCTACGCGCTGGCGCCCGACGGCACGAAGCGCTGGGAGGTCCGCACCGGCGGTGACCTCGACGCGGCGCCGGCGGTGGCCGAGGACGGGACGATCTACATCGGCTGCGACGACGACGCGCTCTACGCGGTCGCGCCCGACGCCACCGTGAAGTGGAAGGTCCTCACCGGCGGTGACCTGCGCGGACCGGCCGCGGTCGCGCCCGACGGCACGATCTACGTCGGTAGCTACGACAAGAACCTGTACGCGATCGCCCCCGACGGTCGCATCAAGTGGCGGCTGGCGACCGCGGACAAGATCCACGCCGGTCCGGTGGTGGCGACCAACGGCGTCGTCCTCGTCGGATCACAAGACGACCATCTCTATGCAGCCGACGCGGCGGGCGTGCTCCTGTGGCACGTTCTGGCCGGCGGCGACGTCGACGCGACTCCCACGATCGCGAGTGACGGAACCATTTACCTCGTGGGCGATGACGGAGTGCTTCGCGCGCTCCGCTGAACTAGAAAAGTTGAAGACCGTGACCGTGACCGTTACTCGTGAACACATCCTGGACGTCCTTGCCGGCGTCGTGACCAAGGGCATCAAGCTCCTGGCGCTGGCCGACGATCTCGGCATCAAGAAGCAAGACTACGATCGCCTGCGCACGCTCCTGACCGAGCTTGCGGAGGAGGGTCGCGTGCAGATCCTGCCGGGCGGAGCGTTCGCGCTCGCGCCGCAGGGCCGCAGCGCCGACAAGAAGGGACGGCAGGCCGGCCTGCCGTGGAACCGGAACGACGGTGGGGCGCCGGTCGCGGCGCCCGTGCCGGCGCCGAAGCCGGCACCGCTGGGCCGGCCGGCGATCGCGCCGAAGGCGGCGGCTCGCCCCGAGGCGCGCCCGGTGATGCCGGTGGCGCCGCGTGGTCCGCGTCGTCCGGCGCGGCCGTCGGTGGCCGCGACGCTCGCCGACGCACAGGCCGACACCACCGCCGAGGACAATCCGGTCGGGCGCATCACGGTGCACCCGGCGGGTTACGGCTTCGTGGCGCTCGGCGACGGCCGCGACGTGTTCATCCCCGCCAAGTACCGCGGCGGCTCGCTCGACGGCGATCAGGTGCGCGTGTCGACGTGGGTCGGCGTGAAGGGCACCGAGGGCCGGGTCGACGAGGTGCTGGCGCGCGGACGTGCGCGCCTCACCGGCATCCTGCGCCGCGCCGGCCGCGGCTTGATCCTGCAGCCCGACGACCCGCGCGTGGCGGCCGACTTCGGTCAGGTCGCGCTCGACGGCGGCAACACGGCGGCGGAAGGGCAGGCGGTGGTCGTCGAGATCACGCGCTATCCGTCCGAGCGCGGCGGCGACATGGCCGCGCGGATCCTCAAGGTGCTCGGCGACCCCGAGGACCCGCGCACCGAGATCGAGAAGATCCTCGCCGTCGCGGCGATGCCGATCGAGTTCCCGGTGGCGGCACGCACGCAGGCCGAGAACACGAAGCAGGAGGTCGGCATGACCGACCTCGGCGACCGCATCGACCTGCGCGATCGCCGCTTCTGCACCATCGATCCGGAGACGGCGCGCGACTTCGACGACGCGCTCTGCATCGAGGATGGCCCCGACGGCGGCACGCGCGTGTGGGTCGCGGTCGCGGACGTCTCGCACTACGTCCGCTGGGACGACGCGCTCGACAAGGAAGCGATCCTGCGCGGCGTGTCGGTGTACCTGCCCGATCGCGTGATCCCGATGCTGCCGCACGAGCTGTCGAGCGGCATCTGCTCCTTGAACCCCGACGTCGATCGCTGCGCGATGGTCGTCCGCCTCGACTACGACGCGGCCGGCACCCTGCGCGACACCGCGTACGCGGCGGCCGTCATCCGCTCGCAGGCGCGCCTCGACTATCCGGGCGTGGCGGCGGCGCTTCGCGGTGAGTTCCGCGGGCGGCGCGAGGCGTATCGCCCGTGGACCGAGGAGCTGACGCGGCTCGACGCGCTGGCCAGGACGTTGCGCGCCCAGCGGCGGGCCCGCGGCACGCTCGAGCTCGATCTGCCCGAGGCCAAGGTCGTCCTCGACTCCGACGATCCGTTGCTCGTGCGCGACGTCGTGCGCGCCAAGGGCGACCCCGACGTGAAGGGCGCGTACCAGCTCGTCGAGGAGTTCATGATCGCCGCCAACGAGGCGGTCGGGCGCTTCTTCCGCAAGCGCGGGGCACCGACGGTGTGGCGCGTGCACGCGCCGCCGCGGCGCGAGCGCGTCGAGGAGCTGGCCGAGATCCTGGGCGGGCTCGGCATCGACGTCGACGTCGAGGACGCGATGACGCCGATCGGCATGAAGACCGTGCTGGAGAAGGTCGCGGAGACCAGCGCGTCGCGCGCGCTCTCGTTCCTGGTGCTGCGCTCGCTCAAGCAGGCCGTGTGGGACACCGTGCCCATCGGTCACTTCGGGCTCGCGTCGGGCGAGTACGTGCACTTCACGTCCCCGATCCGCCGCTATCCCGACTTGCTCGTCCACCGCCTGCTCAAGCACTACCTGCACAAGGACGGGTTCCCGTCGGGCGGCGCGTATCGCGATCTGCCGCCGCCGGCGTCACGGCTGGGTGAGCTGGCCGCGATGTCCAGCGGCCACGAGCGCCGCGCCATGGAGGCCGAGCGCGAGGCGGTGTCGATGTACCGCGCGTACCTCATGCGCGATCAGATCGGCGAGCGCTTCCCCGGCAACGTCTCGGCGGTGACGAGCTTCGGCGCGTTCGTGGAGATCGAGCAGCCCTTCGTCGAGGGCCTCATCAAGCTCGACTCGCTCGGCACCGACGTGGGCTACGACGAGCTGCACCTGCGCCTGCGGGCGCGGCGCAGCGGCTTCACGCTCGCGATGGGTGACAAGGTCGAGGTCATCATCAAGGACGTGTCGGTGGCGCGGCGTCGCATCGAGCTCGAGCTCGCGCGCGGCGCGCACGGTCAACCCGCGCCGGCGCCGGTGGCGCGGCGGCCGCTGCCGGAGGTCAACCCGAACGACCGCAAGAGCGTCGATCGCCGGCGCAAGGCCGGCAAGGAAGCGGCGAGCGCGGTCGAGGGACGCCGGGGGCGCGACGAGAAGCGCGGCGGCGGCGGGCGCGACGGCAAGAAGCCGCTCATCCGCGTCTCGCACCACGGCCGCACCAAGCGGTAGCCGTTGGGCTCCGGCCGCCGCGGGAGTCGCCGCGCTCTTGCGCGAGATCGTTCGACTTGGTCGTCTACCCGCGGAGCTCACGTTGCCTGCCGCACAGGTGCGCTGAGTTCCGGACCGTGCTATGACGTCTGACGCCTCGCGTATCAGGCTCCAGGCAGAGCGCGAGATGGAAGACGTACGCCACTGCGTGCGCCCATCTTGGATTCCAGCCATGCCCACACCGATCGCCCTACCAAAGCTTGCGACTGCGCCCGAGCGCCTCTTCATCTCGGTCGACGCGAGCACCGGACGTTCCACGCTGTCGTACCAACCGGCGACCGCCGCACCGCCGCTGACGCGGGAGGACGATCCCGAGGGGCTCCAGGCCCTCGAAGTCGCGCAGGCGATCGTTGCCACCTACCCTGGCTGTGCGATCACCGGTCCCCACTTCTTCGAATCAGCGAAAGGGCGGCCGAAGCGACGCGGACGGCCGCCCGACGCGAAAGGAAACCGATGAGCACCAATCGCAAAGCTTCGATGGCCAAGCGTGCGCGCGAGATGGCACAGAAGGACGGCGTGAAGGATCGCGAGGCGCGCCGCCTCGAGCGCAAGGCGCGAGCGGAGGCACGTGCGGCCAGTGGCATCGTTGGTCCGGAGATCGACGACAGCCCGCGGCCCGATCTGAACCTGGTGGACGGTGAAGGTGGCGGCGACGGTGGCGGTGGCGGGGACGGCGATGGAACGGATGCGACGGACGCTCAGGATCAGCCCTTGCCGGACTCGGCCGGGTAGAGCACCTCGAGCAGCTTGCGGCGCGTGATCGGCTTGGCGATGAGGCCCTTCACGGCAAGCTCGCGAGCGCGGCGGCGGGTCTCGGGCGTGACGCGCGACGAGACGATGACGACGGGCGTGGCGCGGGTGCGCGGCTCGGCGCGTAGCCGATCGATCAGCTCGAAGCCGCCCATCCGCGGCATCTCGAGATCGGTGACGACGAGATCGTAGGGCAGCTGCTCGACCAGCGCGAGCGCTCGGGTGCCGTCGTCGGCGACGTCGACGATCCAGCCCTCGCGCGCGAGCATCGACGTGAGTGCTTCGCGGATGGCGCGTGAATCGTCGACGACGAGGGCGCGCCCGGCGAGCGTCTCGGGGGCGGGATCGGCAGAGGCGGCGGGCGCGAGCGGACGATCGGGATACGCGGCGCGCACGAGCGCGGCGGGATCGAGGATCAGCTGCACCTTGCCGGAGCCGCTGATGGTCGCGCCGGCGAAGAGCGGCAGCGGCGCGAGCAGGGGCCCGAGCTGCTTCACGACGATCTCGCGCGGGCCGACCAGCTTGTCGACGGTGCAGACCAGCCGCTGATCGGCGTAGGCGAGGACGACGGCGGGTCGGCGCGACGGCGGAGGCTCGGGGAGCGTCGCGCTCGGCACCGCGAGCAGCTGCTCGAGCCGAACGACCGGCGCGCCGTCGTTGCCGGGCGGCCATCTGGTGGCGCCGGCGTCGACGTAGGTCGTGTCGACCACCTGCGTGTTGGGCAGCGCGTAGACCTGGCCGTGGACCTTGAAGAGCATGGCCTGGCTGACCGCGGTCGAGACGGGGAGGCGCAGCGTGAACGTGGTGCCGCGCCCGGGCGCCGACGTCATGCGCACCTCGCCGCCGAGGCGCGCGATGGTCTCGCGCACGAGATCGAGGCCGATGCCGCGGCCGGAGAGCTCGTCGGCCTCGTCGCGCGACGAGACGCCGGGATCGAACAGCGCGTGGAGCACGTCGTCGTCGGTGGCGAGCTCGGCGCGCGCGCGCGACCAGCGCCCGCTCTCGACGAAGCGCTCGCGCAGCTTCTTCACGTCGACGCCGCGACCGTCGTCGGCGACCTCGACCACGACGAGGTTGCCCTCCTGGCGGGCGTGCACGCGGATCGTTCCGGTGGCGGCCTTGCCACGCAGCACGCGCTCGGCCGGCGGCTCGATGCCGTGGACGACCGCGTTGCGCAGGATCTGGATGAGCGGATCGGTGACGCGCTCCGCGACGGCCTTGTCGAACTCGGTGTCCTCGCCGCGTGTGCGCAGCTCGACCTTGGCGCCGGCGGTGCGCGCAGCGGCGCGGAGCGCGCGGGCCAGCTGCGCGAAGAGCGCGCGCGCCGTCTGCATACGCACGCGCGTGAGGCCGCGCTGTAGCTCGCCGAGGTTGCGGCGCATCGCCTCGGTCTCGTCGAGGAGCGCGGCGGTCGTCTGCGCCAGCTGGGTGGTGAGCGCGGCGATCTGCGTCTCGACCGCGCGCAGCCGGTCCTCGATCGCGGCGCGCAGAGACTCGGTGGTGGCGGCGCGCACGCCGCCCGTGTCGTCGCGCAGCGCCTGGCGCGCGCGGCCGAGATCGCGCGTGAGCGTGCGCAGCAGCTGCACCCGGCGCTCGATGCGGTTGCGATCGAAGAGGAGCTCGCCGGCCGCCGACATCAGCTCGTCGACGCGCTCGGGCTCGACGCGCAGGAGCGTGCGCCCGTCGTAGCCGGTCGAGGCGTCGACCGCGGGGAGGCTGGTCGTGGTCGTGGCGTCGGAGTCGTCGGCCACGACGCCGTCGCTCGTGAGGTCGGCGGCGAGGCTCGCCGGCAGGCTGCCCGGCAGCATGATCGAGCGGCTCTGCGAGGTGTCGTCGCTCTCCTCGACGATGGCGTCACTGGGCTCGGTACGTGGGCGGCGGCGCAGGAACGTCGGCGGCGTGGGCGTCCGGGATCGCGTGAACGTGGGCGGTGGTGTCGGCGTCGACGAGCGCCGGCCCTCCGACCACGGCGCGAGCAGATCATGCACGCGGGCGGCGGTGGCGGCGGCGCGCGACGAATCGCCGAACGCGTCGACGTGGGCGCGGATGCCGTCGGCGATCTCGATCACCGCGTCGGCGAACTGCGAGCTCCACGGCCGCTGCCCCGAGCGAACCGCGGCGAGCGCGCCCTCGAGCTTGTGGGCGAGGTCGACCACCTGGTTGAGCCCGACCGTGCCCGCCGACCCCTTGAGCGTGTGGGTCACGCGCATCATCTCGTGCACCGCGTCGGCGGTCGTCTCGCCGCGGCCGGCCGCCTGCGCGCGCGCCGTCACCTGCTCGAGGGCGTCATGCGCCTCGTCGCGGAACAGCTGGCGCAAGAGCGCGAGCTCCTCGGGATCGAAGTCCACGAGGAGATCGCGCTCGCCGCCGGCGGCAGCGCCGGCGTCATCGTCGTCGAGCTCACCCAAGCGTCGTGTCTCCGTCGAAGCCGAGGGGCGTCTTGGCGCCCGTCGTCGGGTCGCGAGCCGGGCGCAGGTTGTCGGCCGTCAGCTCGCTGGCCCCTTCGCCGTCGGCGTCGCCGCGGACCGCGAGCGAGTCGGCGATGGCCCGGCGGACCACCGCCGACGGGTCGACCAGCGGGACCGTGCGTCCGCGGCTGTCGATGACCGCGCGTCCGTCGGCCGTCTGTTGCAGGGTCGCGACCTCGTCGACCTTGTCGACCCGCAGCGCGGCGGCCACCCCGTCGAGCTCGACGAGCAGCGCGCCGTCACCCTGGCGGGGCGGCGCGCCGGCGCGCCCACCGACGAGGACCCCGGTATCGAGCACGGGGATGAGGTTGCCGCGGAGGTTGAAGGCGCCGGTCAGCCCCGGGGGCGCCGTCGGAATCTCCGTGACGAAGCCCAATGTAACCACTTCTCGCACCCACCTCAGCTCGGCCGCGTGCCGCACACCACTCAGTGCGAACACGATCACGTTCTTCAGCTCCACGCCCATTGATGTCGGTTTGATGCCGGTGCGCGAGCATATCCCGAAGCGTTGCGCGCGTCAGATCGTGTATCGTGCGCGCAATGAGGGCCCCCCAGATCTGTGGTTTTGTTTTGATCACGGCGGCGGCGATGGTGGGATGTGGAGGCGGCGGCGAGGGCGATGGAGGTGACGATGACGGCACCAACACCGACG
>DATLEB010000163.1:0-11280 GCA_035525615.1 Kofleriaceae bacterium | reverse complement strand
GGTGCGCCGCGACCTCGACGCCTTCTTTGCGCGGCTCGTGCCCGACGGCGACCCGCGCTACGAGCACGACGACGAGGGCGCCGACGACATGCCGGCGCATATCCGCACCGTGCTCACGCAGAGCGCGCTGCTCGTGCCGGTGCACGGCGGGCGCCTCGATCTCGGGACCTGGCAGGGCCTCTACCTCTGGGAGCACCGCACGGCGGCGCATCAGCGCCGCGTGACGGTGACGATCGTGAGCTGACCGCCGGGGGGCTGCCGGACCGGACCGGACCGGCCCGAGAGGGCCAGAACCGCCGGCGCCGGGTCGGACATTCCCGGATGCCCCCCGGACTTCACTCGAAGATCCGATGGTCGGCACCGGGTCGCGGCGGAGAGGCGCGGGCGCCTCACCGGGGGTGCGGGGAGTCAGGCGTGGTGGTCTTGCAATCGGGGCGAGTTCGCAGAAGATCCGCCGCATGAGCGTTGCCCGTCGTCTGTCCTTCGGTCTGGGGTTGGCCGCGATCGCGATGTTGGTCGCGTGCCCCGCGCCGCCGCCGCGCACGTCGTTCTCGTACACGGAGCTGCGATCGAAGCTGCCCAACGGGCTGCGCTTCGTCGTCATGCCGGACTCCACGACCACGCAGGTCGAGGTCGACGTGCGCTACGACGTGGGCTCGCGCGAGGATCCGCCCGGCAAGGCCGGCATCGCGCACCTCGTCGAGCACCTGATGTTCCAGCAGCGCCCCGACGGTCCCGAGACCGCGCCGCTCATGGCCTCCATCAACCAGCTGACGACGTTCTTCAACGCGTACACGAACTGGGACACGACGCACTACATGATGGCCAGCCGCGTCGACCAGCTCGACGCGCTCCTCAAGATCGAGGCGATGCGGATGTACTTCCGCTGCCAGACCATCTCCGAGGAGGAGTTCCAGCGCGAGCGCGAGGTCGTGCGCAACGAGATCCGCCAGCGCGGTGGCACCGCCGAGGGCCGCATCCCCGACATGATCCTCGCCGAGGTCTACCCGAAGGGGCACGCCTACGCGCGCATGATCGGCGGTGACGACTCGAACCTGACGAGCATCACGCTGCAGGACGCGTGCGACTTCATGAAGAAGTACTACACGCCCGACCGCGCGACCGTGATCGTCGCCGGCGGCGTCAACCCCGACGCCGCCGCGGTGCTCGTCAAGAAGTGGTTCGGTCCGCTCGAGGCCCTCAAGGGCGCCCCGCGCGTCGACGTCGCGCCCGTCCACGCCGTCACCAAGGGCAAAGCCGAGTACGAGCTCGACATCGAGCGCCCGTACGTCGTCATCGCCTGGCCGCTCCCCGCCAGCAACACCCCCGAAGGCCGCGCCGTCCAGTTCGGCCTCGGCTCGACGTGGTTCCGCACCGCCATCAAGGCCGACGACTACGACTTCGCGTACAGCGTCCAGCCCATCACGCTCGGCGGCAACCTCGCCCCCGTCTTCGGCATGATCATCGAGCTGAAGGGCATGGACAAGATGGGTGAGGCCATCGAGTTCGTGAAGAAGGCCGCCAAGTCCGCGCACCGCGGCCTCGACGGCGGCAGCTGGGAGCAGCTCGAGGAGGAGAAGGCCCGTCAGAAGGCGTCGTTCCTCGAGAGCCTCGAGACCCTCACCGCGCGCACCAACACCATGGGCGAGCTGATCCAGTTCGACCGCGACACCGACTTCGACTCGTCCGAGGTCTACCTCCTCAAGGAGATGCAGCGCAACGTCGACTTCGACGGCAGCTACGCCGCCTCGCAGATCAAGAAGTACCTCGACTGGGACAAGGCCAAGGTCATCGTCTTCAAGGCGAGCAAGACCGGCATCCGCGGCGACAAGCGCTCGAAGCTGAAGTTCGAGACCAAGTCGCACGACAAGAAGGAGATTCCGGAAGTCGATCCGCGCGAGGCCAAGCGTCCGCTCAAGGTCGCCGCCGACTTCAAGATCTTCGAGGGCGTCCACCGCTTCGAGATGTCGAACGGCATGAAGGTCGTCTTGCTTCCGCTCGACACGCCGTTCCCGCTGGTCTCGGCGCGCCTCACCTTCAACGTCGGCGACGTGCACTCGGGCGGCGTTCCGGGCCTCGCCGACTTCGCCGCCAGCTTCCGCAGCCTTCCCATCGATGCCGAGCGCTTCTCTCGCGCGGGTATCAGCGCCGGCGGCTTCACCACGAGCGACCACACCATCTTCCTCAGCGGCGGCCTCGACATCTACCTGCCCGAGATCGTCGCCGCGCTCGAGCGCATCGTGGCCGCGGGTGAGTACAGCCAGGAAGGCATCGAGGGCTTCCAGAAGAACTTCCGCGAGAGCTTCAAGCGCAAGGATCGCCAGCAGCGCTGGGAGTTCCAGCGCCAGCAGCTCACGGCGCTCTACGGGCCCGATCACCCGTACACCAAGAACGCGCTCCTCACGCCCGAGTCGGTGAACGGCATCGGCAAGGACAAGCTCGAGGAGTTCCGCCGCGTGCACTACACCGCCGGCAACGCGACGCTCATCATCGCCGGCAAGTTCGATCGCCCCCTCGACAAGGTCGAGGGCCTCGTGCGCTCGACGTTTGGCAGCTGGGACCGCAGCCGCGTCGACGAGCCGATCCCGCCCGACCAGCGGCAGCGCACCGTGCCCGAGTTCATCGGCGTCGTCGGCGACGAGCTGCCCCAGATGGAGGTCGCGATCTCGTATCCGGCTCCCGCTGGTATCGACGGTCAGGAGGCGGCGCGCCGCGTCCTCGCCGAGATGCTCAACCTGCGCATGGGCGAGATCCGCTTCAAGCTGGGCTCGACGTATGGCGTCTACGCGCGCCGCGGCCCGCGGGTCGGACCGACGTCCTACGACATGGGCGGCACGGTCGACGCCCCGCGCGCCGGCGAGTCGCTCAAGGCGATGCGCGCCGGCGTCCAGTCGCTGCGCGACGGCGTCAACTTCGACGTCGACTTCGTGCGCGCGCGCCGCTCGCTGATCGAGAACCTGCTCGGTCAGTCGACGGTGTCGAGCGAGATGGTCGCGCGCCTGGGCACGATCGAGATGTTCGGGCTCCAGGCGAATTACTACGATCAGCTGATCAAGCAGATCGCGGCCGTCTCGCCCGCGCAGGTGAAGATGCTCATCACCCAGGAGCTCGATCCGAAGTACGAGATCGTGGTCTGCCTCGCCGATCGCCCGACGCTCGAGAAGTCGTTCGCAGAGGCGGGCATCGAGCAGGTCAAGATCGTCGAGCCCGACTACCGGTAGCGAGCGATCAGCGAGCGCTCAACAATGACTCTGGGTGTGCGGGGCCACCGATGGGGCCCGGGGTCTGTCTGCCTCTGCGCTTCACAACGACGCCAATGCCCTACGGACTCCTAGTGGTCAGCGCCGCTTCGCCAGCGCTGCGGTGATCGCGGCGCAGCGCTCGGCGCGATGCGCGGCCAGGGCATCCGCCTTGGCCAGCGCCACGGGGCGGCCGCCCGCTTCGTGCTCGCGCGCGGTGTGCGCCGGCGGCGGCGCGCACCACGGGCTCGTGCGCAGGACCGGCGGGTAGAAGCTGGCGCTCGCGCCGAGCGCCTCGAGCGCCGCCGCCGCGCGCCGCGGATCGGCGAGCAGCTCGGCGACGAGCCCGAGCTCGGCGCGCCGGTCGAGCATCGCCGCGCCGGCGCCGCGCTGGCGCAGCGCCTCGAGGCCCGCGTCGCCCGGCATCGCCGCCAGCGCGCGACCGAGCGCGATCGCCACCGCATCGTCGTGCGCCGTCGCCTTGCGTGCGATCGCGAGGAGCGCCGCGCGCTCGCGCGTGCCGGCGTGCACCGCCGCGACGACCAGCGCCGCCTCGGCGACGTCGTCGGGCAGGACGGCGCCGCTGCGCCACGCCCGCACCAGCCGCCGCGCCCACACGAGCACGGGGCGCTCGCCGGCCAGCTCGCCCGCCGCGCGCAGCACCGCGCCACGGACGTCGCCGCGCCCGGGCGGATCGTCCTTGCGCGCGTTCCAGCCGATCGTCGCGAGCACGTCGCGCGTCGCCAGCCGTAGATCCGCGGCGAGCGCGCGCGCGTCGTCGGGGGACGTCACCCGCATCGCGAGCCGGTACAGGTCGAGCGCCGGCAGCACCAGCGCGCGCTCGCCCGAGCGCACCGCCGCCACCAGCAGCGGCCGCGCCTCGGCCAGCCCGATCGCGCCGCTCGCCAGCGATGGCCCGAGCATGTCGAGCGCGTCGCGCTGTTCGGTCACCGTCAGCGGCGCGCGCGCGAGCGCCGGCCACCACGCGCGCGCCAGCCGCCACTGGTAGTACCCGTCGGCGCCATCGGCGGGATGGATCCACGCGGGACAGCGCGCGCCCAGATCGATCGCCGCCGCACCGTCGACGACCACGCACGCACGGGCCGGCGCCGCGTCGCGCCCCGCGCCGGTCCCGGCCCAGCGCACGCACACGGGCGTCGGCCGGCGCTGCGCCTCGTGGCGGAGCCGCGCCTCGGCGCGTCCGTCCTTGCACGTCACCTCGAGGCTCACCACCGGCACGCCGGTGCGATCGGCCGCCGCCGCGATCACCGTATCGACCGCGAGCTCCGGCGCGGCCGCCGCCAGCGCGCGCGTCAGATCGGCCGTCGTCACCGAGCCCCACGCGTGCGCGTCGAGGTACGCGGCGAGCCCGGCGCGAAAGCGCGGCGCGCCCATCCACGCCTCGAGCGCGTTCCACACCGCGCCGCCCTTCTTGTAGCTGATCGCGTCGAACAGCTGGCGCGCGTGCGTGATGCGCTCCGGCCGCAGCGGATGCGCGCCGGGCAGCACCTCCTCGAGCATCGCGTCGGCGCGGTCGTCGAACGCGTCGAGGGCCGCCGCCGGCCCCGGGAACGCCGCCGCCACGATCTCGTCGGCCATCCACGACGCCGCGCCCTCGTTGAGCCACACGTCGCGCCAGTCGGTCAGCGTCACCTGATCGCCGAACCACAGGTGCGCGAGCTCGTGCGCGAGGATCCGCGTGAGCGCGCGCCGCGCGTCCGCGCCGGGCACGGCGAGCGCGAAGTCGCTCGCGATCGTGAACAGCCCCGGGTTCTCCATCGCGCCGCCGAACACCGGCACGACCACGACGTCGATCTTGGGGAACGGGATCGGCCGATCGATCACCTGCACCGCGGCCCGCATGAGCGGTCCGAGCACCTCGGCGGCAGTCGCCGCGGCCGCCGCGCGTCCCTCCGGCACGAGGATGCGAGCCGGCACGGGCGCGCCGGGCACCGCGACCTCCTCGAACGGGCCGGCCGCGATCGCGACCAGGTACGACGGCAGCGGCGGCGTGGTCTCGAACCGCGTGGCGGTCCAGCCGTCGCCCTGCCGGGTGCGCGTCGCCGGGGCGGAGTTGCTGTACACCGACACACCGTCGGGCGCGCGCACCGTCACCGTCCACGGCGTCTTCCAGCGCGGCTCGTCGAAGCACGGGAACGCGCGCCGCGCGTCGATGGGCTCGAAGTCACTGTAGAGGTAGCGCCGCCCGCGCGCCTCCTGCACGAACAGCGCGTCGCCGTCGCGGTAGCGCCCGGCGAACGCGATCGACAGCGTCACGACACCGGCAGGGAGCGCGCGGGGCAGCTCGATGCCCACCACGCCGTGCTCGTCGGGCTCGGTGATCTGCCGCGCGTCGAGGACGCCGCCGGCTCCACCCGCGCGCGTCACCGTCGCCGAGCGCAGCACGATCGGTTCGGCCGCGTTCAACCAGATGACGCTGGTCGGCTCGGCCAGCTCGACGTCGATCTCGACCTCGCCGCGATAGGCGGTCGCGTCGGGATCGACGACCAGCGTGAGCCGGTACGCCCGTGGCCGGACGTCGTCGGAGAGTGCGTCGGGCGGCGCCAGCACGGCCGGCGTCGATGGCGGCCTGGGCGTGGTCGCGCCGCGGAGGACGGCGTCGCCACCGCCCGAGGGCGCCGAGGGTGGGCCGCCGCAGCTCGCGGCCCCGAGGGCCAGCGCGACGATGTACGGCACACGCGACACGGACATCCGTGACGCAGCATAATCCACGCGTGAAGCGATGGCTCGCCCTCGCGGCGGCGCTCGGTCTCGTCGGTTACGGCATCTACATGGGTGTCCGCCATCCGCGTCCGCGTGCGCCCACGCTCGTCGGCATGGATGCGCGCGCGCCGAGCGGCGCCGTCGACGCCGGGAACAGCTCGGTGGTGGTCGATCCGTCGAAGCTCACGGGAGATGGCCTCTCGCTCGCCGCCACCGACGCCGTGACAGGTACACCATGGACCGGCACGTTGCGCGCGCGCAGCAGCAGCGGCACCACCGCGGCCGTGACGCTCGATCCGACCGGCCTCGGCAAGCTGGTGCTCGCCGCGGGGCGCTGGTCGGTCGATACGGGCGACACCGGCGGAACCGGCGGCCCCGAGCTCGTCGACGGGCGCGACTGGGAGCTGGGTGCGGCGCCGCCCGAGCTCGTGCCCGTCCGCGTCTCGACGGTGACACGTACCGACGCGGCCACCGCGCCCGGCGAGCCGCCCCCCGGCGGCCAGGCGACGCTGGTCGGAACCGCGATGCTCGGCGAGGCGCGCGTCGCCGACGTCTCCGTGCGCGCGGTGTGGCTCGGCGATTTCGGCCCGGGCCGTCCCGTGAAGCGCGATCGCGTCCCGCAGCCGCAGCCGCTGGCGCCGCGTCGCTTCATCGGCACGCAGGGCGCGTGGAAGCTCGCCGGCGTGCCGTCGGGGAGCTACGCGATCCTCGTCGTCGCGCCCGGTCGCGGCGCCGCGCTCGTCCGCGCCAGCGCCACCAACGAGCTCCCCGGCGACGCCAGCGCGAAGCTCGATCCGTCGGGCAGCCTCTCGGGCAGCGTCGTCGATCAGCGCGGCGCCACGGTCGCCGGCGCCACGATCCGCGCGCTCGCCGGTGACCTCGAGCTCGCGCGGACGACGAGCACGCCCACGGGCACGTTCCTGCTCGACGATCTTCCGGCGATCACGCTCACCATCGACACGCGCGCGCCGAGCTGCTTCGGCGAGCACCCCGACGTGATCATCCAGGCCGGCAAGCGCCTCACGCGCAAGGCGGAGATCGTGTGCGACGCGCCCGCGCCCGCGCCCGACGCGCCCGCGCCCGCGCCGTAGCTACACCAGCTCGACCCAGACGTCGTCGCCCTCGACGCTCACGCGATACCGGCGCAGCACCAGCGACGCGTCGTGCGCGCACGCGCCGGTGCGAAGATCGAACGTGTAGCCGTGCCCCGGGCACGTGAGGCACCCATCCTCGAGCGCTCCGCCCGCCAGCCGCACGTCCTCGTGCGGGCACACACCGGCGGTCGCGATGATCTCGCCGTCGATGACGCCGGCCAGCACCGGCCACGTCACGCCCGGAACGAAGAACTCGGCCAGGTCACCGTCGGGCAGGGCCGCGCGCGGACCGAGCCGGAAGCGCAGCGCCATCAGCCGCGGCCTCGCTGCTTGGGATCGAACCGATCGCGCAAGCCGTCGCCGAGCAGGTTCGCCGCCAGCACGACCCATGCGATCGCGAGCCCGGGCGCGATGATGTAGTGCGAGTAGCCGGGCTGGAACATCAGGTTGCGACCCTGGTCGAGCATCGCGCCCCAGGTGTAGTCGACCTGCGGGCCCAGGCCCAGGAACGACAGCGACGCCTCGATGAGGATCACGCCGCCGAACCCGAACGTCATCTGCACCATGACCGGCCCCAGCAGGTTCGGCACCACGTGGCGCGCCATGATGCGCCCGTCCGACGCGCCGATCGCGCGCGCCGCCTGCACGTAGTCACGCTCGCGCAGCGACAGCACCTGGCCGCGCGCCACGCGCGCGTATCCGACCCAGCCGTTCGCGATGAGCGCCGCGATCACCATGCCCAGCCCGGGGCGCGCCACCGTCGCGACGATCGCGATGTTGAGCAAGATGCCCGGGAACGCCATCAGGACGTCGACGAAGCGCATCACGATCTCGTCGACGACGCCGCGGAAGTAGCCGGCGATCACGCCGACCGTCACGCCGATGAGCGCGCAGCTGATCACCACGACGAGCGACAAGGTCAGCGCCGAGCGCGCCCCGTGCATGAGCTGCGACAGCGCGTCGACGCCGTTCTCGTCGGTGCCGAGCCAGTGCTCCGACGACGGCGGCAGGAACTGCGGCGCCTTGTCGACCGCCTCGACGCCGACCTGATACGGCGCGAGCAGCGGCCCGAAGATGCCGAGGAACACGAACACGGCGAGCATGAAGGCGCCCGCCCATGCGGCCGGTGAGATCCGCGGGTTCATGACCGCCTCATGCGCGCCGGATCCTCGGGTCGGCGAGCCCGTACGCCAGGTCGACGAAGATGTTGACCAGCACGTACGACGCCGCGATCACCAGCACGCAGCCCTGCACCACCGGATAGTTGCGCTCGGAGATCGAGTCGATGAGGAGCAGGCCGATGCCCGGCCGGGCGAACGCCTTCTCGGTGATGATCGCGCCCGACAGCATCGAGCCGAACTGCAACCCGGCGATCGTGATGACCGGCAGGAGCGCGTTGCGCAGCGCGTGCTTCGCGATCACCGACGTCTCGGGCAACCCCTTGGCCCGCGCCGTGCGCAGGAAGTCCTCGCCCAGCACCTCGACCATCGAGCTGCGCGTCATGCGCGCCAGCATCGCCATGAGGTGCGTGCCGACGGCGATGGCCGGCAGGATGATCGGCGTCGGGCCGAGCTCGGTCGGCCCCGGCAGCCAGCCGAGATCGACGAAGAACCACAGGAGGAGGAGCGGCCCCATCATCATCATGGGGATCGCGATGCCCGATAACGAGGTGATCGAGGCCAGCGTGTCGATCCACGAGCCGCGGCGGATCGCGGCCAGCACGCCCAGCGGCAACGCCAGCACGAGCGCCACCGCCATGCCGCAGAGCGCCAGCCACACCGTGTGCGGGTAGACCTCGACGATGCGCTCCATCACCGTCGGCTTGCCCTTGGGATCGGGGCACTGGTGTCCGAGCGAGCCGTCCACCACGCTCTCGAGGAACCGTCCGAACTGCACGTGCGCCGGCTGGTCGAGCGACATGCACTGGGCGAGCTTCGTGCGCTGCTCGGGCGTCGCGTCGCCGCCGGCCAGGTGATCGACCGGATCACCCGGGATCAGGTGCAGGAACAGGAAGACCAGCAGCGAGACGCCGAGCATCGACACCAGGCCGAGGCCCAGGCGACGCAGCAGGAAGGCGCCGATCGGCACCGCAGAAGACTAGCGCGAAAGGATCGCGACTACGATCACTGGACCTGCGCGCAGAACGCGGGCAGATCTTCTCCGAGGCGCTCACCGGGCGGTGGCACGGGCTCGCCGCCGTGCATCCGCATGAGCTCCTCGTTGCGGCACTCGTAGCCGCCGCGGCAGTCGTCGCCCGACTCGCAGGTGGCCATGCAGTACCGAACCTCGGAGGTCGACGGCACGCACTGGCCCTTGAGCGAGCACACCTCGTCGGTGCCGCAGTCGTTGTGCGTGGCCTCGACGTCCTCGAGCGCCGGGTCACACGGCGCGTTCTCGAACGACGCGACATAGAAGCGGATGCAGACCGAGCCCTCGGGGCACGACTCGTGGTCGCAACCCATGATCGTGCAGTAGCCGCCCTCGGAGGACAGGTCGCAGATGCGGTCGGTGCTGTTGCTGGGATCGCAGTCGAGGTTGACGGCGCACGAATCGCCGATCTCGCTCCCGCAGCCCGACGTGAGGAGGAGGGCCGAGCCGAGCAGGCTTGCAAGCGCGATGGACAGGACCGGACGCATGGAGGCGCGCACTGTAGTCGGCGGTTCGACCCGGGACAAGGCGTGGGGGTTGCCTGCGAGGCGGCGATTTTCGTGTGAGATTCCGGCACAATCGGCCGATGCGAGCGGTTGTCCAGCGCTGCCGGCGTGCGCACGTCACGGTCGAGGGCGAGGTGGTGGGTGCCATCGACCAGGGCCTGGTGGTGTTGCTCGCGGCCGGAAAGGGCGACGGGGACGCCGACCTGACCTACGTGATCGACAAGGTGGTCGGCCTGCGGATCTTCGCGGACGACGACGGGAAGATGAACCGGTCGGTGATCGACGTGGGCGGCGGCGTGCTGCTGATCTCGCAGTTCACGCTGTACGGCGACACGCGCAAGGGGCGGCGTCCGGCCTTCGTGGACGCGATGGATCCGGGGCCGGCCGAGGAGCTCTACAACCGCGCGGTCACGGCGGTGCGCGCGGCCGGCGTGGTGAAGGTTGCGACCGGCGTGTTTCGCGCCGACATGCAGGTCGAGCTGGTGAACGATGGGCCGGTGACGATCCTCGTGGATTCGCGGAAGCAGTTCTGAGGCGCGGCCTTGCACGATTTCCGTCTAACCCGGCCGCCGCGGGAGCGATGATCGCGACGTGCGCGGACGGTTCGTCGCCGGCGGGAGTCGCGTTGATGCGCGCGCGCACGAAGCCGTGATGGCGCGTGCGGCCGTTTGCGCGGTCGCGCTCGCAGCCGCAGCGTGTGGTCCACGTGGGCCACGCGCGGAGGGATCTCCGCGGCCCCCAGCGCGCCCGACGGCCACCGCGTCGTCCTCGCCCGCGAACGCGCCGGTGCCGATGCCGATGCCGATCAGCGCGCTGCTGGAGCGACCGGCTGGGCTCGAGCCGTTCGACGAGTCGCTGATGCGCGATGGCTACTACCGCGACTTCGGGCGGCCGAAGGCACGGATGCCGCAGGTGCCCATCGTGCCCTCCCTCGGTCGACCTGCGGCTGGTGGCGACGCGCTCGAGCTCGCCGACCTGGCGCTCTCCCGCGGCGATGCATTCGACGCATCGGCGCAGTATCGAGCGCTGCTCCCGAAGGTGCATGCCTCGGCGTCGGTGTACGTGACGTTGCAGCTCGCCCGCGCCTATCGCGCGCTCGGGGATCTCGAGCGCGCCGTGCCACTCCTCGAGTCGACCGCTAACGGCACCGGTTCATCTGCGTGGGTGGCGATCGCGGAGCTCGCCGAGCTGCGCGCCAGCGAGATCGGTGGCGTGGCCGCAGTCCGCGAGCTCGCTCCTCGCGCGGGACGTCGCGCCGAGCTCGTCGTCGATCATCTCATCCACATCCTGCCCGACGAGGAAGCCGCGCTCTTGCTCCTCGACAAGGCGGTCCGGCTGAGCCAGTGCGAGTTCGCGGCGCAGGCCTATCTGCTAGATCCTGGCCTCGCGGAGGATGAGAAGGCACCATGTGTGCTCGCGGCGAACGAGGTGCGCTACAGGGCGGTGGTCGTGGAGCGCGTCGAAGGGCTCGTCGAGTACTACGACCACCTCGCACCGTTCGTGGCGCGCTGGGAGGCGCTTGCCGACGCCGCACGCGGCGGAAGCCGTGACGCCGAGCCGTGGCTCGTG
>DATLEB010000127.1:0-2706 GCA_035525615.1 Kofleriaceae bacterium | reverse complement strand
GCCCAAGCTGGACGGCGTGGTGCTCCTCTACTCGTCGGTGCCCGGCGGTACGGCGGCGCCGTACAACCTCGGCGATACCGGCACGCACGAGGTCGGCCACTGGATGGGCCTCTATCACACGTTCCAGGGCGGGTGTAACGGACAGGGTGACGGCGTGGCCGACACGAACGCCGAGAAGTCGCCGGCCTACGGATGCCCGACCGGTCGTAACTCGTGCCCGAACAAGCCGGGCAACGATCCGATCACCAACTTCATGGACTACACCGACGACGCGTGCATGAACACGTTCAGCGCGGGCCAGGACGCGCGCATGGACTCGATGTTCACGACGTATCGCTTCGGCAAGTAGTAGAGTGCGGCGCCATGGCGCGCCGCGAGGTGTACGTCTCCGTCGACGTCGAGGCTGATGGGCCCATCCCGGGCCCGCACTCGATGCTCTCGATCGGGGCCGCGGCCTTCACCATCGACTGGGCGCCGTCCTCCCCGGCGTCCGCGATGGTGGGGACGTTCTCGGCCAACCTCGAGACGCTCGACGGCGCGGCCGGCGACGAGGCCACCATGAAGTGGTGGGGCAGCGAGCCGGCGGCGTGGGCGGCGTGTCGTGTCGACCCGCGACCCGCGGGTGACGTGATGCGTGACTTCGCCGCGTGGCTCGACGGGCTGCCGGGGCGGCCGGTGTTCGTCGCGTATCCCGCCGGCTTCGACTTCACGTTCGTCTACTGGTACGCCGTGAAGTTCACGGGCACGAGCCCGTTCTCGCACGCTGCGCTCGACATGAAGACGATGGCGTCGACGCTGCTCGGCACGCCCTATCGCGACACCACGAAGCGCACGATGCCGTCGCGCTGGCTCGGGCCGGAGCAGCACAGCCACGTCGCGATCGAGGACGCGATCGAGCAGGGCGAGATCTTCTGCAAGATGCTGATCGAGGCGCGCGGCCGCGTCAGGGCGGCGGCGGCGACGCAGGAAGCGGAGTCTTGAAGCAGAGCAGCTCGTCGGGCCCGGTGATGGTCTTGTACTGATTGTCGACGACGGCGACGAGGCGGCCGTCCGGGAAGCGGACGATGCCCTCGAGGTTGAGGGCGCCGCGCAGCGCGGGCGCGAGATCGAGCACGAGCTCGGTCGCGATGTCGGTGGTCGGCGCGCCGGCGGCCGGGAGGTCGAAGCCGACCAGCTGCGTGACCTCGAAGTGGCGCTCGATCGCGACGGCGCGGATGCGGGCACCGCCGGTGCCTGGCTCCGTCCAGCAGTCGAGCCCGGAGAGCTTGCCGGTCGAGGTGCGCAGGCGGACGCGGTGGCCGACCTTCGCGCCCGTCGCGAGATCGACGACGACGAGCGGCGCCCAGCGACCGCGCGCGTCGGAGCCCGCGGTCTCGAGCGCGACCGCGAGGCGGCCGCCCGCCGCGCACGCGGCCTCGGCGCCGTGATTGGCGCCGACGTCCACGCCGGCGTCCGCCTTCGTGAGCGTGATGGGCTCGCCGGTGACGCGCAGGACGCCGCCGTCGCGGTGGAGACGGAACACGTTGGCGATGCCCGCGGCGTTGTTCTCGGTGCCGACGAAGAGGTCGCCGTCGGGCCCGAACGCCGCCGACTCCAGGTCGTTGCCGGCGGGGAGCCCTTCGATCCCGACCCGATCGACCTTGCGGACCTTGGTCCCGTCGAGCTCGACGCGATATGCGGTCTTGCCGCGCTCGGCGACGGTCCACACCGCGCCGTCGGCGGCGATGGCGAGCCCGGAGAGGCCGTGAATCCCGCCGGTGTCGATCGTCACGCGCTCGAACGCCCCCGCGGCGCGCTCGGCGTCGATCGACTTCTTCTTCGCGCACGCGGCGGCGACGACGCACGCCACCGCCACAGCGATGACTCTCATTTCTCTTCAGCCGCGGCCGTGAAGATGCTTCTCGCCATCAGGCTGGTCTCGCCCTCGGCGCGGCGGCGGTAGAGCGCGGTGCGGATGCGACGCACGTCCTCGTCGGCGGGCGCCGCGGCCCACGCCCACTCGGCGAGCTGACACGCGAGCGCGAGATCGTCGCCCGCGACCGTCTCCGCGCGCGTCGCGAGCGCGCCGGCGCCGCCCGCCAGCGCCGCCATCTCCGTCGCGAGCGCGCGCTCGCGCGGCGGCAGCAGGTGCGCCGGATTGCCGTCCCACCAGCCGCCATAGCGACGCCACACGTTGCGGATGATGAACGCCGGATCGTCGTAGACCGGGCGCAGGTACGGGCGCTCGAGCAGCTCCGGCGGGATGCGCACCGCGGCGACCACGTCGTCGAGCCGCATGCCGTCGTTCATCGCCGCGACCGTCTGATCGTGGATCGTCCGCAGCAGCGCCGACGTCTCGGCGAGCGCGAGCGCGACCCGGTCCGCCCCGAAGATCGGCGGGCCGTGGCCCGGCAACAACACCTCGGCGTCGAGCGTGCGCATCGCATCGAGCGCGTCGGCCCACTCGCGCACGAAGCGCTGCACCTTCTGCGGGTTCCCGCAGTTCGGCGCCGCCCAGATGAACAGGTCGCCGGTGCACAACACGCGCTGCGCCGGCAGCCACACCCACGTGTGATCGTCGGTCTCGCCGAGGCCGTGACGCAGATCGAGACGCGCGCCGCCGACCTCGAGCTGCCAGCGATCACGATAGGTGACGTCGGGATAGCGATACTCGGTCGGCCAGCGCAGCCCGGCGACGCGGAACTGGCGCGTGTTGATCGACTGGTT
>DATLEB010000064.1:0-29238 GCA_035525615.1 Kofleriaceae bacterium | reverse complement strand
CATGCTCGAGCTCTCGGCGCGCCTCACCAAGACGCTCGAGAACTACGGGGTGAAGGGCGACGTCGTCGCGATCCGTCCCGGCCCCGTCGTGACCATGTACGAGTTCGCGCCGGCGCCGGGCACGCGCGTCGCCAAGATCTCCAACCTCGCCGACGACCTCGCCATGTCGCTCGAGGCGCTCCGCGTCCGCATCGTCGCGCCCATCCCGGGCAAGGCCGCGGTCGGCATCGAGGTCCCGAACAAGGCGCGCGAGAAGGTCTTCCTCAAGGAGATCGTGGCCGACGATCTGTTCCGCAAGTCCAAGGCGCGCCTGCCCATGGCGATCGGCAAGGACATCGAGGGCGGCCCGTCGGTGGTCGACCTCGCGCGCATGCCGCACCTGCTCGTCGCGGGCACGACCGGCTCCGGCAAGTCGGTCGCCGTGAACGCGTTCATCACGAGCCTCCTCTATCACTGCTCGCCCGACGACGTCCGCATGATCATGGTCGACCCGAAGATGCTCGAGCTCTCGATCTACGAGGGCATTCCGCATCTCTTGCTGCCGGTCGTGACCGATCCGAAGAAGGCGAACCTCGCCTTGCGCTGGGCCGTCGAGGAGATGGACAAGCGCTACGACCTGCTGGCGCAGCAGGGCGTGCGCGACATCATCGGCTACAACGAGAAGCTGGCGAAGATCCGCGCCAAGTGGGAAGCGGACAAGCTGCGCCGCGCGGCCGAGGCCGCCGAACGCGCCGCCGGTGGCGCGGGTGGCGAGCAGCTCGACCTCGACGTGGCGGACGACCAGATCGAGCAGGTCGAGGTCACGAGCGAGCGCGGTCCGATCATGGCGACCGAGCCGCCGCAGAAGATGCCGTACATCGTCGTGGTCATCGACGAGTTCGCGGACCTCATGATGTGCGCGCCCAAGGAAGTGGAGACGTCGGTGGCGCGCATCGCGCAGAAGGCGCGCGCCTGCGGCATCCACCTCATCCTCGCGACGCAGCGGCCGTCGGTGGACGTCATCACCGGCCTCATCAAGGCGAACTTCCCGTCGCGCATCGCGTTCCACGTGACGTCGAAGGTCGACTCGCGCACCATCCTCGACCAGGGTGGCGCCGAGGCGCTCCTCGGCGCGGGCGACATGCTGTTCAGCGATCGCGGCGCCGCGCCATGCCGCCTGCACGGCTGCTACGTCGACGAGGAGGAGATCCACCGCGTGGTCTCGTTCCTCAAGACGCAGGGCCGCCCGGTCTACAACCTCGACATCCTCAAGCCGCGCGAGGAAGAGGACGGCGAGGGTGGCGGCGACGCCGGCATGGGCGGCGGCGGCGGCAAGGTCGACGACGAGATGTACGACAAGGCCGTCCACATCGTGTGCTCGACGCGCAACGCGTCGATCTCGTGGGTCCAGCGCCAGCTCCGCATCGGCTACAACCGCGCCGCGCGGCTCGTCGAGGAGATGGAGAAGCAGGGCGTGGTGTCGTCGCCGGATCACACCAACAAGCGCGAAGTGCTCGTCAGCGCGGCGTGAGTCGGGCGGCCGTCAGTAGAACGAGAAGCCGAGGCCGGCGCGCGTGAAGCTCGCGTGGTCGCGGTAGCCCTCCGAGAAGTCGCGCCAGTGCATCCGGTCGTGGCCGAGGAACACGTCGAAGCTGGCGTGCCGGCTGCGCACCTGCACACGCCCCGCGACGCCGTACGAGTAGCCGGTGCCGGTGCCGCCATAGCAGGTGCCCGGCGGCGTGGATGGAAACGGGCATTCGTACTCCTCGCTGAAGGTCAGGTGGCCGCCGTGGAGCTCGAACGAGAACCACGGGGTCGCCACGGGCTCCGGCCAGACCCGTGCGCCGAGCTGTAGCTCGCGCCAGCCATCGTTCCGGTCGAACACGGAGGCGATCGAGGCGCGTGCGATCGGCGCGAGCCACCGCGTGACGCCCCAGCCGAGCGAGCCCTCGGCGCCGACCGCGATGCCGTCGCCGGTGCCGCCGAAGATCGCGCCGCTCACGAGCACCCCGCGGTTGTCACCGACGCGAGAGTCGCCGGCGGCCGGTGCCTCCGCGCGCGCGACCGACGACCCGCCGACGACAGCGAGCATGACGGCCGTGGTTGCCGTGACGAAACGAGGCGAACGACACATCACCCCATCATGCCGGCGAGGTACATGTCGCGCACACCTTCCCGCCGGCAATCTGTGGCCGCACGGCCGTGGTCACGCGCGCTGGCAAGACGTGGCTAGCGCTGCGGGGCGAGCGTGTCGGCGAGGGCGCGCAGGAGCGCGTTCCCGTTGCCGCGCCAGGCGGCGCCGTGCATGCACGCGAGCGTCGTCGCGCCGAGGCCGGCCATCTTCTCCAGCGGGCCGCGGGCGCGCGACGAGTGCGAGTAGTAGTCCATCTCGGCGCGAAAGGCCTCGCTCGGACCGAGGATGTCGCGCTCGGTGAGCGGCTCGTGCTCGGCGCCGCCTTGCGTGAAGAGGTCGCCGGAGAAGAGCGTCTGCGTCGACGTCTCGAAGAGGAAGCCGTTCTCCCATCCGTGCGGGACGTGGGGCGCGTCGATCCACGTGACCGACTTCGTGCCGAGCGACAGCGCCTCGCCGTCGGCGAGCGCGCGGGGCGGGCGATCGGCGAGGTCGGCGATCGACACCATCGCGGCGACCTGGCCGCACAGCGGCTGCGCCTCGGGCGCCGCGGCGAGGAGGTCGTTGAGCCCGCCGCACTCGTCGGACTCGACGTGCGAGAAGCTCACCCAGCGCAGGCGTTCGACCGGCATCACGGCGGCGATCGCCTCGCGGACCAGCGGGCCCATGCGGCGCGGGCCGGTGTGGAAGAGCAGCGGCTGGTCGTCGACGACCAGGTACTGGTTGAAGGTGAAGCCGCCCGGCATGTCGCGGATGGGGGTGGAGATGCGGAAGATGCGGTCGGAGATCTCGTCGATGCGGGTGCCGGTCTGCGAGTTGGTCGTGGTCATGGATCGGTTCCTCCTGCCCGGGGGTGTAACGACTCGCCGGGTCGTTACACATCCGGACGTGTTAATGTCGATCGGGCATGGACGAGGCCGCGCTGGTACGGGAGCTCGCGCCGCGCGCGCGTCTCTACGGCCTGCGGCACCTGCGCTCGGAGGCCGCCGCCGATGACCTGGCGCAGACCGCGATGGTGGTCATGATCGAGAGTCTACGCGCCGGGAAGATCCGGGAGGTCGAGCGACTGCCGTCGTTCGTGCTCGGGACGTGCCGCATGATCGCGATGGAGTGGAAGCGCGGCGAGGGGCGGCGGCGCAACCTGCGCGAGGTGTTCGGCGAGGACCTGGCGCCGGCGCCGGTGCGCGCGGCGAGCACGGTCGACGACCTGCGCCTGGGCGCGTGCCTCGACGGACTCGCCGCCAAGCCGCGGACGATCGTGATGCTCACGTTCTACGAGGAGCTCGACGCCGACCAGATCGCGCGCCAGCTCGGCATGGCGGCGGGCGCGGTGCGCGTGGCGCGGCATCGCGCGCTGGCGCAGCTCGCCGTGTGCATGGGCGCGGGGGAGGTGGCGACATGAGCACGTGTGCTGCAAACGTCGGGCTGGGCGCGCTCGTCGACTACTGGGCCGATCGCGGCGTCACCGACGAGTCGCTCGAGGAGCACCTCTACGCGTGCGACGCGTGCACGGCGCGGGTGGCGTGGCTCGCCGACCTCGGCGCGATGCTGCCGGCGGCGCTCGAGCGTCGTGGCGGCCGGCAGCTCGTGCTCACCACCGACGCGGTCGCACATCTCGAGCGGCGCGGCGTGCGCCTGCGCCAGTACCACTTCCCGCCGAACGGCGAGATCGCCTGCACGGTGGCGCTCGACGACGATCTGCTCGTCAGCTGGATCCCGGTCGAGCTCGCCGACGACGAGGAGCTCGACGGCGTCATGGTCGACCCCGCCGGCGTCGAGCTGGTGCGCTTCGAGAGCGCGCCCGTCGACCGCGCCCACAAGGTCTTCATCACGGCGATGCCCGCCGAGCAGATCCTGCTCCTGCCCGACATCAAGGTCCGCCTCCGCCTCACGGCACGGAGCCCGCGCGGCACGCGTGACGTGCGCGAGCTCGTCTACAATCACACCGCGAGGAGGACGGTGTAGCGGGCGGTGTGGCCGCGTGCGGGAGCCGAGGCGTGGATGCCGAGCTGGGGGAGCGCGGCGTTGTACGTGAAGGGGCCCGAGGGGGCGAGGCGCTTCTCGGTCGCGCCCGCGCGCAGGACGCCGTCGACGACGTCGCGGATGCGCGGGATGCCGTTGAAGGCGTAGACCTCGCGCCGGCAGCGCAGCAGGAGCTCGACGGTCGCGCCCGGGGCGAGGGTGACGGTCTTGCCGCGGCGATCGACGAGGGTCCAGCCGCGCTCATCGACCACGATCTCGCGCACCGCGCCGAGCTGGCGGCGCGCGTAGGCGAGGACGATCGCGCCGACCACACCCATCACGGCCCCGCTCACCATGTACGTGATCGCCGAGCCGCCCTGCACCTTGGCCACGTTGTGCGCGCCGCCGGCGAGGAGCGCGCCGATCACCATGCCGCCCACGGCGAACACCATGAGCAGGCCGATGAACGCGGTGGCGGCGCGCGGTGCAAGCTCGACGCGGGTCACGCGTCCACTTTACCTCACGATGTCGAGGGGAGCGTCGCGTCGCGGCAGAGCCGGTCGACACGCGTGAGGAGCGTGGGGAGGCGAAAGGGCCCGTCCATCTCGGCGATGCGCGCCGCGGCGTCGCCCGGATCCATGCCGGCCGCCGTGATGTGGAGCGGGTTCGTGCTCGACCCGCGCAGGAGCGGCACCGCGGGCGCGCCGACGTACGAGGTCTTGGCGACGCCGATGACCGCGCCCCGCTGACCGCGCGCATTCCACAGGTGCGCGCCGAGGCCGGGCGCGCCGGCGCCGTCGAGCCACACGTTCCCGTCGACGATCACGACGTCGAGCGGGTCGATCACCTGCGCCAGCACGCGCTCGAGGAGCGGCAGCTCGCGCAGGTAGAGCTGCCCCGGCACGTAGGCCGCGACCTCGTCGGCGCGCGCGGTCGCGACGAGGTCGCGCACCGAGGTCGCGTCGGTCCACGCCGCGAAGAGCACGCAGCCCGCCACCGCGCCGCGGACCCGGTAGTCCACGTCGACGCATGCGAAGCGTGCGGCGGCGCTCGCGGTCGTGCTCATCGTTCTCCGGGCCCTAGCCTGCCCCATTGCACCAAAGTCGCCACCCCACGACCACCTCGTTCTGATAGGGTCCGCGCGTGTCCGAACCGGAGTACCTGACCGTCGCGCATGATCGCTTTCGCAAGGTCGAGCGCGGGATCTTCGAGCGTCGCTTCGTCGCCGACTGCATGAGCCATCGCTGCACGATGGTCGCCGACGAGGGCGCGCCGCTGTCGCCGCACAAGCCGCTGCTCGACGCGTGCTGCCAGTACGGCGCCGACACGGACCTCGGCGAGCGCGACGCGATCCTCGCGCGCCGCGACGCGATCGCGCCGCTCCTCATCCCGGCCGCGCGCCTCGTGCCGTGGTTCGACGAGACCGTCGAGGAGGACGAGGATCAGCCGAGCGGCCAGTTCGTGCGCACCGCCGTGTTCCAGAACGGCTGCGTGTTCCTGGCCCACGACCTGCGCGGCTGCGCCATTCACCGCGCGTCGCTCGAGCAGGGCTGGTCGTTCGACGGCGTGAAGCCGCACATCTGCCGCCTGTTCCCGCTGTCGTACGCCGGCGACGAGATCATGATCAGCGACGACTTCGTCGACTACGACTGCGCCGATCACCCCGACGCGCCGACGCTCTACCGCGTGCAGCGCGACACACTCGCCGCCGTGTTCGGCCAGGCGCTCGTGACCGCGCTCGACGCCGTCGAGGCCACCCTCGGCGCCACGGTCGCGGCGCCACCGCGCGCCGGCGGGCTCGTGCCGCTGCGCGCGCGCCAAGCCACGACATGACGAACGGCGCGCACGAGGACTCCGACGCGCGCGTCGACGGTGACATCGCGATCGCCGAGTCGTTGCCGGCGCGCGCGTTCACCGAGCGGGCCTGGCTCGAGCGCGAGCTGGCGACGGTGTTCACCCGCAGCTGGCAGCTCGTGCCGCAGCGCGCGAGCGACCAGGATCCGCGCTCGCTCGCCGAGCAGATCGCGGCGCGCGGCACGCGCGTGCCGGTGACCATGGTGGGGCGGCCGCTGTACCTGCAGCGCGGGTGGGACGACGACCTGCTGCGCCTGTTCCCCAACACGTGCACGCATGCGTGGTTCCCGCTGGTGCCGGGGCCCTCGCGCGGTCCGACGGTGGTGTGCGGGCAGCACGGCCGGCGCTTCGACTGCGCGGGCCGCTTCGTGTCGCAGCAGGGCTTCCAGGGCGCCAAGAACTTCCCGCGCGACTGCGATCACCTGCGCTCCATGCCGGCCGCGGTGTGGCGCGGGCAGGTGATGGCGGCGCTCGATCCGGCTGCGCCAGCGCTGGCCGACGTGATGGCGCCCGTCGATGACTCGCTCGTCCGCTTTCCGGACACGCTGACACGCGTGGAAGGTGGGAGCGAGGTGCGCGACGTGCCGGGCAACTGGAAGCAGCACGCGTGGAACTTCCTCGATCACTTCCACATCGGGTTCGTGCACCGCGCGCCCGGCGGTCTGGCCGACGCGGTGGACCTGGGCACGTATCACGTCGAGCTCCACGAGCACTCCGTCTTGCAGTGGGCGTACGCCCATGACGCGGCCGACGGCTTCGATCCGGCGCACCTGCCCGACCGCTTCGCCGACGCCAAGGGCCGGCGCGTGTTCGCGCTGTGGTGGTTCGTCTATCCGAACCTCGCGCTCAACTTCTATCCGTGGGGCCTGTCGGTGAACGTGTACCAGCCGATTCCGGATCGGCCGGACGCGACGCGCTTCGGCTGGTACCACTGGGTGCTCGACGCCGAGCGCTACGCGCAGCGCGATCAGCGCTGGCTGTCGTCGCAGGTCGACGCCGAGGACGTCGACGCGCTGGCGCAGGTCAGCCGCGGCTTGCGCTCGGGCTTCGCGCCGCGCGGTCGGTTCGCGCCGACCGAGGAGATGGCGGCGCACTGGCTGCACCGCAAGGTCTCGCGCGACGTGCTCGGCGCGTAGCGCGCGCTCGCGTCACTCCGTCTCCTCGCCGATCTTCGACGCGTATCCGCGCACCGGCGGATCGGGATCCGCCGCCGACCGCACGCGCACCACGGAGCCCGGCGCCTCGACCGCGCCCGCCGCCATCGACCATCCCGGCGGCACCTGCGGATCGGTGAAGAAGTAGAGCCAGCGCGCATCGATCGGCGACAGGTTGGTGCAACCGTGGCTGCGCTGCGTGCCGTACTTGTCGTGCCAGTACGCGGTGTGGAGCGCGAGCCCGCGCTCGGGCGAATAGAACTGCGTCCACGGGACGGTCGCCACCGAGTACGGATCCTCGCCCGACAAGCCCTTCATGTCGGCCTCGCTCGCCTTCCGCCAGATCCGGTACACGCCGGTCTCGGTAGGCGTGTCCTTCTTCCCCGTCGATACCATCGTCGCGTACACCGGCAGGTCGCCCTCGTAGGCCACCAGGATCTGTCCGTCGAGGTCGATGTCGATCCACCGCTCGCGCGCCTTCACGCCCGCCGGCAGCGGCGCCGCCTTCGCGACGCGCACCTGCGACGCGTCGATCCACTCCGCCTCGCCGATGCGATACGCGACGATCGCGCCCTTCTCCTCGTGCGTCTCGAGGATCGGCACCGGCGTGCGCTGATCGAGCTGCCGCCGCGTCCCGCCGCCCTTCCACGCGCCACGCGTCCACGCCTTCATCGCGCCGCCGCGCGGCCACACGAACGCCATCGGCAACGTGAGCCCGGTGTCGTCGCCGAGGCGCGTGCCGCGGTACGTGCTCGGCTTGTGCTCGCGGATCGCCGTCGCCGGCAGCCACTCGTCCTCGCGCGCGCTGATCTTCCAGAACAGGCGACCGCCCGCCATCAGCGTCGCGTACTGGCGCACGTTGACGGACCCGAGCAGCGGGCGCCCCTTGATGAGACCCGCCGCCATGGCCGCGCGATGATTCGCCGCCGCGCGCGCCGCGGTCTCCGCGTCGACGGCGTCGTCGGTCTCCGGCGTCGTGACCGGACCGTCCTCGGGCGGCGCCGCCTTCTTTGCCTTCGGGTCCTTCGTGTAGATGTTGGTCCCCTGGTCGACGACCTTGCCGTAGACGCCCGGCACGATCTCGTCGCGATCGAGGCGTGGCAGCTCGACGCCGCTCGCCGCCTTGGTCGACGCCTCGAGGAAGTCGCCGCACACCCAGCCCTGCGGCACGACCGCGTACCACGGCTTGGTGCAGCCCGGCCCGGTCGCCGCGTCGCGCCAGCCCACGCGCGTGTCGCCGGCGATCGTGCCGATGCGACGCGACTTGTCGTCGGCGGCGAGCCGCACCGCGACGGTGCGCACCAGGCGCAGCGAGCGCGTGCCCGGCGGCAGATCGCTGATGCGCTTCATGGGCGGCACCACCGTCACCGGCGGCGGAGCTTCGCGCGCGTCGGGCGGCGCCTTCTTGCCGCCACCGCATGCCACCGCCCCAAGGCCGACAGCGAGGCTCGCAGCGACGAGGAAACGCCTCACCTCTCCGTGGTAGCACGCCGGCTGGCAGACGTGCCACCGACCGCGCATGCTCGTCCCATGCGCTCCACCGCCGCCGTGACCGCCGCCGTCGCCGCCTGCAGCCTCGCCTGCCTGTGGGACAAGGACACCCTGCGCGAGGAGTCGCTCGGGAAGAAGGAGATCGCGGCGGTCGTGAACGGCGAGCTCGGCAAGCACTCGACCGCGTTCTACGAGGCCAAGGTCACCTACACGCGCGCGCTCGTCGACAAGGGCACGGCGCCGAAGGAGCGGTACGACGACCTCGCGGTCGCGCTCGCGCGCACCGGCAAGGTCGACGACGCGATCGCCGTCCTCGCCGCGAAGGAGAAGAAGTTTCCGGGCGAGTACACCACCGAGGCCAACCTCGGCACGTTCCTCGCGATGAAGGGCGACCTCGACGGCGCGATCCAGCACCTGGAGGCGGGCATCAGGATCAACCCCGACGCTCACTTCGGGCGCGAGAAGTACCAGCTGCAGCTCCTGCGCGACGCGAAGGCGGCGAAGGCCGGCGCCAAGACCGACGCGTGCGCCAACCTCTTCGGCGTCTCGAGCGACGGCGAGGACGCGATGTGGGTCATGAAGCCGGGCGACGTCATCGGCCACGACGACCTGAAGCTGCCGCCCGCCGACGCCGCCGCGGCGATGGTCGGGCTCATCCGTTTCGGCACCGCCGACCAGTCACCGGCGGTCTGGTTCAATCTCGGCGTCGCCCTCGCCTATCAGGGGCACAAGCAGCTCGCGGTCCGGGCGCTCCACCGTGCGGAGGCGCTCGGTCACCCATGCGCCGCGACGTTCGGGACGCCGCTGGCACAGGTCGTCCCCGAGTTCGAACGGAAGCACCGCCGCGCCGGCGCCTGGGGGGAGGCGGTCGCCAAGGCGGACGCCGACTGGACCAAGGGTGAGGCGGCCGACGCCCGACGGCAGAAAGCGGAGGACCGGCTCGTCTCGGGCAGGAAGTACAAGAAGGCGTTTGGCTTCTGATACGATCGCCGGGCATGAAGCTCGGCGAGATGCTGCTGCGCGACGGGCGAATCACGCCCGCGCAGCTCGAAGAGGCCATCGCCTTCCAGGCGAAGAGCGGCGGTCGCTTCGGCACCGTGCTCTTCGAGCTCGGCTTCATCGATCTCGACGCGCTGACCGTGTACCTCGGCCTCGAGCTCGGCATCCCGATCGCGAGCGGCGCGATGCTCGAGCGCGCCAAGCGCGCGGCGGTGCGGCTCTTGACGCCCGAGCAGGCCTACAAGTTCAAGTGCGTGCCGCTGATCGTGCAGGACCGCCAGCTCATCGCCGCCGTCGACGAGCCGCACGACCTGGTCACGATGGACGCGCTGGCCCGTCTCACCGGGTACCGCATCATCCCGCGCGTCGCCGCCGAGGTGCGCATCTTCTATTACGTCGAGCGCTACTACGGCGTGCCGCGGCCGTCGCGCTTCCTGCGCTTCGGGGACACGCCGCGCGGACACCAGCCGCCGACCGACGCGTTGCCCGCGCCGCCCTTGCCGGGCTTGCCGCCGATGGCGCTCAAGCCCATCGCCGCACCGCGGCCCGCGCCGGCGTTGCGCTTCGGGCGAGCCCCGAGCCCGCCGCCGCCCGAGGAGGAGCTGTCGGAGCCGTACGACGCGATCGCGCTCGAGGCGAGCGACATGCTCGAGGAGATCACCACCGACGGTGCGAGCACGGCGGCGCCGTCGCCGATGGACGTGATGCCCTCCGGTCCGGTGGGCGCGCCGCGGACCAGCGAGATCCACGACGCGATCCAGATGTGGGAGCCGCTCGACGCGAACGCGACGCTGGCGGCGATCGATGCGGCGCCGGATCGCGCGGCGGTGACGGACGCGCTCATGCAGCACGCGGCGCAGCTGTTCGATGTCGCGGTGCTGTTCATCGCGCGCGACAACCTGGCGTTCGGGTGGAAGGCGCATGGCGAGAAGGTCGATGCCGCGCGCATCGAGTGCGTCGTGCTCCCGCTCGACGCGCCCTCCATCTTCCAGCAGGCGGTCGTGAGCGAGCGCGGTCTCTATCACGGCCCGCCCACGCCCAGCGCGCTCCTGCAGCACTGGTTCAAGGTGCTGCGCTGCCGCGAGCCGAGCGATTCCACGGTCGCGACGATCGCGATCCGCAAGCGCGTCGTGAACCTGGTCTACGGGCATCGCACCGGCGATCGCCCGCCGCCGTCGGAGCTCGAGCTCGACGATCTGCGCCGCATCGCCGACGCGGCCGCGAACGCGTACGTGCGGGTCATCACCGGCGCGAAGAAGGCGTGAGGCGCGCGGCGCTCGCGGTCGTGGTGCTCGCCGCGTGCACGCGCGGCGGGGCGCCGGCGCCGGGGACGCCGGCGACGACGACACCGCCGGGGAACACGACGGGCACCGGCACCGGCACCGGCGCTGGTACCACCGTATCGGCGATCGTCGACGGCGCCGTGGTCGGCACGGCGCATCCCATCGTCGTCGAGGCGGTGGCGCGCGACGGCGCGTGGGTCGTCATCTGCCAGGCGCGCACCGACACCGACGGAGACGGCGAGATCGCGGTGCACGTCGGCATGCACGGCGACACCTACGGCGACGCGTTCCGTCCGTATCTCGTGCGCGGCGCCGGCGAAGGCGAGCCCATCGAGTCGCTCGTCGGCTACACGCGCGACGGCCGCTGGCTGATCGCGCTGCGCGGCGGCAAGCTCTCGCTGCTCGACGCGCGCAGCGGCACGTGGAGCGACCTCGCCGGCGCCGACGTGCGCGACGACGGCGTCCCGCTCGGGCCGCATCGCGCCGCGAGCATCGCGCGCGCCGGCGATCGCATGACGTACTTCCGCGACGACGAGACCATCGTCGTGCGCGAGCTGTCGACCGGCACCGAGAACCTCGTGAAGGTGCCCGGCGCGCGCGTGTGGCGCGTCGAGGTCGAGCCCCTCGGTCACTGGGCGCTGGTCTACGCGATCCGCACCGACAGCGACAAGGACGGCTCGCTCACATGGCCGTCGGTCCGCACGTCGCTCTCCGATCGCGATTGCCGCGGCCCGATCATGTCGTACTCGACCGGCGGCTGGACGGGCGACAAGCCCGACGAGCTGTGGCTCGAGCTCGCGACCGCCACGATCGCCCCGGCCCGCGCGCCCGGGCTGCCGGCCGAGCCGGACAAGGACGACCCCGAGCTGGGCACCCACGACGGCCGCCCGATCCTCGCCAAGGATCGGACCGGCCGGGTCCTCCTGGGCCCCGCCGAGGACGACGGCGGCATCCCGAGAGGCCCCCTCCAGTGGGTCACGCCTGACTGAATCCGGTGGGATCTCCCGAGGTTCACCCCGCGGGAGTGATTGTGCTTCACTCCCGCGACTCCCGTTCTACAATCAAGGGGATACGCGGGAGGTTCCCTATGTCGTCCGCACGGGAGTTCCGCATCGCGCCGGCCACCACGCGGCGCCGAGGTCTGCCGCCCATCGGCCTTTCGGTCGTCGCTCCGGATTGCCTCGACGTCACGGTGATCGACAGCGGCGCGTCGGCGCTCCTGTTCGCCTCCGAGGCGGACGCGGCCGGCAAGAAGATCGGAGTGGTCGAGATCGACATCTTCCAGGCGAACATGATCATCGACCCGGACGGTGCGCTCGAGCGCGCGGCCGAGGCGGCGGTCGCGAAGTGTCTGAGCCCGCCCGGCGCGGGTGCGATCCGACAGCGCACGCGCTTCGAGCTCGATGACGGAGCGAGTGGCGTGCGCATCGAGGTCGTGGTGACGCGCGACGCGGATGGAACGCCGTCGACGCTGCCGCATCTCACCGTGCTCGCGCTCGCGCCCGACGACGCGGCGGCGCGCGGCGGTCTCGTCGCGATGGTGCGGAGCGCGCGTCCCGACTGGGCCGCGGCCGAGACGCTGTTCGAGACGCTCCGCGTGATCACGCGCGACGCCGGCGCCAACGACAACGCGCGCGTGCGCCTACCGTACACGCGCTGAACGAACCTGAGCGCCCCTCGTGGCGAGGCACGGGCTATGGTGCGTCCATGCGCTACGAATTTCTCTCCGACGAGTGGTTCGACAAGGTCGAACAGATGGTGGCGGCCGCCGGCGATCTCCAGATCCCGCCCGCGATGAAGTCGGTGGCCGTCAACGTGACGATCACCGGCACGGGCAGCGGCGAGCGCCAGCTGTTCATGAAGGACGGCCTGTTCGCCCGCGGTCACCAGTCGGCGCCGACCACGCTGACGCTCGACGCGACGCTCGCGCGCCGCATCTTCATCGACGCCGACGCGGCGGCCGGCGTGCAAGCGTTTCTCGAGGGTCAGATCAAGGTCGACGGCGATCTCGCGCAGCTCGTCGCGATGCAAACTGTTGAACCCAGTGAGCCGCAGAAGCAGCTGACTCGTCAGATCGCGGCAGTCACGGCGTAGCCGTGGTACAGAACCGGGATGGCAGATCCGGATGGTCGGATCGGCACGGTGCTCGACGGCCGTTACCGAATCGTCGAGCCCCTCTCGAAGGGCGGGATGGGCGTGGTGTACCGGGCCGAACGTATCCCGGTCGGTCGGCCCGTCGCCATCAAGTTCCTGCACGCGCTGTTCGCGGATGATCCGGACTCGCGGGTCCGCTTCGAGCGCGAGACGCGCGCGCTGTCCAAGCTGACGCACCCACACTGCGTCGGCATCATCGACTTCGGGTTCGAGGGCCAGCCGTACCTGGTGATGGATCTGGTCGCGGGTGCGACCCTGCGCGAGATCATCGACGACGGACCGATGCAGGTCGACGACGCCATCGCGCTCACGCGGCAGCTGCTGGCCGGGCTCGCGCACGCGCACGAGGAAGGCATCGTCCATCGCGACGTGAAGCCGGCGAACGTGATGGTGACCGACGAGATCGGCACCGGACGTCACGCGCGCATCCTCGACTTCGGGCTGGCGCGCCTGCGCGAGCACGGCGCCGCCGGCTCGGCGTCATCGATCACGCAGCAGAGCATCGTGGTCGGCACGCCGAGCTACATGGCGCCCGAGCAGACGCTCGGCTCGCAGGTCGACGCGCGCACCGACGTGTACGCGGTGGGCATCCTGCTGTTCGAGATGTTGACCGGGCAGCGACCGTTCGCCGCCGAGGACACCGGCTCGCTGCTCGAGATGCATCGCAAGATGCCGGCGCCGCACCTCGACGATGTCGACCCGACGCGGAAGTGGCCGAACGGTCTCGACGCGGTGATCCAGCGCGCGCTGTCGAAGGATCCGGCCGATCGCTGGCCCGGCGCGGTGGCGTTCTCGTCGGCGCTCGACGCCGTGGCCAGGGGCGACAGCCAGATGCGCATGACGCGTCCGCTGTCGCAGCAGCAGGGCAACGGGAACGCGGGATCGATGCGCTTTCTCGTGGTGCTGTTCCTGCTCGGCGCCGTCGGGATCGCGGCGTACGTGGGGTTCGGCGGTGGCAAGAAGAAGTCGGCGGCGAGCAGCGGCGGTGGCGGCGGCGGCGGCGCTGCGATGGGCGTGCCCGGCGGTGACGCGGGCGCGGCGATCGGCACCCGCGAGAACGTGGTGCGCGACGACGCGGGGCGCATCGTGATGGATCTGATCGACGTCACCGACGCGGGCCCGTTCGCGATCACGACGGAGCCGGCCGATCCGGCGGCCGTGGCCGCAGAGGCCGCCGCGGCGCTGGCCGCGCAGATCGACGCCGCGCCCGAGCCGGTGATCACACCGACCGATCTCGACGCGGGCACCGCGACCGCGAACGTCGACGTCAACGAGGAAGACATCCAGCTCGAGCCGCTGCCGGCCGCCGATCCCGAGATCGAGCTCGTCGAACCGCAGCCCGAGCCACCCGACGAGACGTCGAGCGCCGCGGGTGGCGTGGTCACGCCACCGATCGTCGAGCCCACGCCGCCCACGCCGCCGGCGGCGCGCCCGGCCATCAAGACGGTGGCGCAGGCGCTCGCGCGCGCCAGGGCCGGTCATCGCGACGAGGCGATCGCCGGGCTGCGCGCGCTGTGGAAGAAGAGCCCGAAGAGCGCCAGCATCCCCTACGTCCTCGGCAACCTGTACACCGAGAAGCGCTGGTGGTCGGTGGCGATGGAGCACTACCAGGCCGCCATCAAGCGCGGCGCCGCGTATCGCCGCAACGCCACGCTCATCCGCAACGTGATCTCGATGCTGGGCAGCCCGCGCACGCGCGGCCAGGCCAGCTGGTTCCTGCGCAAGACGGTGGGCGCGCCCGCCAAGGCGCACCTGAGGACCGCGGCCAAGCGTCACAAGAGCGTGGCGGTACGCAAGCAGTCGGCGGCCGTGCTGCGTCGCTTCTGATTGCACCACGCTCGCCGCCGCGCCAGGATGCGCGCGTGCTTCGCCGTCGCCTCCTCGTCGCTGCGCTCGCGCTTTCATTCACGGGCTCCGCAGGCTGCCCCGGTCCGGCGCACCGGCCGGCCGCGCCGGTCGCCGACCCGCCGAAGCCCGGCGCAGGTACCGGCAGCGGCGGCGGCAGCGCCGCGGCCGACACGTCGGCGACCGTCGACGCCGCCACCGTCGCCAAGGCCAAGCAGGCGCTCGTCGCCAAGCACGGCGAGACACACCGCGCGCGCATCGAGCGCGGCGTCGATCAGGTGGCTTCGCTGTGGCGCACGACCGACGGTGACCTGGTCGAGTTCGTCACCGCGCAGTTCGCCGCCGCGCCCGCCGACGTCGACGCGCTGTTCGCGCGCTTCGAGTCGCAGATCGAGCAGCTCGACGGCCACCGCCTCGAGATGACGCGCTCGTTGCGCTGGCACAGCGACGTCGACACCGGCGCCATGCTGCCTGTCGACGGCCTCTTCGCGGCGCTCGATCCCGGCGCGCACCTCACCGAGGACATGTTCGCGAGCAAGCTCGCGTTCGTCGCGCTCCTCAACTTCCCGCTCACGACGCTCGACGACCGCCTGCGCGACGGCAAGACCTACAGCCGCCGGCAGTGGGCCGAGGTCCGGCTCACCGGACGCTTCGATCGGCGCGTGCCCGGCGACATCATCGCGGGCATCAGCGCGTACGAGGCCGACAACGACGCGTACATCGCGTCCTACAACGTGTGGATGCACCACGTCCTCGGCGAGGACGGCAGCCGCCCCTTCCCCAAGGGCAAGCGCCTCATCAGCCACTGGAACCTGCGCGACGAGCTCAAGGCCAACTACGCCGACCAGGGCAAGATCGCCATCATCAAGCAGCGCGCGATCGTGAAGGTGATGGAGCGCATCGTCACGCAGAGCATCCCGCGCGCCGTCATCGACAACCCGCGCCTCGACTGGAATCCGTTCACGAACGAGGTGACGGTCGCGCCCGCCGACGCCGTCGAGCCGGACGCACCCGCTGATCGCGCGAAGGCGCCCGACGCCGCCGGCGACGCGGCACGCGAGCAGGACGCGCGCTTCGGCAAGGTGCTGGTCGCGTTCCACGCGCAGCGCAAGGCCGATCGCTTCGCGCCGACGGCCCCCACGTACCTCGACCGCGCGTTCACCGGCGCCGAGATGCCCGAGGAGCGCGTGCGCGCGCTGATGATCGCGATCCTCGAGTCGCCGCTCGCCGCCGAGGCCGCGATGGAGATCGGCGGCAAGCTCGGCCGACCGCTTGGCCCGCAGGACATCTGGTACGAGTTCGGCGGCGGCGAGACCCCCGAGGCCGAGCTCGACAAGGTCACGCGCAAGAAGTACCCGACGAGCAAGGCGTTCGCCGCGGATCTGCCGCGCATCCTGCGCGACCTCGGCTTCACCGCCGCGCAGGCCAAGACGCTGGCCGCCAACATCGACGTCGATCCGTCGCGCGGCGCAGGCCACGCCATGCAGGCGCAGCGGCGCGGAGACAAGCCGCACCTGCGCACGCGCGTCGAGGCCGGCGGCATGGACTACAAGGGCTACAACATCGCGGTCCACGAGCTCGGCCACAACGTCGAGCAGTACCTGTCGCTGTACGAGGTCGATCACACGCTGCTCGCCGGCGTGCCCAACACGGCGTTCACCGAGGCGCTCGCGTTCCTGTTCCAGGCGCGCGACCTGCAGCTGCTGGGGCGGCCATCGCCGGGCGCCGAGGCCGAGCGCCTGCGCGTGCTCGATCACTTCTGGAACACGCGCGAGATCGCGGGCTCGGCGCTGGTCGAGATCGACGTGTGGCGCTGGCTCTACGATCACCCCGACGCGACCGCGGCCGAGCTGCGCGAGGCGACGGTGAAGATCGCCCGCGAGACGTGGGACCGGTACTACGCGCCGACGCTGGGCGGCAAGGGCGAGACCTCGCTGCTCGGCATCTACTCGCACACGATCTCGACGCCGCTCTACCTCTTCAACTACGTGCTCGGTCACTGCATCGCGTTCCAGATCGAGGAGCACGTGCACGGCAAGGACGCCAAGACGTTCGCCGCCGAGTTCACGCGCATGGCGCGCTACGGCGCGGTGCTGCCCGACGTGTGGATGGAGCACGCGACCGGGCAGCCGGTCAGCGCCCAGCCGATGCTCGATGCGACACAGCGTGCGCTGAGGAGCAAGTGAAGCTGGCCGCGGCGCTCGCGCTCGCCGCCGCGACGACGTCGCTCGCGCTGGCCGGGCCGCTACCAAAGGCGCCGCCGGCGACCACGCAGCCGGCGTTGCCTCCGGGCGTGACGATCACGCCGGTCACGGTTCCGACCGGGCCCGCGTTCGCGCCGCGCGCCGCGACGTGGTGGAAGCGGAAGAAGCCGTGCCCGAAGGGCGCGAAGCTCGAGACCATCGTCGCCGACCGGCGGACGCGGCGGTACTTCGCCAAGGCGTTCGTGTGCCGCGACGCGAAGGGCAAGCAGCACGGGCCAGGCGTCGCCGTGTACGAGGATGGTCAGTTCTACGAGGACAGCTGGTCCGAGCACGGGAACAACCACGGCGCGCGCTTCACGTACGGGCGCGACGGCAAGCCCGACCACTTCGAGATCTGGGTCGACGACAAGCTGCAGGGACCCGCGACGGAATGGTCGGGCGACCGGGTGCTCTTCAAGGGCCAGTACAAGGACAACAAGCGGTACGGCCTGTGGGAGGAGCACTACCCGACCGGGCTCGACCTGAGCGGCTACCATCTCGACGGTGGCGACGCCGTCGGCACGTGGATCGGGACGCGCAAGGGCGTTGCCACCGCGATCGTCGTCGAGGAGCACGAGGTCGGCGGATACGGCGGCACGTACCGGATCTTCGACGCCGCCGGTGAGCTCACGTTCGAGCGAAAGATCGACGGCCACGGCGAGGGCATGGCGACCGCGTACCAGAAGGGCGTGCGCGTCGCCGAGTACGACTGCGGTCCCGACTCGGCGGTCGGCGAGAGCCGGTTCTACGACGACGCCGGCGTGCTGACGTTCCGCTGGAACGACGACACGCGCACGCTCACCGACTCGAGGCGCAAGCAGGTCACGATCACCGACGAGCAGCGCACGCAGCTCGACGGCGTGCGCGACGCGTGTCGTGGCTCGATCTGGATGCTCGAGGGGCCACCGCCGTCGCGCCATTCGGCGTTCGGCGTACCGCCGCCGCCGCGGAAACCGTGAGCATCCGCGCGCTCCTCGTCGTCGCCGGTGCGGCCGCGCTGGTCACCCTGCTCGGCATCGCGGTGCTCGACGCGCCCCTGGCCCGCGCCATCGGCACCGGCGCCGCGAAGAGCGACGTGGGGCTGGCACTCGCCGCGGTCGTCGAGAAGGTGGATCTCGTGACCGGCATGACGTGGCCGAAGAAGGAGCAGCTGGCGAGCGCGCTCATCCTCGTCGGCGGCGCGCTGTGGTTCTGGCGCCCGCGCGTCGGCCACGTCTTCGTCTTGCTCGGCGTGACCCATGCCATCGCGCGCACGTTCGGCGGCGAGCTCAAGCCGCTGTTCGGGCGCCTGCGGCCGACCGAGGCGCTGGCGCGCGGCCACGTCGACGACAGCTTCTGGTGGGAGGGCGGCATCGCGTTTCCCTCGGGGCACGTCGCGCACTACGCGGCCCTCGCGTTCACCATGGCGTACCTCTTCCCGCGCGCGCGGATCCCGGCGTTCGTCGTGCTCGGCTTCATCGTGGTCGCGCGCGTCGGCGTGAACGCGCACTTCCTCTCCGACGCGGCCGGCTCCGTGAGCATCGCCGCGCTCGCGTGCGCCGGCACCGCCGCCGCCCTCGGGCGTTTGCTACCCTCGCGGTCGTGAGGCTCGTCCTGACGGTGGCGACGGTCGCGGCCGCCGCGTGCGGTGGTCGCTCGACACCCGCGCCGGCACCGGCGCCGGCCGCGCCGTCGGTGTCGACGACGAACACCGACAAGGGTCGACACATCGAGACGCGCTGCGAGCTCACGGCCGAGGCCGTGCGGTGCGCCTCCACCAACCTCGGCGGCGACGCCACCGTCGAGTGCGTCGAGCCGTTCCTCGGCGTGAAGGACACCGGCGAGATCCTGAACGGCCGGCGGCGCTGGTGCTCGGCTGCGATCGCGCCCGGCGCGACCGAGCACTTCGTCGCACTCGAAGGCGTGCGTCCCGTCGACCATTGCGGGCCGGCGCTCGACGGCTGCGTGCTCACGATGTTCGCCGGGCCGGGCGACACCATCGCGCAGATCGCCGCGTTCGCGCGCGCGCTCGAGGCCGCGGCGTCACACCCCGGCGGCAAACAACCGACCATGAAGGAGTGCGACGACGCGCGCCGCGCGTGGCTCGCCTCCCCGGAGCTCGCCGAGAAGTACCGGTCGATGCAGCTCGAGGACGCCGACCTCGTCGGCGTGTTCTGCAAGCTGCACGTCCCGCGGGAGCAAGTGCAGTGTTTTGCCACCGCGAGGAACGAGAGAGACGTCGAAGCCTGCGTCCCCGACTAGGGAGTTGCGTTAGAGTATTTCGGATGGTCCGGGGGACTTGGATCGCTGCGGCGGTCGTCATCGTCGCGTGCACCGGCGGGGTCGCCGAGGCGCGCAGCCACCGGCATCGCCCGCGCGCGGGTGCGGAGCTCGGGCTGGCGGAGCTGGCGTGGCCCGACACGACGCAGTCGGCGGAGGCGCGCGTCGCCACCAAGGTGTACGCGCGCGCGGCCGGCAAGGGCTCGCGCCTCGGCAAGCTCGCGCGCGGCACCCGCGTGGCGTGGACGCGCATCGTCGCGACGCGCGATCACTGCCGCGCCTGGATCGAGATCGCGCCGCGCGGATGGGTGTGCGCCAAGGATCTGGCACCGAGCGCGCAGCCGCCGGCGGCGACGCTGGTGCCGGCGCGCATCGTCGAGCTCACCGACCAGAAGGAGCTCTTCGGCGTGGTCGCCGCCGGCGCGCGTCCGTTCAAGTCGGTGCGCGCGATCGAGCGCGGGCGACCGTCGCGCCGCCTCAAGGGCTGGTCGCGCGTGAAGAAGCTGGGCCAGCGCGTGACGGTCGACGGCGTCGTGTACGTCGAGACCGAGCGCGGCTACCTCGCGGCGCACGACATCGAGGAGCGGCGCGCGTCGGTCTTCGAGGGCATCGACGTGGTCGCGTCGCCGCCGCCGGCCTGGCCGTTCGCGTGGGTGACGCCGCGGACGCGCGACGCGCTCGTCAGCGTGCGTAGCGCGCCCGACGGCGCCGCCGCCGTGGTTCGCACCCTCGCGCGCCGCGCGATCGTGCCCGTGCTCGAGACGCGCGACCGGTTCGCGCGCATCGGCGTCGACGAGTGGGTCGGGCTGGCGGAGCTGCGGGTCGCGCGCATCACGCGGCGGCCGCAGGGCGTGGTCGCCGGCGAGCGCTGGATCGACGTCGATCTCGACGAGCAGGTGATGGTCGCGTACGAGGGCGACCACGCGGTGTACGCGACCATGGTCTCGGGCGGCCGCGGCCGCTCGACGCCGACCGGCATCCACCGCATCTCCAAGAAGATCGCGCGCACGCGCATGAAGGCGCCTGACGTGTCGCTCGGCCGCTGGGACATGCCCGACGTCCCGTTCTCGATGCGGTTCCGCAAGTACTACGCCGTGCACGGCGTCTACTGGCACGACAGCTTCGGGAAGCCGCGCAGCCAGGGCTGCGTCAACCTGTCGCCGCGGGACGCGCGCTTCGTGTTCGAGTGGTCGCACCCGCAGGTGCCCGAGGGCTGGATGGACGCGCGCGATTACGACGGCGGCACGCCGATCCGGCTGCGCAACCGACGCGATCCGGAGCCGGCGTGGGCCGACTACGACGACGATCCGCCGGCGTCGGTGGTGCTACGCGACGGCGCGCGTGACCGCGGCGACGGCGCCGACAACGACGACGACGACGACGAGTAGCTAGCTGACTGACCCCGGCTCGCGCGGCGTCACGTTGGTGCCGTCGCCGAGCTCGACGTAGATGCGCTTGAGGATCGGCATCTCGGCGCGCAGCCGCGCCTCGAGCGCGTCGATGATCTGCGTGCAGTCCTTCACGTTCGTGCTGTCGTTCATGATGACCTTCATGCCGACCAGGACCTCCTCGGGTCCGAGGTGCATGGTGCGCAGGTGCACGAGCTGCCGGATGCCCGGCGAGGTCTCGACGATCTCGATCATGCGGGCGCGCTGCGAGGCCGGTACCGAGAGGCCGATGAGGAGCTGCTTGGTCTTGCGCGCGAGGAAGTAGGCGACCCCGAACAGCGTCACGCCGACGATGATGGACCCGACGCCGTCCCACACGCCGTTGCCGGTGATCTGGCTCATGACCAGCCCGAAGAGCGCGGCGAGGAGTCCGATCAGCGCGGCGATGTCCTCGAACAGCACGACGATGATGACCGCGTCGCGCGCCTCGTCGATGGTCTGGCGCAGCGAGCGGCCGGCCTTGATATGACGGAACTCGGTGACGGCGGCGTGCAGGGAGAAGAGCTCGAGCGCGATCGACACGCCGAGCACGACGTACGCGACGGTGCGGCTGCCGATGGCGCCGTGGGGGTGCAGGACCTTGTGCACGCCCTCGTACATCGAGAAGGTCGCGCCGATCGTGAACAGCGAGACCGCGACGATGAAGGCCCAGAAGTAGCGCTCGGCGGCGTACCCGAACTCGTGGATCGCGTCCTCCTTGCGCTCGGAGCGGCGCATGCCGAGGAGCAGGAAGATCTGGTTGCCGGAGTCGGCGAGCGAGTGCACCGCCTCGGCGAGCATCGACGCGGAGCGCGACATGAACGCGGCCACGAACTTGGCGATGGCGATGCCGAAGTTGGCGACCAGCGCCTTGACCACGACGGACTGAGAACCACTTGCCATGGAGCCCGAACCTACAATGAAGCGGTCACGGGCAGGGTCGGTACGTCAGCTCATCATCAAGGCCACGCCGACGCCGACGCCGGCGAGGATCAGGACGATCAGCACGATCAGGAAGGCCCGGTTGCCGGACGCCGCGGGCGCCCCGATCGTCGACTCGCCGGCGCGCGCCGCAGCCTGCGCCGCCGGCGGCGACGAGCGCGACGGAGCGGTGGCCGCAAACGCGATGTCCTCGGGGATCGCGCTCTGCGTCGCCGCGGCGGCAAGCGCGGCCACGTCGACGGTGGGTGGCGCGGCCGACGGGGCCGCGCCCGCAGCCGCAGCGGTGGGCTCGTCGGTCTCCTCGTACGACACGGCCTCGTAGATCGCCGACGGATTCGGTGCCGCCGCCGGATACGCCATCGTCGGGCGCTCCTGCGCGTCATCTGCCGAGGAGGCCGCGGAGTCACCGTCGCCGTCACCGTCTCCGTCACCGTCATCGTTGACGACTTCGCCGGTCGCCTCGACGACCTTCACCGCGCCCATGCCGAAGAGCGTCTTGCGCGCGACCGGCGACGACTTCATCGGCGTCTCGGGGCGCACCTTCGGCATCGCGGGCCCCGGCTTCGCCGCCGGCGCGACCGGCGCCGCGGCAACCGGCGCCGCCGCAGGCGTGGTCGCCGGCGCCGCGACGTCGTCGGGAACCTCGGGCACGTCCCAGCCCGCCGTCACCGACGGCTTCGCCGCCGCGGGCCTCGCCGCCGCCGCCGCCGCGATCGCCGCAACCGGGCTCGGCTTCGGCGCCACAACCGGCGCGGGCGTCACGACCGCCGCCGCCGCGACGTCATCGGGAACCTCGGGCACGTCCCAGCCCGCCGTCACCGACACCGCTTTCGGCGCAGGCCTCGCCGCCGCTGCCGCCGCCAGCGCGGCAACCGGGCTCGGCTTCGGCGCTGCAACCGGCGCGGGCGTCGCCGCCGCCGCCGCGACGTCGTCGGAAACTTCGGGCACATCCCAGCCCGCCGTCACCGACACCGCCTTCGGCACCGGCGCTGGCTTCGACGTCGACGGCGCCGACTCCTCGGGCGCGTCGACCGCGTCCCAGCCCATCGTCACACTCACCGTACCCAGCTTCGCGCCGTCGGTCGGACAGTTCGTGGTCGCGTCGGAGAAGGTCGCCTGACAGGTAGGGCAGCGCTTCATTTTCCCCCGGCGCCGATCATGCCAGACCCGACGCGAAGAAGGCCAGCGTCCGCTCCGTCGCTAACTGGCAGCTACCCGCGTCGTAGAACCCCTCGCTGCCCTTCCGGCAGAAGCCGTGCGTCGCCGGATACGTGAACACCGGAACGTCGGGGTACCGCACGCGCACCTCCGCCACCGCCGCCGTCGGGATGCTCGGATCCTGCTCGCCGTAGTGCAGGATGATCGGCACGCGTGGCGCGTCGTCGAGCAGGTTGTTGATCAACCGGCCGTAGAAGGCGCTCGCCGCCGTGAGGCCGCGGCACCGCGCCGCCGCGAGCCACGCCACGGCGCCTCCGTAGCAGAACCCCGTCACGAACACCGGCGGCGCCAGCGCGTCGATCGCGGCCTGGATGTCGCCCGCGACCTGATCCCACGACGTCGCCTCGACGGCGGCGCGCCCCTTCGCCGTTCCCGACGGGTCGAGCGGCGCCTGGAAGCCGGGCTCCACGCGGTCGAAGATCGACGGCGCGATCGCGTCGTACCCGGCGGCGGCGTACATGTCGCAGCGCTCGCGGATGTGATCGCTCACGCCGAAGATCTCCTGCACCACGACCACACCGCCGCGTCGCTCGCCCTCCGCAGCCGCGCGATACGCCCCGATGGTCTTGCCGTCGTATGCCGAACGCAGGTCGCTGTTCATTGGTCGAGAGTAACGCCTGCTACGGCGAGGTGCCGATCGCGAGGCGGGTCAACCCCGCCGCCTTCGCCTTCTCCATGATCCCGACGACCTTCCCGTGCGGCACGCCCTTGTCGGCCTGCAGCACGACCTGCGTGCCCTTGTCGCGCGCGAACGCGGCGCGAAACAGCGTGTCGAGCTCGTCATCGGGCACGGCGCGGCCGGAGACGACCACGTCGCCACTCGCCGGGACCGCGATCACCAGCGACATCAGACTCGGGTCGATCTCGGCGGCCTCTCCCTTCGGCAAGGTCACCTTCAGCCCGCTACGCCGCTGCGTCTCCTCGAGCTCGGCCTGGAGCTTCGCCTTCTCGAGCTTCACCCGCCGCTCGACTTCCGCCGTCAGCTCTTCGCGCCGCTCTCGCTCCAGCCGCTCGCGCAGGCCTTCCGCCGGCTCCGACGAGCCGCACGCCAGCACCAGCGCGGCCGCGCAGCCTCCGCCCAGCCTCGTCCATCCAGCGAGCCAGCGCGATGTCATGCGCGCACTCTATCGCGCTACAGGTTCACGGGCCTGGTCTTCATGCGCTTCGCGAGCGCCCCGGCGACGATCGAGCGATGGCAGACCTCGGGTTCGCGCTCGAGACAGAGGAGCGCAGCGCGCCGCCCCGCCACCACCTCGAGGACCTGCGCCACGACCTGCGGCGACTCGTCGAGGTGCGCGCGATACAGCGCCAGGCATCGCTCGGGATCGTCGCGTAGCTCGCGATACGGGTTGCCGGCCTCCTTCACGTGGACGTAGTCGATCCCGGCGGCGGCGAGCGCGACGCGCAGCGGCGTCTTCGAGAAACCGCGCCGGCGCGACAGCGGGAGCGCGCGGATGTCGATCACGCGATCCACGCCGGCCCCCACCAGCTCCGCGATCAGCTCGTCGACGCTACGACCTTCGTAGCCGATGGTGAAGACCGCCTCGCGTCGCCGCGCCATCGACAGGTGTACGCGATCCGCGTCAGCGCCGCCCGCCGGCGCGCAGTTGCTGCTCGAACTCCTCGATATGACCGCGCGTGATCCACCACCCGGCGCCGCCCACGATGGCCGCGATGGCCGCGATCGGCAGCCCGATCGCCGGGCTCACGATGATGGCCGCCAGGAGCCCGAGCACGACACCTGCGACGAGACCGCGCAGGCTCCACTCCTGGATCCGCCGGCTGTTCGCCTGATAGCGGCGTAACTCCTGGATCCTCGTGGTGTCCATCGTCCTCAGATGCACTTACCACGCGTTCCGTCGCGTCGCAGGTACCATGGAGACATGCCCTCCCCGCTCCAGCTCGACGATGCGCTCGTTGCAGTCTACGTCGAGGCGCTCGCCGCCATCGCGCGCGCCGACGGCGAAGTCAACCCCGAGGAGGCGACACGCCTCTCCCAGGTCATCGCAGCGCGCTCGCGCCAGCCGATCGACCCGGAGGCCTTGTTCTTCGCTGCGGTCACGGCCGAGCAGCTCGCCGCCGCGGTCTACGGCCGCCACGGCTACCGCGACGCGGGGACCTCGGACGCGCGCGACATCGGACGCGCGCTGGTCGCCGACGCCCTCGAGGTCGCGCTCGTCGACGGTGATCTCAACGCGCAGGAAGGCCGGCACATCTTGCGCTATGCGCGCGCGCTCGGCCTGAACTCGGTGGACGTCCAGCAGATCACGCCGCAGCTCGACGCGTGGCTCGACGAGCTCGCCTGATCATCCGGCCGTGCGCGACGCAGCGCGGCGCGCCAGGTACGCGTCGAGGCTGTACCGGCCGGTCCGGTGCGTCACGAGGTGCACGCACACGCCGAACAGGCACACGTTCTTCACGAAGTTGCTGCGCTGGTAGATGGTCCACAGCCAGCTCGCCTCGTCCGGCACCGACGGCGGGTGCCCCACGAGCCCCGGCAGGTGCACGACCGCGGTGACCACGATCAGGAACACGCCGAGCACGGTCGCACCGACGTCGACCTTGTAGCCCAGCGCGATCGACAGCCCGCCGCCGAGCAGCACGACGCCCGACGCGATCGACACCAGCCGCTTGGGCTCGAGCCACTCGGGCATCAAGCCCTGCAGGAGCACGTCCGAGACGAGGTGCTCGCAGCCGAGCGCCACGAAGATCGCGCTGAAGAGGACGCGGAAGATCAGGTCGGAGACGTCCTCGCGGATCGGGATCACGCCTCGATGCTAGCTCGCGTGTCGGCGCGACCACCAGAATCCGATGGCCATCGACGCCAGCGCCGTCACCGCGACGTTGCGGGTCGCGATCGCCAGGGCCACGACCTTGGCGCGCTCGAACGCCTCACGTGCCCGCCTGCGCACGTCGAGCTTCTCGCGCACGACCAGCTGGAGCTCCGCGAGGTTGGCTTCCAGGTCGTTGCGCGCCAGCGTGATCTCGTACTCGAGCTCCTGTTCACTTGGCGGCATGGTGCGCCCCCTCAGCCGACAGGCCGCGCTTGATGTTCTCGACCGTGGCCTTGGCTTCCTGGATGGTATCGGACCCGGCCGGGTTGGTGTCTTCCTTGAGCTTGCTCACGAAGATCCCGGCGACCGCGCCACCCGCGACGAGGTAGACCACGGCCATGATCAGCATCCGCAGCCAGAGCTGCGGGATGACCGGCTCGAGCGCGATCACGGCGGTGACGCACAGCATCCCGAAGCCGATGAGCGCGACGATGCCGCCGAGCACGATCGCGGCCGCGTCTCCGGCGGCCACTTTCATCGCGCGGGTCAGCTCCAGCTTCGCGAGCTGGAGCTCGTCGCCGGCGATCGTCTTCACATCGTCGCCGATGCGGCGCATGACGTCGCCGAGTGACGACGACGCGCCTGGGTCGGTGGTTCTCGTCTCGTTCATGATCGTCGGTGGCTGCACCTCACGTGCCAGCGGCACGCGTGCGAACGGCTCCGACGCGCGCCAGCGCACGGTCCGCTGCGCTTCGCCCCGCCGAGATGCTGGTGTAGGGTCCGGACGGGATTTGCATGGGAGCCCAACGATTTCCGATCTCCCGGACAGCCTGATCACGCCCGCGATGCGTGAGCTCCTCGAGCGGAGGATCGACTCCTTCGAGAAGTTCGAGGTGGTGCGCCGGATCTGGCTGCGCCGCGACGAGGCGTTGCCGGTCGCGACGATCGCCGACGATCTCCAGCTGCCGGACGGCGAGCTCACGAGTACGCTCAACGAGCTCATCGCGCACGGGCTGGTCATGCCCGACGGCGGCGAGCGCTATCGCGCGGCGGTCTCGAGCCGCGACGCCGCGACGATCCAGGCCATGCTCGACCTCTACGCTCGCGATCCGCTGTCCATGCTCCGCATCCTCAACGAGCTCGCGCTGCGCCGCCTCCGCGGCCTCACGGCGCGCAAGTTCTCCGACGCATTCCTGCTCTCCAAGAAGAAGGAGAACGGCGATGGCTGAGCTGATCTACGTTCTTTGTGCAGTGACCAGCACGCTGTGCGCCGTGCTCTTGACCCGCTCCTACTTCCGCACGCGGACCCGGATGCTGCTGTGGAGCGCGCTCGGCTTTGTCGGCCTGGCCGTGAACAACATCCTCCTCTTCGTCGACCTCGCGGTCATCGGCCCGCACATCGACCTCTCCATCCCGCGCACGGTCACGGCGCTGGTCGGCATGGTGCTCATCGTGGTGGGCCTCATCTGGGAGGACCAATGAACGACCCCCTGCGTCTCGTTCTCCTGGGGAGCCTCATCGCGGCGTGTTTCTTCGCGACCACGTTCTTCCTCCGCTTCTGGTGGCGCTCGCGCGACCGCTTCCACCTGTTCTTCGCCGCGGCGATGATGCTCCTGGCCTTCAACTGGGCCGCGGTCGCCGCGTTCACCTCGGCGGCGGGCGAGCCGCACAGCGAGATCTATCTCGCGCGCCTGCTCGCGTTCGTGCTCATCCTGATCGCGATCGTCGACCGCAATCGTCGCAAGTAGCGGCGCGCGATCAGTTGAGCGCGGCTTCCTGCGGCGGCACGCCGATGCCGGCGTGGTGGTGCACCATGCGCCACGCGCCGTCCTCGCGCACGAACACGTTGGTCGCGACGAGGACGCCGCCCGGGACGCGCTCGCCGCAGATCACGAAGGCGCTGTCCCCGAGCTGGTACGCCTGCGGTCGCACGCACTGGATCGGCGGCGGCCCGCCCAGGATGTCGTTCCAGCTGTCGATCACGTCCTCGCGGCCGCTGAGCGGCGCCGCGCCGGGGTGAAGGCACGCGACCTCGGCGTGGCGCGCCCACACCGCGTCCATCGCCGCGCGGTCGCCGTCGCGGAACGCACGGTAGAACGCCTCGTTTGCCGCCAGGATCGCCTCGTGGTCGTGGCCCATGCCGCAGGATACGCGGTAGCGTTCGAACGTGAGCCGCACGGACGTCGGTTTCCTGCTCGCCATCCTCGCGGTCGGTGCGTGCGAGTCCGGATCGAAGCAAGCGCCTCCGGCGACGCATGGCGGACCGGCGACGACGGGCCCCGTACGCCTCGTGAACGCCGGCGCCGGTGAAGTCGCGCCGCTCGTCGCCGCGGCGGTCGCGGAGGCCGAGCAGGAGCACCGCCGGCTGCTCGTGTACGTCGGCGCGGTGTGGTGCAAGCCGTGCGAGGCCTTCCACGACGCCGCCGCGCGCGGCGACCTCGACACGGCGCTGCCCGGCCTGACGCTGCTCACGTTCGACTCCGACGTCGACACCGAGCGGCTGGTCGCCGCCGGCTACGAGTCGCGCCTCATCCCGCTCTTCGTCGTGCCGGGCCGCGACGGGCGGGCGACCGCGCGGGCGACGTCGGGCGCGCGCACCGGCGGCGACTACGTGGCCGAGCTCGTGCCGCGCGTGCAGGCGCTGTTCGCCCCGGAGAAGTGATCGAGCTGGGAGCTGCCGTGGCATGATCGCGGCATGCGCATCGGTCGACTCTGGGTCGCGTTCGCCGCGCTCGCGCTCGCCGGGTGCATGAACATCACGCTGAGCCAGGCCATCGAGGATCCCGGCCCGCACGACTCGCCGATCACGATCATCGGCGTCGGCGCGCTCGGCGACTCCGCCATCGCCGCCGCGGCCGCCGCCACGCACGCCTCGTCGAGCGACACGCTCGCCTTCGAGGACGTGATCGTCTACTACGCGCTGCCGCTGTTCGCGCTCGACCTGCTCGTCACGATCATCCGCATCGACAAGTACAAGAACTGAGCCCAGGCTTCCGGATGAGCGGGCGTCTCGCCGTGACCGTCCTCTTGCTGGCCGTGGCCACGTGCGGCCCGGCGCCAGAGACGCGCGCGCCCGGCACCGGCCAGGGCGGCTGGTTCTGCCCCAAGGCGCGCTTCCAGACCTGCTACCACCACCTGAACGAGTGCCACGCCGCGTACCCCGGCGACATCTGCGTGCTCACCCGGCCGGTCTTCTGCGACGGCGAGCTCGCCTGCTACGCGACGCGCTACGACTGCGAGTACTGGAGCATCTGCCACGTGCGCTAGTGCCCCCCCTAGAGGCCCCTCAGAGGCCCCTAAGAGGCCCCTAGAGGCGCGGGCGCAGCCCCATCTCCTCGACGAGGTGGTCGGCGCCGTCGACCGCGTCCATCACCCACAGCACGTAGCGCACGTCGACGTGGATCTTGCGCACCATCGAGCCATCGAACACGACGTCCGAGGCGACGCCCTCGATCGTGCTGTCGAAGTTGACGCCGACCAGCTCGCCGCGATCGTTCAGCACCGCCGAGCCCGAGTTGCCGCC
>DATLEB010000025.1:0-6821 GCA_035525615.1 Kofleriaceae bacterium | reverse complement strand
TGGACTGGCACCCGTGGGGAACGGAGGCGTTCGCGAAGGCGCGCGCCGAGGACAAGCCGCTGCTCCTTTCCATCGGCTACGCCGCGTGTCACTGGTGCCACGTCATGGCGCACGAGTCGTTCGAGTCGGAGGCGACCGCCGCACTCATGAACGAGCTCTTCGTGAACGTGAAGGTCGATCGCGAGGAGCGTCCCGATGTGGATGCCGTAACGATGGAAGCGACCGTTGGCATGACGGGCTCGGGCGGCTGGCCCACGACCGTCTGGATGACGCCGGACGGGAAGCCGTTCTATGCGGGCACGTACTTCCCGCCCAAGGATCGCTTCGGCCGCCCCGGCTTCATCAAGGTGCTGAAGGCGATGGCGCAGGCCTACGAGGGCGAGCGCGACAAGGTGATGGAGAACGTCGACGGGCTGGTCGACGGCTTGAAGCACGTCGACGCGCACTACCGCGGCGCGCAGGCCGGCGACGTCGGCGAGCTCGCCGCGTCGCTGCTGGTCACGTCGGGCCGGCAGATCGCGCAGCGCTGCGACGCCGAGAACGGCGGCCTCGCGGGCGCGCCCAAGTTCCCGTCGACGTCGGCGCACGAGCTGCTCGGGCGCGCCGCGCGCCTCGACTTCGGTCAGCCGGCGCGCGAGGCGTTCCTGCTCTGGGCGCGCAAGATGGCCGACGGCGGCATCTACGATCATCTGGGCGGCGGGTTCGCGCGCTACTCGGTCGACGACAAGTGGCTGGTGCCGCACTTCGAGAAGATGCTCTACGACAACGGGCAGCTGCTCGGCGTGATGGCCGACTCGTACGCGATGACGGGCGACCGCCGCTTCGCCGAGGTGATCGAGGAGACCGTGGCGTGGCTCGAGCGCGAGATGAGCGACGCGAGCGGCGGGTTGTGGGCCAGCCTCGACGCCGACAGCGAGGGCGAGGAGGGCCGCTTCTACGTGTGGACTCCGCAGCAGCTCACCGAGTCGCTCGGCTTCGAAGCGATCCACCTGGCGCGCGCCTACGGCGTCACGGACGAGGGCAACTTCGAGCACCAGACCACGGTGCTCTCGCGCGTCACGCCGCGCGGCCCCGAGTCCGACGAGACGCACCTGGCGTCGCTGCGCGCCAAGCTTCTCGTCGCGCGCGGCGGCCGCATTCGCCCCGGCACCGACGACAAGATCCTCGCCGGCTGGAACGCGCTGGCGATCACGGGCCTGGTGCGCGCGTGGTCGGCGACCGGGCACGCGCCCGCGCTCGCGCTCGCGGTGCGCGTCGGCGAGTTCCTGCGCCGCGAGATGGTGAAGGGCGATCGCGTGGCGCGCACGTGGAAGGCCGGCACCGCCAAGCTCGACGGCACGCTCGACGACTATGCGTTCGTCGCGGCGGCGCTGCTCGATCTCGCCGAGGCCACGCTCGATCGCTCGTGGTGGGACGCGGGCGTCGCCGTCGTCGGTGCCATCCGCGCGCGCTTCTACCAGGACGACGCCGCGAGCGGCGCCGGCATCTTCTACCTCACGCCGCACGACGACCCCGAGCCGCTGATCCACCGCCCCGAGTCGCATCACGACGGCGCGCTGCCGTCGGGCGCGGCGGTCGCGGTCGAGTGCCTGGTGCGGCTCGGTCACATCGGGGGCGACGAGGACGCGCTCGCCCTGGCGGAGCGCTACATGGCGCGGCGGCTCGCGTCGGGTGCGCTCGGTCCGCTGGGCGCGGCGCGGCTCCTGTGCGCCCTCGACTCGTACCTGCACGCGCAATGCGTGGTGGTCACCGACGGGGCCGAGCGTGACGTGCTCCTCACGGCGGCGCGCCGGGCGTATGCGCCGTCGCGGATGATCGCGGGGCCGTGGGCGTCGGCCTCGGTGCTCGAGGGCAAGACCCCGGCAACCGGCGGCAAGGCCCGGGCCTTCGTGTGCAAGGGCCCGACGTGCTCACCGCCCGTCGAGGACGCGGGCGCGTTGCGCCAGCTTCTGACGGCGCCCACCGGCGCGTGAATGCCCGGGGGCGGGCGTCCGTCCCACTGTGTATGATCCGGGGCATGGCTTCCTCGTCCGCGCTTGCCTTCTCGCTGCTCGCCGCGATCGCGCTCGTCGCGCCCGCCCACGCCGACACACCCGCGATCGGTGACGTCTGGGTGTGGCCCACCGCCAAGGACTGGCTCGAGGGCCAGCCCGTCGGGAACGACGCCGCGGGCAAGGTGGTCGTGCACTGGTTCTGCAAGCCCAAGGTCGAGGACTGCAAGATCGACCTGGCGCGCATCTACAACATGCGCGAGCAGGGCAGCATCTACGTCATCGCGTACATCAACGGGTCGAAGCGCGACGCGACCAAGCTCGACCCGGTGCGCGGCGATGTCGGCGCCGGCGCCGTCGCGTACGGCAAGAGCGTCGCGGCGCTGTTCAAGAAGCTGAGCATCGGGGCGGCGCTGCCGATGTCGATCGTGCTCGACGTCGATGGCAAGGTCGCGCTGGTCACGTACACCGGTGACCCCGACCAGCTCGACGCGCGCGACAAGAAGGTGGCGACGCTGGTCGACGCGATCAAGACCTTCGAGGTGCACGGCACGTGTCCGGTCGCGCCGATCAAGAAGGGCGAGCGCTTCGAGCTGAACGTGAGCGCGGAGATCGCGAGCTGGCTGACCTTCGACGCGAGCGTGCAGCCCGAGATCAAGCTGACGCTGCCGCCCGACGTGACGTGCGAGGCCACCGTGCTGAAGGGCGCCGCGATCAAGATGACGGGGCGCAAGCTCACGGCCGTCGTGGGCTGCCGCGGCTCGGTGAAGGGCAGCTACGAGGCGACGGGCAGCCTGCGCTTCAGCTATCGCGCGCCGAACAAGGCGATCGGCGTCGGTGAGGACGCGGTGCGCTGGCGCTTCACCGTCGCGCCCTGACGCGCGCGGGGCGGTCGCGCCCTGACGCGCGCTACTGCTCGACGCGCTACTGCTCGACGATCGAGCTGAGGATGTACTGGTTCTCCGAGAGCGTGTGATCGGGGTTGATGCACACCGCCATCATCAGCTCGCCGGTGCTCAGCACCCACGCGTGAACGTCGACCTGGACGTTGCCGCGCCGGCGGCCGAACAGCGTCAGCGTGCCGCCGCCCTTGCAGACGATGGCGCCGGCGCGATCCTCGGACGCCTCGCAGCCGAAGACCTGCGAGTCCTTGATCAGATCGGCGAGCGCGCGCTGCGCCGCGGTGCCGACGTCGTCGGCGGGGCCGCGGGCGAGCACGATCGTCACGACCGGCACCTCGGGGACGCCGCCGCGGTAGAAGTACTCCGACCGTGACGCGCCCATGTCGACCTTGAGCTGCGGCGCGACGCGCCAGCCGTTGTCGGGCGGGAAGTCGATGCCGACGGCCAGATGCTTGGAGTCGTAGTGTCCCTTCACCGGCGTGGTGGTCGACGTCATGCACTTCTTGAAGCGCAGCCCGACGAAGACGAGGAGCGCGATCATGCCGACGGCGAAGAGCAGCTTGAAGACCTGCTGCACGCCCTGGCCCGGCGTGGACGAGTCGTACTGGAGCGGCGGTAGCGGCAGCGGCGTCGGGCCGCTGGCGCCACCCGTGCCCGGCCCGGTCGCGCCGCTCACCGGCGGCGGATGCGTGCCACGACCGCCGTAGGCGGTGCCGCGCCGGCCGTGCGATTGCGGGGCGTCGCTGGGTCGCTTCACGCGATCGAGGTCGAGCTCGAGCCCCATCTCGTCGGACGCGGGGCCGGTGCTCGGAGCGTCGAAGGCCGTGTCGGGCGGCAGCTCCGAGCGCGGGAAGAGCGCCTCCTTGAGGATGACCTCGGGCGCGACGCGCGCGTCGATCTTCATGCCCGACACGAGGTGGAGCTCGTTGATGGCCGCGGTGTTCTCCGGATCGCGCATCGCGACCTCGAGGACGCGGTTGGTGCCCGCGCCGTGGACCTTGAAGGGCAGCGCGAAGAGGCGCTTCTGGAGCGCGTCGGGCACGACCGCGCGCGCGGCAGGATCGACGGCGATGAGATCAGCGGTCTTGGCCGGCGGCACGCCCATCTGCTGGGCGAGCGCGCGCGCGACCACGTCCGGCTCGACGGCGCGCTGGGCGATCAGCGCCGAGCCCAGGCGCAAGCCGTCGGAGTGGGCCAGCGCCTGCTCGATCTGCTCCTCCGTGACGAGCTGGGCTTCGAGGAGGAGCTCGCCGATGCGCATCAGGCGCTCTTCTTCATCCCGTACATCAGCAGCACCAGGAAGACCGCGATCGGCAACAAGTACGGGACGACGAAGAGGCCGCCCACGTTGAACTTGTCCCAGCCCAGGAGCATCTCGCCGGCGACGACCGAGCCGGCGACGAGGAACGCGCCGACGGCTTCGGGCCAGTCGGTCTCGAGCTTGAGGCCCATCCAGAAGATCGACGCGCCGGCGATGAAGGTGACGAGCGCGAGCGCCCACGACGGGAGGCCGAAGAAGCTCTTCACGCCTTCCTTGGCGAAGGTCGGGTTGGAGAAGACGAGATTGGCGACGAGCGCGCCGACGATGAGGACGCCGAGGAAGATGAGGTACGTCCACATCTTGCTCTTGCGCCCGCCCATGAACTCTTTCTCAACGGTCATCAGGCCCCCCAGCCGCTGATGCTAACGTGCGCCCTTCCTCGACGTCCACTCGGGTGAGGAGGAAGCCGCCGAGGATGAAGAAGGCGATGATCGAGAGGATGGCGGGGCGGCTCGAGCCGAAGGCGGTCTGGGCGCCGGCGAAGATCGCGGGGCCGACGATGCCGGCGAACTTCTCGAACACGGCGAACAGGCCGAAGAACTCGCTCGAGCGGTCACGCGGGATCATCGAGGCGAAGAGCGAGCGCGAGAGCGCCTGCGTGCCGCCCTGCACCAGGCCGACCAGGACGGCGAGCACGAAGAAGTCGGTCGTGCTGTCGAGGAAGTAGCCGTAGATGGAGACGACGACGTAGACGGCGAGGCCGGCGAGGATGGCGCGACGCGTGCCGATGACGCCGGCGATCCAGCCGAAGCCGAACGTGGCCGGGATGCCGACGAACTGCACGATCACGAGCGCGGTGATGAGCGACTTCGCCTCGAGGCCGAGCTCGGCGCCGTAGAGCGTCGCGATGCGGAGGATGGTGCCGATGCCGTCGTTGTAGATGAGGAAGGCGAGGAGCATGAGCGACGCCTGCGGGTAACGGCGCAGCTCGCGGTAGGTGTGGCGCAGATCGGAGAACGCGGCGCGGATGGCGCCGGCGCCGGAGGCGCGACGTTCGGGTGGGAGCGCGGGCTCGCGGACGACGCGGAAGATCGGGATGGCGAAGAGCGCCCACCACGCGGCCGTGACGAGGAAGGCGACGTGCACGGCGCCGGTGGTCTTGAGGCCGAACGCGCCGAGCCCGGCGAGGAGCAGGCCGCCGCCGAAGTAACCCAGCGCGTAGCCGGCGGTCGACACGCGATCGATCTCGTCGGGGCGCGCGACGTGGGGGAGCAGCGAGTCGTAGAAGACGAAGGCGCCGTTGGCGGCGATGTTGGCGATGCCGAAGAGGCAGAGGGCCCAGAGCCAGTCACCCTCGTCGATGGTGGCCATGGTCGCGGTGGCGGCCACGCCGAGGATGGAGAAGACGAGGAGGAAGCGCTTCTTGACCGGCGCGCGGTCGGCGATGGCGCCGAGGATGGGTGCCAGGACCGCAGCGATGGCGAGCGCGATCGTGGTGGCGATGGTGAAGCGGCGCGACGACTCCGCCTCGAGCATGGGCTGGCCGGCGACCTTCACGAAGAAGATCGGGAACACCGCCGAGACCACGACCGTGATGAACGCCGAGTTCGCCCAGTCGTAGGCGGCCCACGCCCGAAGCTCGCGCCGATCCAGGCCGAGGCGGGCGAGAAAGCTCACCCGGCGACGTTAACACGGTGTGCTGGGGCGAGGCGGTGTCGTCGCGCTGGCGCGCAGCGGCGACACGACGGTGCTGGTCACGGAGCTCCGGGCTCGGTCGTCGTGGAGGAGTAGCCGCTAGACGCAGCCGCTCGGGTCCTCGCACTTCGTCAGCGGCGGCAACGTGATGGGTGCGGGCTCGGCGGATACGGGGCCGGTCGGCTCACGGTCCACGCAGCCGCTCGGGTTCTCGCACGCCGCAGCCGGCTCGCGGCCGACACAGCCCGACGGGTTGTCGCACGCCACGGCGGTGGGCGCGGGCGGCGGCGTGGTCGCCGACTTCTTCGACGAGCACGCGGCGGCGATGACGACGATCAGCACGAACCCCAGCTTGTGCATCCCTCCACGATATCACGCGCGCGAATGCCGGCGCTCGCGCGCCGAAAACGCAACCGGCCCCACGTGGGGCCGGTCCTGGGACTCGATGCGCCTCGCGATCAGCGCGCGGCCTTGACCTTCTTGATCTCCGCGATGAGCTCGGGGATGGCCTTCTCCCACGTGGTGACGACGCCGTAGTCGGCGACCTGGAAGATCGGGGCCTCGGGGTCCTTGTTGATCGCGACGATCGTCTTGGAGCCCTTCATGCCGGCGAGGTGCTGGATGGCGCCGGAGATCGCGACCGCGATGTACAGGTCGGGCGCGACCACCTTGCCGGTCTGGCCGACCTGCAGGTCGGCGGGGACGAAGCCGGCGTCGGTCGCGGCGCGCGAGGCGCCGACCGCGGCGCCCATGGTGTCGGCGAGCGCCTCGAGGAACTTGAAGTTCTCGCCGTTCTTCATGCCGCGGCCGCCCGAGACGACGATCTTCGCGTCGGTGAGCTCGGGACGCTCGCTCTTCGACACCGAGACGCCCACGAACTGGGCGCCCTTGGCGTCGAGCGCGCCGGCCTGGGCCGGCTGGATCTCGCCCGCCCCGCCGAGCGGCGCGGCGGGGGCGAACTCGGCCTGGCGC
>DATLEB010000023.1:0-15628 GCA_035525615.1 Kofleriaceae bacterium | reverse complement strand
TCTGGTACTTGCGGCGCGGCTTGTAGCCTGTCGTCAGGTAATTGAACAGCTCCGTCAGGTCGCGCCCGATCGCGTCGTCGCACGTGAACAGCGCCAGATCGGAATAGAGCCGCGCCGTGCCCGCGTGATAATTGCCAGTCGCGAGGTGCGCATACCGCCGGAGCCCGTCGTAGTCATTGCGCACCACCAGCGTGGTCTTGGTGTGCGTCTTGAGGCCGACCACGCCGTACGTGACGTGGATGCCGGCTCGCTCCATGCGCGTCGCCCACCTGATGTTCGCTTCCTCGTCGAACCGCGCCTTGAGCTCGAGGACGACGGCGACCTGCTTGCCGTTGCGCGCGGCGCGCACCAGGTGCTTGATGACCTCGGAGTCCTTCGAGGTGCGGTAGAGCGTCATCTTGATCGCGCGCACCTTGGGATCGGTGGCGGCCTCGCGCAGGAAGCGCTCCACCGACTGCTGGAACGACTCGTACGGGTGGTGGACGACCAGGCTCTTCGCGTCGCGGATCGTGTGGAAGATGTTGCGGTCGGGCGAGAGATCGACCGGCTGCGCCGGCGCGTGCGGCGGGTCGTGCAACTCGGGGACGTCGAGCGCCGCGAGCTCCATGAGATCGCGCTGGCCGAGCATGCCGATGGCCTCGAACACGTCGCGCTGCTCGTCGAGCAGCAGCTCGGCGGCGAGCTTGCCGCGCAGGAACGGGCTCATCGTCTTCTCGACCTGCAGGCGCACGATCGGCGCGAAGCGACGCTCGCGCAGCTCGATCTCGATCAGCTCGAGGAGGTCCTCGGCCTCTTCCTCCTCGCGCTCGGTGACGGCGTTGCGCGTGACGCGGAAGAGCGCGCTGGCCTCGACCTCCATGCCCGGGAAGAGCAGGTCGAGGTTCTGCGCCATCACGTCCTCGAGGCGGACGAAGCGGTTGGGCCCGACGGAGAGGAAGCGCGGGATGCCCGTGCCGACCGGGATCTTCACGCGCGCGAGCAGGAGCTCGGGGTCGCCCGGGTAGTGCAGCGTGACGAGCAGGTTGAGCGACAGGTTCGAGATGAACGGGAACGGGTGCGCCGGGTCCATCGCCTGCGGCGTGACCAGCGGGAAGATGTTGTGGAGGTAGTGCTCGCGGGTGCGCGCCTGCTCGGTGGCGTCGAGCTCGTTCCAGCGCAGGACGCAGACGCCGGCGGCGCGCAGCGCGGTGATGACGTGCTCGAGGACGCGCGCCTTGCGGTGCTCGAGCTCGTGGATCGCGGCGAGGCACTCCTGGATCTGCTGCGTGGGCGTGCGGCCGTCGGCGGTCGAGGCGTGAAGGCCGGCGCCGACCTGCTGCTTGAGGCCGCCGATGCGCTTCTGGAAGAACTCGTCGATGTTGGAGGAGACGATCGCGAGGAACTTCACGCGCTCGAGGAGCGGGACGCGATCGTCCTCGGCCTCGCGCAGCACGCGCCAGCAGAAGTTGAGGTACGTGAGCTCGCGGTTGAGGAAGAGCTCGGGCGCGCCGAGATCGGTCGTCGTCGACGGGACGTTGCTCGTGCCGGGATGCGCCGGCGTGCGGCCGGCGTCGGACATCGGCGCAAGCGGCAGCGCCCCGGCGTCCTCCGCGGCGCGCACGTTCGCGGCCGCGCGGCGATCACTCGAGTCGTTGAGCGGGAGGATGTCCGCGAGGCGGTGCACTCCGGAGTGGCTCGACGACGTCGGCATGAAACTCGAAGTATACCGGGCCCTTCGTGACAGCCCGGTGTCAACGGTCGCGGAGTCAGCGAATCGTCGCCATCGTGTCGCCGGTCGCGGCGTCCAGGACCGTGATGGCACGTGGCGTCACGTTCCACACGCGGCCGCCGGCCGAATTCGGGGCGTGCGCCGGCGGGTCGCCGGCAGGTGGGGCGCGCTCGGCGCCGTCGGGGAGCCCGAACGCGTGGCGCTCGGAGCCGGCCGCGCCGCCGACGACCACGACCAGCGTGTCGCCGGTGATCCACGCGTCGGTGGCCGCGCCGGGGATCGTCTTCTTCCAGGCCAGGCGGCGCTCGTCGAGGGCGACGCCGATGACGAGCGTCCCGCCGCCGGGTGCCGCCAGGAGCTCGGCGCCGCGCGTGCCGTCGCTGAGCGTGCCGACCGTCGCGAGCGTGTACGCGCTGGCGTCGGGCGGCGCCTCCGGCGTGAGGTCGAACGAGTCGAGCTTGGCGCCGGTCGCCGCGTCGAACGCGAACACGTGCGGATGACCGCCGCGCACGACGCGCACCGTGACCGAGCGATGCGACGCCGCCATCACGGGCGCGCCGCGACCCGCGTAGTGCGGGACCAGGCCGCGCCAGCGCAGGTGCGAGCCGTCGTAGATCTCGAGGAAGGCGTGGTCGCTCGACTGCTCGCGGCGCACGACGACCGCGCCCTCGTTGGTGGCGAGGACGTCGATGAAGTCGCCGGGGCGCGGGCGCGCGTGCACGACCCACCACGCACCGACGCTGCCCAGGCCGAGGCCGAGCGCCATGACGACAGCGACGATGATGGTGCCGGAGCGGCCGCGCATTGGCCCGGACCCTAGCAGGCTATTCGACTTCGTCGGTCGATTCGCCGGGCTTGACGACCCCGACGGCTTGCGGGCCGGCGACCTTGTGCTCGAACGGCTTGGGGCGCGCGAGGGCGTTGCTGACCGGGCCGTCACCCTTGGCCTGCACGAGCATCTTGCGGCCGACCGCGAAGAACACGGTCATCTTGCCGGACTCCGCGGTCTCGACGACGCCGGTGCCGAACGTCGGGTGCTCGACGCGCTCGCCGACGACGAACTTCTCGCTGGCCTTGTAGGTGCGGACCGCCTTGGAGAGGTCGGCTGCGACCGCCGGCGTGTCGAAGCGCTGCACCACGGCGACCGAACGCGCGGGGCGCGGCGAGGACGAGGCGGACGACGACGACTTGCGGGCGCTGGGCTGACCCTTGAGCTTGGGGTTGCGATAGCGATGTTGCGCGCCGCATTCCTTGCAGATCACGCGCACGATCTCTTCGCCGACCTTGGCGACGACGACGTGCCACACGTCGCCGCACTTGCTGCACAGCGCTTCGATGTCTGCGCCGGTTGGAACACTCATGAGCCGTTCATCATACTATGGATCGCATGAGCGTCGTCCGCTTGCGCCCGCTCGACGAGAGCGATGTCGACCACATCATGACGTGGGTGAACGATCCGGAGATCACCGGCAACATCGCGGCATTTTCGGGCCACGCGTTCTCGCGCGAGGACGAGATCGCCTACGTGCGGCGGACGCTGGCATCGAAGAGCGACATCGTGTTCTCGATCGAAGAAGTGGGCTCGGGGCGGTACCTCGGACAGACCGGGATTCACCAGATCCACGACCGCAGCAAGGTCGGGCGCCTGGCCTGCATCATCGCGACGAAAGGTGATCACGGCCGCGGATTCGGGACCGGGGCCATCCGGCTGGTGCTGGACCACGCGTTCGGGCCGCTGGGGCTGCACAAGATGTGGCTGATGGTGTTCCGGCACAACGAGCGCGGGCGGCGGATCTACGGAAAGCTCGGGTTCGTCGAGGAGGGCATCCTGCGCGAGGAGTACTGGCATCAGAACGGCTGGTACGACATGGTGCGGATGAGCATGCTCGCCCGCGAATGGGCGGAGCTGCGGCAGCGCGCCCCCGCGGCGCCGTGATCCGCTGCGCGCTGGTCGAGCTGTTCTTGCCGGGCGGTGGGCTGGCGCTGCGCGGCGATCTGCGCGCGGCGGCGGTGGCGATCCTCGCGATGCTGCTGGCGGTCGTGGCGTGCCTGTTCACGCCGCTCGGCCTGTACGCGCTGGCGGTGGTGCGACTTGGTGCCGCAGGTGAGGCGGCGCGGCGCGGAATCCGCGGGCCGGTGGGTCACGGGTGGTGGTGGCGCGCGATGGCGCTGGTCGGCGCGGTGGGGCTCGGCGCGCTGGTGACCGCGCGGCTGGCGGTGGTCGAGGCGTTTCGCGTGCCGACCGAGAGCATGACGCCGACGATCGCGAAAGGTGACCTGATCGTCGTCGACAAGCTGACCACGCACGTGCGCGGGCCGACGCGCGGCGAGATCGTGGCGTTCCGCATGGGCGGCAAGACGTTCGTGAAGCGCGTGATCGGGCTGGGCGGCGATCACATCGCGGTGCGCGACGGCGTGCTGGTCGTGAACGGGACGCCGGCGCCGCGGCGCCTGCTCACGGAGCCGCCGGCGCGCACGTGGCTCTACGAGGAGCAGTACGCGGGGCGGACGTTCCGCGTGTACGGCGGCGATCCGGCGCTGACCGGATCGCTCGACGTGCTCGACAACTTTCCGGTGGCCGGCTCGTGCGGGCAGGATCGATACGGCTACAGGACACGGCCGACGACCTTCGCGGCCGACAGCACGTGCGTCGTTCCGCCGCAGTCGGTGTTCGTGATGGGCGACAACCGCGTCAACAGCGCCGACTCGCGCTACTGGGGCGCGGTGCCGCTCGAGTGGGTGTTCGGGCGCGTGGTCGGCGTCGACTAGGGGCTGTCCCTATTCCGGGCCACCCCCTGGAGATCACATTCCGTGCGGTCAGCGGCAGATGCCGTACGTGGTGCCGCCGATGGTGAGCGCCGGGTTGAACCCGCCGCACGTGGTGCCGGCGATCGCCGCGCACTCGTTGCCCCCCGTGGTCAGGTTGCAGACGCGGCGACACGCGACGGTGGTGCCGTTGGTGCTCGAGCACATGAAGTTGGCGGCGCAGAGCGCGTCGTTGGGAGCGGCGAACGTTCCGCACGCCGCGTTCTGCGTGCCGGCGCCGGGCGGCGTGCACTGCGCGACGTCGCGATCCTGATTTCCGGTGAGCGCGTTGTTCACGTAGAAGAAGCCGCACTTCGTCTGCCCCGCCGGGCACGGACCGGCGGCGCTGTTCGCCGGGTCGCAGCTCGACGAGCACACCTGCACGTTGGGGATCGGCACGTTGTTGTTGGTCACCTGGATCACGCACTGACCGCGCGGCTGACCGCAGTCGCTCGACGCGTCGCAGTAGCGCTCGCACGCCGCGTTGGTGCCGCTGCCGAGGCAGACGTAGCCGGCGGCGCAGTAGCTCGGCTGCGCCGTCGCCGGGTTGCCGCTGTAGCAGGTGCTGGTCTCGGTGCCGGCCATGTTCACGGCGCGGCACGAGTTGCCGACGAGGTCGGTGAAGTCGAGATCGCAGACCAGCGGCGACGTGCAGCCGCACTGCGCGTAGAGGTCGCACGGCGCGGTCGGGCAGGTGTTGGCGTCGGTGGGCGCGTCGATCGGCAGCGTGCCGTCGTTGGGCACCGCGTCGATGCTGGTCGCGTCGATGGAGCTCGCGTCGATCGCCGCGCCGTCGGTCGTGTCGGCGGCGTCGTCGGTCGTCTCGGCGGCGTCCGTGTCGGTCGTTTCGGCGGCGTCGATCCCCGTACCTTCGGGGCGCGAGCTGGCACACGCCCCGAGCGCCACGAGGGCGAGCGCCAGTACCAGCACGCGCGAGTACGTCATCCGGGCATCCTACTCACAACCCGCCGGCCATCACTCACAATCACCAACCTTTGCTAGGCTCCGGCGCGTGGCGCTGGTGGCAGCCGATCAGCTGACGGCGGAGGGCAACGAGCTCTTCCAGCAGCACGAGTACGTCCACGCCATGGCGCGATTCGAGCGGGCGGTCGCCATCTACCCGACACATCACCAGGCGTGGAAGGGACTTGGCCACTGCCTCCTGTGTCTGGCGCGTCCCGGCGAGGCCGCGCGCGCCTTCGACAAGGCCATCGGCCTCCGGCCCGATAGCGCCACCGCGCTCTGGGGTGGGGCACTTGCCCACGCCGACCTCGGCCACCGGATCGTCGCGCAGAACTACCTGAAGCGCGTGCTGGCGCTGCAGCCGTCGTGGCTCGAGCTGGCGCTCTCGGTGCCGGCGCTCGCCGCGTTCCTGCAGGTCTCGGCCAAGGCCGGCGAGCTCATGCGCATCGCGCTCGGCGCGTACAGCGCGCGCACGTACCGGCACACGAGCGACTCGACGCGGGCGATCGACGTGGCGCGCTTCGGCGACGTCCCCGAGCACGGCTTCGTGACCTACGGCTCGCTCGGGCTCTCGAACGTGGTGTGGCCCGACGGGCGGCCGCGCATGGAGGTGCTGCTCGCGTCGGCGCAGGACTCGTCGGCGGCGCCGTGGATCGTCGCCAACGCGGTCTTCCACGTCATGGACTCGGGCTTCTACCCGGCGCCGGGGACGATGGTGCGCGACCTGGTCGGCGTCATCAACGCCGGCGACCTGTCGCAGAGGCTTCCTCATGCGTACTTCACGGTGCCGCGGCGCTGGGGCGTCCGCTTGCCCCTCGACGAGGGGCCGCCGCCGATCACGCTCACGATGGTCGTGCCGGTGAGCGAGGCCGAGTACCAGTACTGGAAGACGCAGGGTGACCAGGCGCTCGAGGCCAGGTTCGCGGGCGCGTCGATGGAACCGGCGGATCTGAAGCGGGCCAGCGTCGTCTAGGGGAAGCCCGGTGCTATGCTGCGCCCGACATGTTCGGCATGGGCGGCACGGAAATCCTGGTGATCCTCGTGATCGCCATGATCTTCCTCGGACCCGAGAAGCTGCCCGAGGCGGCGGCCAAGATCTCGAAGGGCATCCGCGACATCCGCAAGCAGCAGCGCGAGCTGACGCAGACGATCGAGAACGACACGGAGATCGGCGGCGCGATTCGCGACCTCAAGAGCGCGCTGCGCGGCGACGAGATCAAGCGGCCGCCGGTGCGGAAGCCGCCGCCGGCCGCGGAGCTGCCGCTGCCCGATGCTCCTGGCGCGCTCGACGCGGCGGTCCCGCCCATCGCCGAGGGAACCCAGGTTGTGGCGCCGGCCCTCGAGACGCCGGCTCTCGAGGCGCCGGCCCCCGTGGCGTCGGCCCCCGTGGCCGAGGCGGACGCTGCGCCCGCGGAGGCCGACCCGGCCGCCGCCGCGCCCGCCGAGGATGACCCGAACGATCCGCTGAAGCTCATCCGGCCGGCCACTGGCACCGCCAAGCGCGAACATGGCTGAGCCCGCCCGAGCGACCGACGCGCGCGAGGCCGAGCTCGACGACGGGCGGATGCCGTTCCTCGAGCATCTGCGCGAGCTGCAGAAGCGGATGCGCAACGCCGCCATCTTCTTCCTGATCGGCGTCATCGGGTCGTGGACCTTCGCCGGCGACATCTACGACTGGCTGCGCGTCCCGCTCGAGCACGCGTGGAAGAAGTACCCGAAGACGCTGCCGCAGGACATGCACATGGCCTTCGGCTCGATCGTCGAGCCGTTCTGGGTCGACATGTCGGTCGCGCTCTGGGCCGGCATCTTCGTGTCGAGCCCGTTCATCTTCTTCCAGCTGTGGCGCTTCGTGGCGCCCGGCCTCTACAAGCAGGAGCGGTCGACGGGCGTGTGGTTCGCCATCTTCTCCGCGTTCTTCTTCATCAGCGGCGCGGCGTTTTGTTACTACTTCGTGCTCGAGCAGCTGTTCACGTTCCTGCTCAGCTACGCCGACTCGAAGACGCAGCCGGTGCTCATGCTGCGCGACTACTTCGACCTGACGCGCAACATGATGCTCGCGTTCGGCGCGGTCTTCGAGCTGCCGCTGCTCATCTACTTCCTGGCCAAGATCGGCCTGGTCACGCACCGCGGGCTCTGGAAGTTCAACCGCTGGTTCGTGGTCATTGCCTTCATCATCGGCGCCATTCTCACACCGTCACCCGATGTACCGACACAGGTGATGATGGCAGTGCCGATGATCGTGCTCTACAACGTGAGCATCGTCGTGGCGTGGGTGGTGGTGAGGAATCGCGAGAAGCGCGCCCCAGAGTGACCTACACGCTGTGGTGAGGTTGCTTGCGTGCCTTTCACGCAGACACGATTTTTCGAACGCATACATTGCGATCTACCTGACGCCTTACGCAGAGTGACGCTGGGTCAATAACGACTCGGGGTCACTCAACTGACCGGAGGGAATCCATGCGCATCTCCCTGCGTAGGACGCTCTGTGCGTCCGCTATGGCGTTGCTGGGCGGTGGGCTCGTCGCGTGTACGGAATCGGAGCCGACGATCGACGACATGACCGACCTCGGCGTGGTCGAGCACGAGCTCAACACACACGAGCAGCACGGCCGCGACGTCTGGTTCAACAACACCTACAACGGCGGGCGCTTCTTCGCGTTCCTCGCCCAGCACCCCGATCCGGCCAAGCGGATCCGGATCGCGTTCGGCGAGGTGATGAACACCCCGCGCGCCGACCGCTTCGCGCAGTGGGGGCTCATCAACGACCCCGACTGCGACGCGAACCCGGCCGGCGGACCGGATCTCTGCGCCGACCCGCTCGGGACCGGCGTGCTCGGTGTCCGCAAGGAGCTGCTGCCCAACGGCACGTTCATCATCGGCGTGACGTGCGCGTCGTGCCACGCCGGCTTCGACCCGCTCAACCCGCCGGCGAATCCGGCGGAGCCCGAGTGGGACAACATCCACCCGACGGTCGGCAACCAGTACGCGAAGTTCGGCAAGATCTTCGGCAACAACCTGGCGGCGACCGATCCACGCCGGCTGATGTTCGCCGGCTGGGCCGACGGCGCGGTCGACACGACGGCGCTGTTCAACGACAACATCATGAACCCCGGCGTCGTGACGGCGTTCTGGGATCAGCCCAAGCGCGCGACGTTTCACGTCGGCATGGATCAGCAGCAGCTGCGCAACGGCCAGGGCGGCGAGGACGACGTCGGCGGCGGCCTCGCGGCGGTGCGCGTCTACACCAACATCGGCGTGTGCTTCGCCGAGTGCGTCGCGCCGCGCGCGGATCGTCCCGACCCGACCGCGCCGATCGACCTGGCGCAGTGCAAGCGCGACTGCGCGAGCTTCCCGCCGCAGCAGGACCTCGACGACATGGGCGAGTTCCTGCGCTCGGTGCGCAGCCCGAACTATCCGGGGCACCCGAACCAGGTGCTCACCTATCTCGCGGGCGGCCTCACGTTCGCCGTGAAGTGCAGCAGCTGCCACGCCGTGTCGGGCGAAGGCCGCAAGGTCTACTCCGACGACGAGATCACCCTGCCCATCACCGACCCGCAGGTCACCAACACCTGCCGCGCGCGCTCGACCAACTGGGACACCGGCAAGCTGTGGTCCGCGTTCTCGTCGGACGTGTTCAAGAGCCGCGGGTTCAAGGGCTATCGCACGATGCCGCTGACGGGCATCTGGGCCACGGCGCCGTTCTTCCACAACCAGTCGATCGGTCCGTGGGCGCCCGTGAACGCGAGCCCGTCGCAGCGCGCGCAGTCGTACGAGGCCGCGATGAACGAGATGATGAGCACGACGCGCGTGCCCAAGGTCAACCGGCTGCCGGTGGCGCTGGGGCCGTTCCCGGCGGGCACGCCGCTCACGCTCGTGTTCTCGCGCGACCCGGCGACGGGCGCGGTGCTGTGTGACGACGCGGTCGAGAACCGCGGCCACACGTACGGCGCGGAGCTGTCGCCGCAGGCGAAGAGCGCGCTGATCTACTGGCTCAAGTACCAGTAGCGAGGCGGCGCGAGACGGGGATGGGGAGCGAGGGGGTGGCCGGCGCGGGCAGCTGACGAGGCTGCTCGCGTCGCGGCAGCGCGCCGAGGTGCTCGAGCACGCGCTCGGCGAGCGCGGCGGCGTCGTGGCCGCCGGCCCAGCCGACCTGCGCCCAGTGGTCGAGCTCGGCCTCCGTGATGACCTCGCCCCAGGTCTGCGAGGCGGCGGTGACGAGGCCGTCGTTGGGGCCATGCGCGCGCAGGAACGCGTGCGTGACGCGGAGGAGCGGATGGATCTTGCGGCGGTCGGCGGAGGCGCCGATGACGCAGGCGTAGCGGACGCCGGGGACGTCGGCGATCTCCTCGTTGAAGCGCGTCAGGCGCTCCGTGGTGAGCCAGTCGACGGCGGCGCTGCCGAGGCCGACGCGCTCGAGGGCGCGGCGCAGGCTGGCGGCGGGGCCGCGCGCGAAGGCGTCGGCGATGGGCGAACCGCGGTGCGGCGTGCCGATGGTGACGAGGGCGCGCACGCGGTCGGCGCCGCCGCGGGCGAGCGCCCAGCGCGCGTCGAGGCCGCCGAGGCTGTGCGCGAAGATGACGATGTCGCGGCTCTTCACGCGGGCGAGCTGGGCGACGAGGGCGTCGGCGCGATCGGGCGTGCTGCCGAGCGGCGGCAGCGTGGCGACGTGGACCTCGACGCCGCGGCGCTCGAGGTGGCGCGCGACGCGGCGGAAGTAGTGGATGCGCGCGCGGCCGAGGCCAAACGAGCCGAAGCCCATGAAGCCGTGGACGAGCATCACGGCCGGCCGCGTCGCGATCGGGCCGTGCGGCTGCGGCTGCGGCTGCGGTGGCGGCTGCGGTGGCGGCTGCGGCTGCGGCTGCGGTGGTAGCCGTGGCCGCGGCCGCGCCGAACGCGCCCAGCGCCAAGAGAGGAGCGCCGCTCCGGCGAGGAGCTGCACGCACAGCAACGCGACGACGACGGCGATCGCGTGCTGCATGGACGCACGTTGCCACCGACGATCCGGGGTCGCAACGCGACGCAGCTTCACCGCGTCGCCGGCGCAACGCAGCTTTCAGTTTCTGCGCGCGATGCCCCTTCGACTCGCTGCGCTCGCCCTCAGGGCGACGCTTGCGTGGCGAGGATGTGCGGCGGCGAGTGCGTCTTGTCGAGCTGGTCCCAGACCAGGCGGCCACCGCCGGTGAGCGCGGAGATGTGGAAGCCGTCCATCAGATCGCCGGTGGCGAGGTCGGAGTGCGACCACGTCGCGCCCGACTGCGTGGCGACGACGAGGTTGGCGGTCGCGGCATCCTGATACGCGATGTGTGCGCTGCCGCCCGAGAGCCAGATGGCCGCGCCCGCGCCGACCGCGTGCGTGCGATCGCCCTGGCGCACGCCGTCGTCGACGATGACCGGCGTGCCCGCCGTCGCGCCCGCGAGCGTCGTGTACATGAGCTGATCGCCGAGCGCGTCCTGATACGCGACGTGGATCGTGCCCGACGCGTCGACCGCGGCGCTGGCCCACATGCCGTCGTCGGCGCCGTCGGCACCGTCGAGGATGGTCTCGGCGAACGACGCGCTGCCCGGCGCCGACTCGACGAGCGCGACCAGCGCCGTGCGCACGCGATCGTAGAACACGACCGCCATGCGGCCGTCCGGCATGAGGAGCAGCGTCGGGAACAGGCCCGTGCCGCCGGGGATGTCCTCGACCTTGGGATCGGGGATCTCGGTGCGACACGCGCCGGCGACGCAGACGTCGGTGTCGGCGCACGCCGGATTGCACGTGCCCGACGGCGCCACGCAGGTCTCGGGATCGCCTGCGGTCGCCGCCGCGACGCACGCCTGGCTGCCGCACATGCCGGCGCAGCTCGACGGCGCGGTGGCGATCGCCGCGATGTTCCAGTCACCGGGGCCGGACGGCTGCGCCGACGACGCGCGCGCGAGGCGCAGCTCGGTGGTGCGCGTGCCGCCCGTGCCGATCACGCCGGTCACGACGTACGCGATCGCCGGCGCCGAGCCGACGGCCAGCGACGTGTGCAGGCCGATGACCTCGTCGCCCTCGGGGACGTCGACGTCATGCGTCGCGTAGCGGCCCTTCTGCGTCTCGACGACGAAGCGCAGCGCCTTGCGCTCGCGATCCTGGTACGCGGCGCGGACGAGACCGCCGCTGAGCCCGACCGACGTCCACGCGCCGACGTCGGGGCCGATGCCCTCGATGCCGCCGCGGTAGCCGCTCGGATCGTAGATCGGCGTCTCGTCGGGGATGCCGTCGAGCACCTTGTACGAGAGCTCGCCGCTCGAGCTCACGTCGGCGAGCACGAGGTCGCCGAGCGTCGTGTCGTAGGTCGTGATGACCGTGCGCGTGCCGTCGCCCGCGATGGAGTTCCAGCGCCCGATCGGCCCCTGCACGACCTCGCCCGGCATGCAGTCGGTGTCGCCGCACGCGTTGTCGTTGCCGCAGCTGCACGCGGGCAGCGTGCCACCGACGACGAGGACGGCGAGGCGCGCGCCCCACCGCTGCATCGTCGCGCGGCGCGGACGGCGGAGGAGGAACAGACCGACCAGGACCAACAGGATCGCCGCCCCGCGCGGATCACCGGAGGCGCCGCAGTTGCAGCCGCTCTCGCCGGGCGCGCCGTGGAAGTCGGCGCGGAACACGGCCTGCGAGCCGCGCGTCGGCGCCATGTTGCCGACCTCGTCGTAGACCTCGACCTCGAGCTCGATGGGCTGCGCCTTGCCGAGCTTCACCTCCACGGGGAGCTCGGTCGCCTCGTGCCACGCGCCCTTGCTCAGGCGCCAGCGCGCCGTGAGCTTGTCGCCCGACACCAGGTCGCTGCCGAGGATGCGGACGATCGAGCCATCGGTCTCGAGGGTCGGCACCGGCGCCATCGTGTCGATGATCGGATCGAGCGTCACCGGCGTGAGGTCGGTGGTGAGCGGCTCGCCGATCTTGCGGGCGCGCACCTGGACCTGGTGCTTGCCCTGCAACCAGAACAGGTTCGACGAGAGCGTGCGCCGCGGCGACGCGCTCCACCCCGACCACGTGCCGTTGTCGATGCGCACCGACCACTCGAGGTCGGTCTCGCTGCCGCCGAGCGCGAGCTCGAATTTCGGGCGGCGTTCGCGCTTCCAGCGGCCGGGATCGTCGAACGTCTCGGTGCCGGGGATGTCTTGCCCGACCATCACGGCCGTGGTCTCGACGCGCGCCGGCTTGGCCATCGCGACCGGCGAGAGCTCGCCGTAGATGGCGAGGAACGCCTTGTTGTCGACGGCGGTGAGCGCGGTGACGTCGATCTGCAGCCCGGCCAGCTCGGGCACCTGGAACGCGCCCAGGCCGCCGATGATCTGCGGCAACGCGAGGTCGAGGATCATGGGGAAGATCGCGGCGAGCTGATCGGGCGACTCCACCAGGGGCTCGCTGTTCTTCACGCTCAGGTTGCTGAACGCGTTCTCGACGGCGCCGAGGACCGGCGTGAGCTCGCCGGTCGCGCCGACCTCGAGGCCGATGGGCAGGTGCACGTCGGCGACCAGCGTGAAGATGCGGATGTACTGGTCCTCGATCTGCGCGAAGAAGTCGATCTCGAGGTCGTCGAACATGAGATCGAGGAGCGGCTCGTCGACGACGGTGTTGCCGTTGCCGTCATCCATGAACGTGTTGAGGCCGAGCGTGATGGTCGGCGGCTTCTGCGGGCGCAGGCCGAGCGCCAGCCCGCGCGAGCCGCCGGACAGGTTGGGCAGCGACTGCAGGAACAGCGAGAAGGTGTCGGTGGTGAGCAGGTCCACCGTGGTGTGGCTGATGGTCATGCACAGGAGGCCGCCCTCGTAGCCGGCGTAGGCGAACTCGTCGAGCTGGCTCTTGTGCACGCCGATGCCGATGTCGAACGGCGCGTTGGTGTCGGGGCGCGTGTTGCCGGTGAAGTAGCTCGACTGCGGGACGGTGACCGGGGCGGGGGCCGTCGCCGGCGGGCCGCAGCGGTCGCGCACCGTGCCGCCCGGCAACATGCCGCCGAGCATGCCGAGCGCGATGCCGTTGTTGTTCGTGGTCGCGTAGCCGCCGAGCACCTCGTAGAGATCGAGCGCGCCGGCGCCGCCGGGGAGGAGCGCGCCGCCCGCGAGGCGGCCGGTGACGCCCAGCTCCTGGAGGCAGGTCATGTCGGCCTTGGTGCACACGTTGTCGGTGCACGACGTCGCGAACGAGCCGCACTCCGCGACGTTGCCCGACGGGCACGCCTTGCAGGTCTGGCCGTTCACCGCGTCGGAGATCGCGCCGGCGAAGGTGTCGGTGAGCGTGCCGATGAAGAAGCCGATGCCCAGGCTAGCGAACTGGCAGCCGAAGCTGCCGGTGAGCGCGACGTCGCCGTTGTCGAGCTGCTCGATCACGGCGGTGCCGGCCTGGATGCGCGTGGTGCCGGCCTGCGCGTCCTGCGTGAAGTTGACCGGCAGGCGCACGAGGAGGTCGTCGGCGCCGGCGTCCTCGGTGTTGATGTGGAGCCCGCAGTCGCCGACGACCGGGATGTTGACCGGGACGTCCATCATCGTGCTCACGCGCGCGCGCAGGACGAGGTCGAGGCGCGAGCCGTTGGCGACGGGCGTGACCACGAGGCGCGGCTGATCGCCGGGACGCTGCTCGAGGTTGATGTTGATCGGTCCGCACGGCGAGACCGGGTTGCCGCCGGGACAGCAGGTCGACGGCGAGCCGCTGCAGTTGGTCGGCACGTCGAACTGGAGCGGTCCGCCGGTGACGCCCTCGATGAGCGCGCCTGGGTCGGCGGTCACGGCGGCGAGGCCGGTCTGCGAGACGCGGATCTGCGCCTGGTTGGGTGTGCGCTCGTTGGCCGGGAAGCCTCCCGGGATCGGGGCCATGCACGAACAGCCGTCCCCGCTGCAGCCAGCGAGGATGATCGCGAACAGGTACACAACCGGGGTCAAACCCCGACGACGCGTGGCGCTGGTTGACATGGTCTCCCCCACCCGCGATGCGGGCGCGAGCGTATGGCAACCCAGTGTGCTCCTCCGGTCAAGCAGGCGATCGCGGCTCCCGGTGGCCTCACCGCAGGTTGATGTCGCGATGATGTCGCGCGACACTGCGATCGTGGACCTGGTCGCCGCCCGCTTCGACCTCGGGGAACGCCGAGGCGCCGGTGGCATGGGTGCGGTGTTCCGCGCCCATGACCGTGTCACCGGTCACACCGTCGCGCTCAAGCTGCTGCGCGAGGACCGGACCGCGGAGGTCGATCGCTTCGAGCACGAGGCGGAGGTGCTCGCCACCCTCGAGCACGACGCGATCGTGCGTTACGTCGCGCATGGTCGGACCGCCGACGGCATGTACCTCGCCATGGAGTGGCTCGACGGTGTCGACCTCTCCGAGCGGCTCGAGCGGGTGCCGATGTCGCCGGCCGACGCGATCGAGATGCTGGCCCGCATCGCCGAGGCGCTCGGCATGGCGCACGCGCGCGGCATCGTCCATCGCGACGTGAAGCCGGGGAACATCTTCCTGCCCGGCGGCGACCCGTCGCGCGCCAAGCTCCTCGACTTCGGGGTGGCGCGCTCGACCCTCGGTGATCGTCCGATGACGCAGGCCGGTACCGCTCTCGGTACACCCGGCTACATGGCCCCCGAGCAGGCGCGCGGCGAGCGCGATCTCGACGCGCGCGTCGACGTGTTCGCGCTCGGCGCGGTGCTGTTCCGCTGCCTCGCAGGGACGGCGCCGTTCGACGCGGGCAACACGATCGCGGTGCTCACGCGCGTCCTGTTCGAGGAGCCGCCGCCGCTCTGGATGGTGCGGCCCGATCTGCCCGCGAGCGTGCACGAGCTGGTCGCGAAGGCGCTGTCGAAGCCGCGCGATCACCGCTTCGGCGACGGGGCCGAGCTGGCGCGCGCGCTGCTCGACATCGCGCCCGATGTGGCGAGCGCGGCGCCGCCGTCGCTGGTCGCGGGCGGCATCACCGGCGGCGAGGAGCGCATCCTCGCGGCGGTGCTCGTGCGGCGGCCGAACCAGCACGTGCCGGAGCCGGAGCCGCCGTCGGAGACGGCCGGCACGACGGCGACGGTCGCGCTCACGAACGAGCCCGACGTGATGATCGCGAGGAAGCAGGCGGCGGCGATGCGCGGCTCGTTCGAGCGGCTCGCCGACGGCACGTGGGCCACCGTGTTCTCCGGCGAGGGCGCGACCGA
>DATLEB010000004.1:0-4051 GCA_035525615.1 Kofleriaceae bacterium | reverse complement strand
TGACCACGCCGAGCTCGGGCAGCCCGAGGCCGGCGCCACCATGAACCTCGTCGATGGCGATGCCGGCCCAGCCCAGGCCCGCCAGGTCGCGCCACACCGGCCGCGACAGCCGGAGGGGATCACCGGCGTCGCGCAACGCGCGCAGGTGCGCGACCGGCAGCCTGCGCTCGACGAACGCGCGCGCGGCGCGGTGCAGCTCGTCCTGCTCGGCGGTGAGCTCGAAGCGACGCGTCGCGGCGGCGGCGGTCACGCCGTGTCTCCCTCGAAGCGCATGATCACGGCGGCGGTCATGCCATCGCTCCGTGGCGGCGCGAATGCATCCACGCGGCCGTCAATCCGGCAGCCCCAGGACGCGCTTGGCGATGATGTTGAGCTGGATCTCGCTGGTGCCGCCCTCGATGGAGCTGGCCCGCGAGCGCAGCCATTCGCGGGTGATCTGGAGCTCGCTCGGCTCGAAGCCGGGGCCCTCCCACCCGATGCCCTGATAGCCCTGCAGCTCGACGCGCAGCTCCTTGCGCCGCTTGTTGAGCTCGGTGCCGTAGAGCTTGAACATCGAGCTCGCCGCGCCCGGCCCCTTGCCCGCCTTGGCCGCCTCGGCGGTGCGCTCGAGCGTGAGCCGGTTGCACAAAAAGTCGAGCTCGGCCTGGACGACGCGATCGCGGAACGCCGGCTCGCCAACGCGCTTCAGCATCGCCGGCAAGGTCTCGGCCTCCTCGGGGGCGCGGTCGCGCATCACCGAGATGATCGAGCGCTCGTGCTCGAGCAGCTTCTTGGCGATCTGCCAGCCGCCGCCCTCGCGTCCGACCAGGTTGCGGGCCGGCACGCGCACGCTGTCGAAGCGCGTCTCGCAGAATGGCGAGCTGCCGCTGATGAGCTGGATGGGCCGCGTCGACACGCCGGGCGTGGTCATGTCGAGGAGGATGAAGCTGATGCCGTCGTGCTTGGGCCCGTCCGCGTCGGTGCGCACCAGGCAGAACATCCAGTCGGCGTGGTCGGCGTGCGACGTCCACACCTTCGCGCCGTCGACGACGTAGTGGTCGCCGTGGCGCACGGCGCGGGTCGACAGGCTGGCCAGGTCCGAGCCGGAGCCCGGTTCGCTGTAGCCCTGGCACCAGCGGATGTCGCCGCGCGCGATCGGCGGCAGGTGCTCGGCGCGCTGCTCCTCGCTGGCGAACTCGAAGAGGACGGGCGCGAGCATCCAGATCCCGAACGAGATGAGCGGCGAGCGGCAGCCCATCGCGCGCATCTCGGCGTCGAGGATGCGCGCCTGCTCGCGGGTCAGGCCGGCGCCGCCGTACTCGCGCGGCCACGCCGGCACGGTGTACCCGCGCTCGACGCAGCGCTCGAACCACACCTTCGCGTCGTCGGATGGGAACGTGCGCCGGCGACCGCCCCACACTTCCTGGCCGGGCAGATGCGGCGTGCGCATCGACGGCGGGCAGTTCGCCTCGAGCCAGGCGCGAGCCTCCGCGCGGAACGCGTCGTCGCCGCTCATGACGACCGCTTTGCCATGTCGATGGCGAGGTCCTCGATCAGATCCTCCTGGCCACCGATGGTCTTGCGCCGCCCGAGCTCGACGAGCAGGTCGCGCGACGACACGCCGTAGCGCGCGCCCGCGCGCTGCGCGAAGAGCAGGAACGACGAGTACACACCCGCGTAGCCGAGGATGAGCGCATCCCGATCGATCCGCACCGGCACGTCCATCATCGGCACGACCAGATCCTCCGCCACATCCATGATCTTGTACAAGTCGATGCCGTGGTCGGCGCCCATGCGGTCGAGGACGGCCACGAACACCTCGAGCGGCGTGTTGCCCGCGCCGGCGCCCAGGCCGGCCGCCGAGCCGTCGATGCGCGACGCGCCGGCCTCGATCGCGGCGATCGAGTTGGCGATGCCCATCGAGAGGTTGTGATGACCGTGGAAGCCGACCTCCGTGGTCGGCGCGAGCGCCGCACGCAACGCGCCGATGCGCGCGCGCACGTCGTCGGGCAGCATGTAGCCGGCCGAGTCGGTGAGGTACAGGCAGTTGGCGCCGTACGACTCCATGAGCAGCGCCTGCTCGCACAGCTTCTCCGGGGAGATCATGTGCGCCATCATCAGGAAGCCGACGGTGTCGACGCCCAGCTTGCGCGCCAGCCCGATGTGCTGCTCGCTGACGTCGGCCTCGGTGCAGTGCGTGGCGACGCGGACCGTGGCCACGCCCTCGCCCACCGCCATGCGCAGATCGTCGACGGTGCCGATGCCGGGCAGGAGCAGCGCCGAGATCTTGGCGCGCTTCATCTTCGGGACGACCGCGCGCAGGTACTCCTGATCGGTGTGCAGCGGGAAGCCGTAGTTGATCGACGCGCCGCCGAGGCCGTCGCCGTGCGTCACCTCGATGAGCGGCACGCCGGCCTCGTCGAGGCCGCAGGCGACCTTCACCATCTGCTCGACGGAGATCTGGTGCCGTTTGGGGTGCATGCCGTCGCGCAAGCACATGTCGTGCAGCGTGACCTTCTTGCCCTTCAGGCTGGTGGCGCTCGAGGAGCTCATGACGCCCTCCCCGCCAGCGCGCGCTCGGCCCAGACTTCGCCGACGCGGAGCGCCGCCGCCGTCATGATGTCGAGGTTGCCCGCGTACGGCGGGAGGTAGTCGCCCAGGCCCTCGACCTCGACGAACGTGGTCACGCGCTTCCCGTCGAAGATCGGCCCGTTCTTGAGCCGGTAGCCCGGCACGTACGCCTGTACGTCCTTCACCATCGCCTTCACGCTCTCCGTGATCGCGGTGACGTCCGGCTCTCCCGCGGTCAGGCAGTGGATCGTGTCGCGCATGATGAGCGGCGGCTCCGCCGGGTTGAGGATGATGATCGCCTTGCCCTTCTTGGCCCCGCCCAGCTTCTCGACCGCGCCGGCGGTCGTGCGCGTGAACTCGTCGATGTTGTGGCGCGTGCCGGGGCCGGCGGACTTCGACGCGACCGTCGCCACGATCTCGGCGTAGGCGACCTCCTGTACGCGACTCACCGCCGCGACCATCGGCACGGTCGCTTGCCCGCCGCACGTCACCATGTTGACGTTGCGCGCGCTCGCCGTGAGGTGCTGCTCGAGGTTCACGGGCGGGATGCAGTAGGGCCCGACCGCCGCCGGCGTCAGGTCGACGACGAGCACGTCGTGCTCCTTGAGCCGGCCCCAGTTCTTGAGGTGCGCGGCGGCGCTGGTCGCGTCGAACACGACCGCGATCTTGTCGCTCACGAGGTGCGGCAAGAGGCCCTCGATGCCCGCCGCCGTCGTCTTCACGCCGAGCGCGCGCGCCTTCGCCAGACCGTCCGAGGCCTCGTCGATGCCGACCAGCCACGCCGGCTCGAGCACCGCGCTCCGCTTCAGCTTGTAGAGCAGGTCGGTGCCGATGTTGCCCGACCCGATGATCGCTGCCGCCAGCTTACCCATTCGATGCTCCTGCTACGCCTACGCTGGGTTCTAGATGAACCGAACCGTCGCACCGCCCACGCCCGGAATGTCCATGTGCATCCAGTCGCCGGGGGCCACGGGCTCGAGCGGCACCAGCGAGCCGCTCAGCACGATCTCGCCGGCGAGGAGGGCGTGGCCCAGCTCGCCGAGCTGGTTGGCCAGCCACGCGACGCACACGAGCGGCGAGCCCATGGCCTCGGCGCCGGTGCCGCGCGACAGCGGCTTGCCGTTCTTCTCGACGGTGACCGCGCACGCCGGGAAGTCGACGCCTTTCGGCGACGCCGCCGGACCGACGAGAAACAGCCCCGACGACGCGTTGTCGGCGACCGTGTCCTGGTAGCGGATCTTCCAGGCCTCGATGCGCGAGTCGACGATCTCGAAGCACGGCAGCACGTGATCGGTCGCGGCCAGCACGTCGCCGGGCGTGATGCCGGGGCCGCGCAGATCGCGCGCCAGCACGAACGCGAGCTCCGCCTCGGCGCGCGGCTGGATCAGTGCACCGGCCGGGATGTCGGTGCCCTCGTCGAAGCGCATCGCGTCGGTGAGCCAGCCGAAGTCCGGAGTGTGGACGTCGAGCATGCTCTGCACCGCGCGGCTGGTCACGCCGA
>DATLEB010000364.1:0-30651 GCA_035525615.1 Kofleriaceae bacterium | reverse complement strand
GGACCACGGCGCGCAGCGCGAGGCGCAGCAGCACCGCGTCGTCGGCGAAGCTCGAGACGGCCTCGTTGCGATCGCGGACGCGATCGTTTGGCGAGACGACATACATGATCGCGCCGACCGCGATCTCGCGCGAGCTCCGCGGGAGGTTCTCGTCGTCCATTGCCTCGAACGCGATTTTTAGGTCATGAGGCAGCGAGACCAGCCAGCTCTTGAACAGCTCGACGAACCGCACTTCCGGGGTCGACACAGGAAAGACTCTTTCCGCAAAAGGACAGGAATCGGGAGCGGGCCACCATGGCCCCACGCGCTGGAGTACCAGCCAACGAGGGAGTTTACAACCTCCTTGAGGCCCGCGGGCCGTGGTACGTTGCAGTGAGGAGACCGTGAGCGCCAAGCGTTCGCCGATCCTCGGGTACAACCACAATGTCCGCTACCGGGGCATCGTGTTCCACGTGCAGACCGAGGATTCGGGCCTCGCGAACCCGCACGTCTTCTCGCACCTGTTCCACGGCGGCGTCATCATCTCGACGCGCAAGCTCGTCTACGACCGCGACGCGGCCGAGGACGTCGTGAAGTCCCTCATGCAGGCCCAGCACAAGGCCATGATGAAGGACCTCAAGCACCGGTTCTTCGACGAGAAGATCGACCAGTACCTGGGCGGCGCGCCCGGGCTCCTGCCCCGAGAGGTCGCGGGTGCACCCGCGGCGCGCACCGACGAGACGGCCCCGTCCCCAAAATTCGACGACGAGACCCCGCCCGCGGGCCCGCCGCCCTCGCCGCCCATTCCCGACGCTGTGGGCCACGAGATCTCCGAGCCGGTCATCGAGCTCGTCGACGCTGCCACGACGATTCCGATGGCGGTCGTGCACGACGTGCTCCCGACCAGCGGGATGCCGGGGGCATTCGACGGCCCCTTGGCGCGCGCGGCGACGCAACGAGTGTCGGGGGCCGTGCATCCGCCGCTGGCGACCCATCTCGGCAGCGGCGACATCTCCGAGGCGATGAGCGCGATCCAGGTCGGCGACGACGAGCTCGCCGCCGCCGGGCTGGTCGAGGTGCAGGAGGTGGCGCAGGTGCATTCGCCGGCCCCGCCGTCGGTGACCGCGCCTCCGGGAGTGCAGCCCGAGCGCCCCGGTCAGTACAGCGTGAAGCGCGGCAGCGGGCCGATCGAGAAGTTCGACACGCCACCGCCCGCTGGCGGCGGGCTTCCGCGTCCGCCGATTCCCAGGCCCACCCCACCCAGCAACAAGCTTCCGACCGCGTCGGCGGGTTCCGTGCCGCCACGTCCGACGGGCCAGCACGCCGCCGTGCAGCCTCCGATCGCGCGTCCCACGCCGACGGCGGTCCCGCGCATCAATCCGGCCGGCTCGCCCGTGCCGCGTCCGGGCACGCAACCTGCGTCTGCCGCGCGCACGCGAGCTCCGAGTGGTGGCGGCGTCGTCGTTTCGCGTCCCCCGGTCATCGTTGGCGGTCCCAGCAAGGCCGTCGGCACGCCGGCGGGGCAGGGCAAGGTCCGGCGGGCGAAGGATACCGACGGTGGCATCGGCGGCGACCTGATCTCCGAGCGCAGCCTCGACGAAGTGATCCTCGCGTACTTGTCGGAAGACACGAGCGACGAATAGTTGAGCCATGCGCTCGACCATCCCCAAAGCGTCGCCACGCGTGGTGATGTACACGGCCGTGTACTGCCCGTGGTGCTGGCGCGCCAAGTCGCTGCTCGAACGTCACGGCATCGAGTACGAGGAGAAGGACGTCACCGCGAACTTCGACGAGCGCAAGCGCCTCGTCCGCGAGACCGGGCGGCGCACCGTGCCGAACGTGTTCCTCGACGGTGCGTCGATCGGCGGATTCGACGAGCTGTCGGCGCGCTGCCGCGCCGGTCGCGATCCGTTTCCTCCCAACCGCAAGTAGGCGTCCTTCGACGCGGGCGGGTCAGTCGGATTCGGCGATGCGCCAGTCGGTGCCGGCCGGCGTGTCGAGCACCTCGACGCCGAGCGCCGTGAGCTCGCCGCGGATCGCGTCGGCGCGGGCGAAGTCCTTCGCCTTGCGGGCGTCGGTGCGCTGGGTGAGCAGCGACTCGACCTGCGCCGTGTCGATGCCACGCTTCGCGACCAGGCGCTCGCGTCGCGCGCGCGCGTAGGTCACCGGGTTGTCGCCGAAGACGCCGAGCGCCCAGCCGACGGCGCGCAGATCGCGGCCGAGGCGCGCGAGCGAGCGGCGGCGCACCGCCTTGTCGATGCCCTTACCCTCGTCCAGCAGGCGATTGGCGACGCGCGCGGCCTCCGAGAGCGCCGCCATCACGACCGGCGCGTTGAAGTCGTCGGCGATCGCGTCGCGCGCCGCGAGCGACAGCGCCTCGGTCTCCGGCGTGACCGCGCCGTCGCCGCCGTCTCCGCCCTGGCCGCCGGGACCACCGATCAACTCGTCGATGCGGCGGAGGGTCGTGTAGAAGTAGTCGAGACGCCGGTCGGCGGCCTCGAGCGACGGGAAGTCGACGTCGGTGACGCGCTTCGGGTCGGCGGGGTCGTGCTTGTGCGCGATGTACTCGAAGTTGATCGGCGACCGGTAGTGGTGGCTGACGAAGTAGAAGCGCAGCGCCTCGGTGCCGACCTTCTTCGCGATCTGCTCGCACGAGAAGACGTTGCCGAGCGAGCGCGACATCTTCTCGCCCTCGAAGTTCAGGAAGCCGTTGTGCATCCAGTAGCGCGCGAAGCTCTCGACGCCGTGGGCGCCCTGCGACTGGGCGATCTCGTTCTCGTGGTGCGGGAAGACGAGGTCCTTGCCGCCGCCGTGCAGATCGAACGTCTCGCCCAGGTGCGACGCGCTCATCGCCGAGCACTCGATGTGCCAGCCGGGCCGACCCTTGCCCCACGGCGAATCCCACGAAGGCTCGCCCGGCTTGGCCGCCTTCCACAGCGCGAAGTCGCCGGGGCCGCGCTTCTTGCTGCGCTCGTCGTCGGAGATGCGCTTGCTCGCGTTCGAGACCAGGTCCTCGATCGACTGCCCGGAGAGGCGGCCGTACGGCGCGAACGTCGTGATCTCGAAGTAGACGTCACCGTCGACGACGTACGCCTTGCCGTTGTCGACGAGCTTCTTCGTGATGTCGACGATCTCGGCGATGTGCGTCGACACCTTGGGCTCGACGTCGGGCGGCAGCACCGCGAAGCGCGCCATGTCGGCGTTGTACTCGTCGGTGAAATGCGCCGAGAGCGCGATGGGATCCTGGCTGGTCTCGCGTGCGCGGTTGATGATCTTGTCGTCGACGTCCGTGATGTTGCGGACGTACTTCACCTGGTAGCCCAGGAAGATCAGGCCGCGGCGGATCGTGTCGAAACAGACGGCCGAGTAGACGTGCCCGATGTGCGCGGCCGCGTAAGGCGTCGGGCCACAGACGTACATGCCGACGTGGTCGGGGACGACCGGCTCGAAGGGGACCTTCTCGCCGCGGAGCGAGTCATAGAGGCGGACCGGGTGCGCAGGCACGATCCGCTGGTTCTATCAGGCCGCCGCCTTGAGGGCGACCTTGCGGTCACGGATCTCCGCGCGGACGCCGCGCACCAGGGCCCACGTGAACAGCGCCGCGAACAGCGCCAGGCCCACGTAGACGTACGTGAGGTACCAGTAGCCGCCGGGGCTCTCCCCGACGAGGAGCACGCGCGCGCCGGCCGGGACCGGGCGCGGCGCCCAGACGGCGACGACGTCGACGGCAGACCACGGCAACACGCCGGTGGGAAGCGTGACGCCGGTCTCGTCGGCGCGGAGGTCCTTCCACGGCACGCGGTGGCGCGTCGCCGACGGCTCGACACGCGCGCCCCACAGCTGCGCGTTCTCGAGCGAGCGCGTGACCGCGGCGACGGCGTCGGCGGTGCGCACTTCCCAGCGCGCGGTCTCGTCGGTGGCGGCGGCGGGTGCGGTGCCGGCCGGGATGACGTTGGCGGCGACGAGCGCGTCGGTCCACGCCTTCACGTCGGGGAGGCGCGGGTTGAACGAGGCGATGACGACGGCGGCGCCGGGATCGGCGACGGAGATCTCGAGCTCGTCGGCGTCGCGCGGCGCGACGGTGCCGCCACCGACCAGCGCGAGCTCCGCGGCCCTGGCGAGGCGCGCCCTCTTGAGCTCGTCGCCGGAGACGAAGCGCGGCGCGGGGTGCTGCTTCACGTAGCCCGCGACGGCGTCCGAGAAGCGGACCGCGGCGAGCGGGCGCAGGCGACCGGTGAGCTTCTCGTCGTGCTGGTACGGTGACCACGGATCGCCCGAGATCGCGACCCAGAGCTTGTCGTTCGTGCCGGCGACGGGCACGACGCGCGTGCCGGCGTTGGACTCGGTCACGCGCGTGCGCACGGCGGCGTCGCGGTCGAGCGAGGCGTCGATGGTGACGTAGCTGTCGTCGGAGATCTTGCCGGCGACGACGTCGGTGACCGTCACGGGCTTCGGCGCGTCGCCGCTGTGCGAGAACGTCAGGTCGGCGCGCATCCGCCACATGAGGACGAGGCAGAGGAGGACGACCGCGGCGGCGGTGACGATGCCCACCTTGGCCGCGGGACCACGGAGGCTCACGAGATCGGGATCGATCTCGTCCTTCCCGATGGGAGCGCCTACTTCACGAGCGGGGGCGTCGGCCATGGACGTCGGAGGCATCGTATCCGCACATCGGACACCACGCCAGCCGAGGTGGTTGCAGCGATCGTGCGGGGTTGGGTACCGTGTGGCGATGGCAAGTGGCGACGGCGAGCCCAGATCCGACGCGTCGACGACGCCGGGGCCGGCGTCCGAGCCCAAGCCGGCGTCGCGCGAGCGTCCGCTGACCGTCGCCGACGTGGTCCGCTGGGCCAACCACGCCGTCGAGCGCTACGGAATGCTGTGGGTCGAGGCCGAGGCCGCCGAGGTCAAGCGCCCCGTCAGCGGGCACGTGTACTTCGTGCTCCGCGACAAGGGCGCGGTCATCCCGGCGGTGATGTGGCGGACCACCGCGGTGCGGCTCAAGTTCGCGCTCGAGCCGGGGCTGCGCGTGCGCGTGCGCGGCAAGCTCGGCGTGTTCGATCGCGACGGGCGACTGCAGCTGTACGTCGACTACGCCGAGCCGGCGGGCGCGGGTGCGGCGGCGGCGGCGTTCGAGGAGCTGAAGCGCAAGCTGGCGGCCGAGGGGTTGTTCTCGGAGGACCGCAAGCGGCCGCTGCCGGCGCTGCCGCGGCGGATCGGCGTGGTGACGTCGCGGACGGGCGCGGCGGTGAAGGACATCGTGCGCACGGTGCAGCGGCGGTTTCCGCCGGCGATGATCCTGGTGGCCGACTGCATGGTGCAGGGCGTGTCGGCGCCGCCGCAGATCGTGAACGCGCTGCGCATGGTGCAGAACGCGCGTGTCGACGTCGTGATCATCGGGCGCGGCGGTGGCGCGACGACGGACCTGGCGGCGTTCAACGACGAGCGCGTGGTGCGCGCCGTGCGCGCGTGTCGCGTGCCGGTGGTGAGCGCGGTCGGGCACGAGGTCGACGTGACGCTGTGCGATCTCGCGGCCGATGCGCGCGCGTCGACGCCGACGGGGGCGGGCGAGATGGTGGTGCCGGTGCGCGATCAGCTCGAGCGGTTGCTGACGACCGAGGAGCGGCGGCTGCGCCGCGAGGTCGGGCTGCGCGTGCGCGACGCGCGGCAGGAGCTCGACAGCCTCGCCGAGGGTGCGCGGCAGACGCTGCGCGCGCGGTTGACGACGCGCGCGACCGAGCTGCGGCGGCTCGAGGTGCGGCTGTCGGCGTCGCATCCGCGGGCGCAGCTGGCGGCGCGCAAGGCCGAGCTGGCGAAGCTCGAGGGGCGGCTGCGGCGGAACGATCCGACTCCGCGGCTGGCGGCGCGCCGCGCGGAGCTGCGGCGGCTCGAGGCGGCGATGGCGGCGGCGGCGCGGCGGGCGCTCGATCGGCGGCGCGCGGCGTTCGCGCAGGGCGTGGCGCGGCTCGACATGCTGTCGCCGCTGCGCGTGCTCGAGCGCGGCTACGCGCTGGCGACGCACGACGGGCGCGTCGTCACCGACGCGGCTTCGCTGAAGCCGGGTGATCGCGTCGACCTGCGCTTCGCGCGTGGGCGCGCGCGCGCGACCGTCGACGACGTGGACGAGTAGCCGTCGACAACTTCGCTCGCTCGGGGCGGACGGTGTAACGTCGGGCGTGGCCGAACGCGCGAAGACTCGTAGCTCTGGCTCGACGCGCTCCGGCGTCCGTCGTCCGACGAAGAATCGCGTCGACATGACGGCGCCGATCGACGACGAGCAGCTGCTCGAGGAGTCCGAGCTCTCGCCGGTGCCGAGCGCGCGCGTCGCGATCTGCGAGACCTCGTCGGCGTCGCTCACGCTGGCGCGAGCGGCCGTGATCGCGCAGGGCTACGAGTGCGTGATCGGCGCGGCCGGTGGCGCGGCGGTCTCCGACGTCACGCGGCGCATGACCAACGATCCCATGCCCGACATCGTCGTCGTCGGGCTGCCGGGCGGGGAGGCCCTCCTCGACGCCGCGCGCGCGCTGGCGCCGCGTCGTCCGGTGTTGATCGCGGCGATGTCCGTCTCCGGAACGGGCCGCTCCGTCGCCGAGCGGGCGCACGCCGCCGGCGCCGACCTCGTCGCGCTGCGCCCGCTCGATCCCGAGCGCCTCGGCCCCGTGCTGTTCGCGGCGGCGAAGCTCGCGAGCGAGCGCACCGAGCTCGTCACCGCGCGCGGCACGGAGGCGCGCCTGCGCGATCGCGTCGACAAGCTCGGCAACCCCGACACGGTCACCGGCTTCCAGCAGCTCGAGTACTTCAATCGCGTCCTCGAGCTCGAGATCAAGCGCGCGCGCCGCTACGGCTATCCGCTCTCGGTGTGCCTGATGCGCCAGCTCGATCCCGAGCGCGTGCCATCGGCCGTGAAGCGCGAGCTGCGCCAGCGATGCGCGGCGGCCATCGCGGGCGCGATCCGCGACATCGACATGCCGGTCGAGCTCGCGCCCGATCGCTTCCTCGTCCTCCTGCCGTACACCGACGCCGATGGCGCCGCGGTCGTCGCGCAGCGCATCGCCGCCGCCGTCGCCAAGCACCCGCCGGTGCGCGGCAACAACCAGGAGTGGCGCGCCGCCGTCGCCGCCGGCGTGTCCGGCGTCACCGCCGGCGGCGAGGTCAGCTTCGCCAAGCTCATGCGCGACGCGACCGCCGCCCTGCGCGCCGCCGAGGACGCCGGCGAAGCCGTGATGATCGTCTGACGCTCCGGAGGGGGACACCTTCCTACCCCGCAGCTCCCGACGGTCATTTCGCTTTTCGAGGGCACTGCAACTGGCGCCGTGTCAGCGTTCGGGAATGTCGGTCGCGCCCTTCTCGCTGCTTCCGTACCGCAGGACCGTGAACACGATCTGCGTCGCCGCCGTCGCCGCGACGCTCGTGGCGGGGATCATCGCCAGCGTCGCCGCGCCGAATGCGCGCGAGCCGCGGGCGAAGTGCCGCGACCATCGGCGGCACACCGTCGAGCTCGCGCCCGCGGAGATGACGATCACTCCACCGCCGCGTGCCGCGACGTGTAGCGACCCGGTCGCCGGTACGTGGGTCGCCGACGAGTTCCGTCCCGAGCAGGCCGACTGGATCGAGCACGAGCTCCGCATCTCCGTCGACGACGACGGCTACCGCGTCGCGCACACGGCGCGCCTGCGCGACGGCGACGCCCGTGGTCACGCTCGCCTCGACTGCATGCCGGACGCGATCGAGTTCGACACCTCCGGTCGCGCCAAGCTCGAGGGCGACCAGCTCCACGTCCGCGGCAAATACCTCGAGGCCACGCGCGCCCGCTGCACCGGCGAGACCCTCACCTACGACCTCGACTACTTCACCGGCACGCTCGCCGGCGACACCTTCGACTCCGTCAACAACGACGGCAACACCGCTCGCGACCGCCCGTACCACTTCCGCCGCATCGCGTGCGCGTGAAGGGGTCACTCTCCTACCCTCCGCGTGAAGGGTCACTCTCCCGAGTGAAGGGGTCACTCTCCTACCCTCTAACCGTCCGAGATCTCCGCGGTTTCAGGTGCCATTGTGTCGTCGCTGACGTTCGTCAGCGCGCGTGAGGGGTCACTCTCCTACCCTCTAACCGTCCGAGATCACCGCGGTTTCAGGTGCGATTGTGTCGTCGCTGACGTTCGTCAGCGGGACACAATTGGGTCTAAAAGGCTTGTGATGTCGCGATGTTGTGACCCAGGAGAGTGACCCCTCTTCGGGCGGTCCAACCGAGGGAGGCGGCGGCGCGGGCGGGCGAGAGGAGGTAGCGCATCTGCTCGTTGGGGCGGTAGGGGAGGGCGCCGATGTCGAGGAGGTGCGTGGTGGAGGTGCGGGTCGCGAGCTCGGTGGCGAGGGCGCGCATCGTGATCTCGGTGCCGGACGAGATGTTGTAAGTGCCCGCCGGACCGGTGAGCGCAAGGGCGATCGCGCGCGCGACGTCGTCGACGTGGACGAGATCGCGCGTCTGCTCGCCGGCGGTCATCGCGAAGCGCTCGCCGTGCGTCAGGGCGTGGACGAGCGACGGGACGAACATCGCGCCCCGCTGGCCCGGGCCATACACGACGGAGGGACGGAGGATCGAGAGGGAGACGGAACGCGCGGCGCAGGCCGCGGAAAGCGCGCGCTCGCCTTCGATCTTCGCGAGCGCATACGGTGACGTCCCCAGCAGCGGCGCGTCCTCGACGAACGGGACGTCTTGCGCCCCGTACGTCTCGCCCGAGCTGAGGTACACCACGCGCGTCGCGCGCGGCAGGAGCGCGAGCGCGGCGAGCGGGGCGTCGACGTGCTCGACGCGGTTTTCGAGGGCGGTGGCGCGGCGCGCGCCGGCGCACCAGACCAGCGCGTCCCAGCCGGCCGCGCAGACGGTCGCGACGACGTCGTCGTGCTCGAGCACGCCCGCGTCATGCCCGGCCGTCGCCAGCGCGCTCACGGCGCGCGCGCCGATGAAGCCACGACCGCCGGCGACGAGGACCCTCATCGTTGCGTCGTCGCGGCTGGCGCTCATGACGCGCTCAGCAGCTCCTTGTACCAGGCGACCGCGCGCGGCAGCGCGTCCTTCATGCCGAACCGCGGCTTCCATCCGCCGAGCAGCCGGTTGGCCTTCGCGCTCGACAGGAACTGCTCGGGGATCTCGTTCGACGCCTCGCCCTGGATGATCGGCTCGAGGTCCTTGCGGCCGCACGCCTCGAGGATCCGGTCGACCATCTGCACCACGCTCAGCGGCTTGTCGTCGCTGAAGTTGAACGCCTGCCCGACGATCTCGGGGCGGTCCATGTTCTCCGCGAGCTCGAGGTACGCCGCCACCGCGTCCTCGACGTAGAAGTAGTCGCGCACGAACGTGCCGTCGCTGCGGATGAGCGGGCGCTCGCCGCGCAGCGCGCTGCGGATCGTCCCCGGCACCAGCCGGTTCCAGTTGAGGTCGCCCGCGCCGTACAGGTTTCCGCAGCGCGTGACGCACGCCGGCACCTGGAACGCCGCGTAGTAGCTCTGCGTGATCAGGTCGGTGCAGCTCTTCGAGCAGTCGTACGGGAAGCGACCCTCGAGCGGCGAATTCTCGTCGTACGGCAGCTTCGGCTGCGCGCCGTACGCCTTGTCGGAGCTCGCGACCACGACGCGCTTCACGCGCTTGCCGTTTCGCCGCGCCGCCTCCATCAGGTTGTACGTGCCGCGCACGTTGGCCTCGAAGGTCGCCAGCGGGTTCCGGTTCGCCGTGCCGACGATGGTCTGCGCGCCGAGGTGGAACACGCTCTCGATCTCGTACTCGTTGAGCGCGCGCTCGAGCAGCGCGTAGTCCTCGAGCTGCCCGCGCACCACGGACACCTTCTCGTCGAGGCCGAGCTTGTGGAAGTGGCTGCGCGCCACCGAGTCGCGCACCAGGCACGTGACGTCGGCGCCGCGCTCGACGAGCTCGCGCGTGAGGTGCGAGCCCAGGAGGCCGGTCGCGCCGGTGACGAAGACAGGTCGGTCAGTCCAGAAGCCCATTACCAGGTCCTCCACGGCGGCTTGCCGTCGTTCCACGCCTCCTCGAGGCGCGTGAGATCACGAAACGTGTCCATGCACTGCCAGAAGCCGTGGTGCGGATACACCATCAGCTGGCCGTCGGCGGCGCAGCGCTCGAGCGGCTCGCGCTCGAGCATCTGACTCTCGTCGTCCTTCACGTACTTCAGGAAGTCGCGCGAGAACACGAAGAACCCACCGTTGATGTAGCCGCCCTCGACCTGCGGCTTCTCGCTGAACTTCTCGACCTTGTGCCCGTCGAGGAGCAGCTCGCCGAAGCGCGACGGCGGCCGCACGCCCGTCACCGTCGCCGCCTTGCCGTGCGACTTGTGGAACGCGACCGTCGCCGGCACGTCCACGTCGGACAGCCCGTCGCCGTACGTGAGCAGGAAGTGGTCGCTCTCGAGGAAGTGCTCGACGCGCTTCAAGCGCGCACCCGTCATCGCGTTCATCCCCGTGTCGACGCACGTGACCTTCCACTCGCGCATCGACGCGCCGTGGTACTGCACCTTGTTCGGCGCCGACAGATCGACCGTGAAGTCCGACTCCATCGCGGCGAAGTCGAGGAAGTACCGCTTGATGACCTCGGCCTTGTAGCCGAGGCACAGGACGAAGTCCTTGAAGCCGTGCCCGGCGTAGAAGCTCATGATGTGCCAGAGGATCGGCCGGCCGACGACGTCGATCATCGGCTTGGGCCGGTTCTCGGTCTGCTCGCGGAAGCGCGTGCCCTGTCCTCCGCAGAGGATGACGACCGGCATGCTCATGATCGGGACCTCGGGGTCATAGCAGCTCCCGGTACACCGCGGAAAGGTCACGGACGTGGGCCGCGATGGAGTACTCCGCTTGCATCTTGGCGCGCCCGGCCGCGCCCATCGCGGCGCGCTCCGCTGGATTCGCGGCGAGTCGCACCAGGTGCGCGGCCAGGGTCTCGACGTCGCGCTCGTCGGCGAGCAAGCCGGTCGTCTCGTGCGCGACCTGCTCGGGAATGCCGGCGTGGCGCGTGGACACGATCGGCAAGCCGGCCGCCGAGCCCTCGCAGATGACGGTCGGCGTGCCTTCCTGGTCGCCGTTCTTCGCGGTGCGGCTCGGTACGAGCAGGATGTCTGCCTCGGCCATCGCCGCCGCCACGCGCGTCGCCGGATCGGGCCACGCCACGTCGAGCTTCAGCTCCGCCGCGAGCGACTGCAGCGCCGGCAGCCCCGCGTCGCCGGTGCCGAGCAGCACCACGCGCAGGTTCGCCCCGCGGTCGCGCGCCGCCGCGCACGCGCGCAGCCCGTCGTCGAAGCCCTTCTTGTCGACCTCGCGTCCGACCATCAGCACGGTCGCCGCGCTCGCGACGCCCGCCGCGTGCGTCTTCTGCGCGCCGTCGAAGCGCGACAGATCCACGCCGAGCCGCACCACGCGCAGCTTCTCCGCCGCGCAGCCCTGCGCGACCAGCGCGTCGCTCATGTGCTTCGACAGCACGCAGAAGCGATCGCCGCGCGCGAACAGCTGCTTCCGCCGGAGCGCGTAGTGCCAGTACGTCGGGTCGAGCTTCTTCCACGACGCGAACAACGTGACGTCATGACCGTAGAAGCTCGTCACGAGCGGCTTGCCGAGCTTCCGCGCCGCATACAGGCCGTGGACGCCGGTGTAGCCCATGTGAGCGTGAAGCAGTTGCACGCTGCGTGCCCACGCGAAGAAATGCGGTGACCACGTCGTCGCGCGATAGAGCGCGGCGTTCCATGTGCCCCACGCCACGGCGTCGAGCGACGTCACGTGCTCCGTCGGGAACTTCTGCTCGCTCTGCCGGCGCAGCGCGAACGCCGACACGTCGAAGTCGCCGGCGGCGAGCGCGTTCATGCTCGTGTAGATGAACGTCTCCGACGGCGGCAGGAAGTTGTGCCGGATGAAGCCGACGGTCGTGCGGGCGCTGCGCATGTCAGAAACCCGGCGCGTGTCAGCTTTCAGGCGGACTGCGCCTGCTCGCCGGGCACCTGCGCCGGTACCTGCGTGAGGCCCTCGACCATCCGCGTGAGGCCGTCCTCGAGCGAGACCTCCGCGGTGAAGCCCAGCTTCTCCTTCGCGCGCGTGACGTCGATCGCGACGCGGAACGCCTCGCCCTCGCGATACGGGCGCGCGCCCACGTCGAGCAGCGCGATCGCGCTCGGCCGCACGCGCTCGGCGATCGCCAGCGCCATGTCGAGCACGCGGGTCTCGACGCCGGTGCCGATGTTGTACGCGCCGGCGGGCGCGTCGTCCTCCAGCGAGCGGACGACGGCGCGCGCCACGTCGTCGACGTACACGAGGTCGCGCGTCTGCTGCCCCGGCGTCATCGGATAGCGGCGGCGATGGAACATCGACATCGTGAGCGTGGGCAAGAACGTCGACGGCGCGAGCCCGGCGCCGTACACCCAGCACGGCCGCAGGATGATCGTGCGCGCGTCGGGCGCCGCCGCCGGGACCGCGTGCTCGCCGGCGACCTTGGCCTGACCGAGCGGCGACGCACCGAGGAGCGGCGCGTCCTCGCGGAACGGCACGTCCTGGAGGCCGTACACCTCGGCCGACGACATGTACACGATGCGCTTGAGGCCGGGCATCGCGCGGATCGTCTTCACCGCGGCATGCGCATGGTCGGCGACGCATTGCTCCGCCGACACCGGACGTCCACCCGCAGCCCACACCAGCGCGTCGAAACCCTGCGGCGCGAGCTGCGCGGTATCACCGCGACCACTCGCGACCGCTTCGTGTCCCGCGGCGTTGAGGCGCGTGACGATCTCGCGGCCGATGAAGCCGCGGCCACCTGCGACCAGGATCTTCATGGGACCCGGCTCGTACCACGGCCCGGCCCGGTGCGGCAACCGCCCGGGAATCGCCCTCAGCTGCCCGAGCGCACCAGGTCCGGCGCCTGCGCGACGTTCCCGGGGAGCGCGAGCGTGATGCCGGCCGTGCCGCGGCCCTGGTTGATGTTCTGGGACCAGAGCCGGCGACCGTGGTGATCGAAGCATTCGACCCACGCGCCCTTGGCACACACGATGTAGTCCTGCTCGACCACGATCGTGGCGGGGCCGCGATCCGTCGTCGGAGCTCTCCACATCCGCGCGCCGGTCGCGTAGTCGAGGCGCGTGAGCTCGTCGACGTTGCCGCTGCAGGCGAGCACGCCGTGGCGGAAGGCGACGTGAACGTTGCCGCGGCTGTCGAGATCGTAGGCCCACCGGATCGCGCCGGTCGCGCGATCGAGGCCGTGGACCCAGCCCACCATGCACGCGATGACGATCGAGCGATCGACGTCGGGCGGAAGGTCACCGTCGCGATAGATCATGGTCGTTCCGTCGCGCCGCCGCCGCCCACGGTCGCGAGCACCTCGCCCGAGCCCGGCCGCGTGCCGAACGACACCTGCACCAGCTGCCTGGTGGCGTAGTACGGGAACGCGAACGTGAAGCCGAGGATGCCGAGCGCGCGCTTCCCGAACGTGTCGTGCGCGAGCGAATCGACGGCGATCCACGACACCGTCCACCACCAGCCGGCGAGCGCGTACAGCGCGTACAGCACACGCACGCGCTTCGGGTAGTAGCGCCCGAGGATGTGGTGCACGAACGTCATCATGCGCCGGTAGAAGCCGGGCGCGCCGGCCTTGCGCTTGGCGAGCCCGCCGCCCAGATCCATGCGGCGGCGCAGGCGCGCGGTCGGATCGAAGGCCAGGTACTCGTCGGCGGGGAGTCCCTGCTGGACGCGGATGCCGAGCGACGCCTCGTCCTCGATGGGCGTGTCCTCGTCCCAGCCACCGAAGCGCGCGAACACGCTGGCGCGGAACGCGCCGCCGGTGCCGTGGATGTAGTCGACGCGATCGATGGGCGCGTCGTAGCGCGCGTACGTCGTCGGCAGCCGGAGCACCGGCGAGAAGCGCATGCAGCGCGACTTCGCGAGGAAGCGGTAGGTGCCGCTGATCTCCTCGGCGTCGCCCCAGTAGTGCCGGCACGTGAGGCCCATGCACTTCGGGTCGGCGCGGAAGCGCGCCTCGATCTTCGTGAGGAAGTCGGTCCCGACGGGGACATCGTCGTCGTCGACGAACACGACCACCTCGCCGCGCGCCGCCTTCATGCCGGCGTTGCGCGCCTTGGCGCCGCCGAGCGGACCCGAGCGGATCACGCGCAGCCGCTGGTCCTGCTCGAGCGTGGCGAGGCGTGCGACCGCCTCGGTCGGCGTGTCGGTCGACTGCTCGACGACGACGACCTCGAAGCTGTCGTGCTGCTGCGAGAGGAGGACGTCGAGCAGCTCACACAGCGCGGGCAGCCGGTTGTAGGACCGGATCACGACCGAGACGCGCGGCGACGACATGAGCGGCTTCGTATCGCTCAACCCGGCGCGCGGCGCAACCTCGGGATGGGTGGAGAACCGCGCTCCGTCGCGCCGAGGCGCTCGGTGATGGTCCGCGCGACCCGCGGGACGAACGGCGCCAGCTCGGCGGCGGCGATGCGCGCGACCTCGAGCGGGGCGTGAAGCGTGGCCGCGGCCGCGGCCGGATCGGTGCGCGCGAGGCGCCACGGCGCGGTTCGCTCCAGGTAGCGGTTGGCGTGGTCGACGACCTCGCAGATCGCGGCCACCGCGTCGTCGACGAGGAACGCGTCGAGCGCCGCGTCGACGCGGGCCGGCAGCGCGGCCGCGCGCGCCCGCAGCTCGACGGCCTCGGCGGTGTCGGCCGTGTCGGCGCTCGCGTTGGTCGGCGACGCCACGCGGTGGCCGAGCTTCGCGGCGAGCGTCGTGCACCGCTGCACCAGGTTGCCCAGCCCGTCGGCGAGGTCACCGTCGTGCGCGGCCACGATCTCGTCGATCGACACGTCGGCGTCGCGGCTGGTCCGGCAGCGCCGCGCGAAGTACCAGCGCAGTGCGTCGACGCCGACCTGCGCCACCACCGGCGGCACCTCGACGTTCTTGCGCGACTTCGAGATCTTCTCGCCGTCGACGGTGAGGTAGCCGTGCACGAACAGTCGTCGCGGCAGCGGCAGCCCCGCCGACAGGAGGAACGCCGACCAGTACACGGCGTGGAAGCGCGTGATGCCCTTGCCGATGACGTGCGTGCTCTCGCCATCGCGCCAGTACTGCTCGAGGAGCGCACCGTCGACGCCGCGCTCGTCGCCGAGCCCGCCCAGACCCAGCGACGTCAGGTAGTTGGTGAGCGCGTCGAACCAGACGTAGATCACCTGCGTCGGATCATCGGGCACCGGGATGCCCCAGCCGCCCGAGCGCGCCGCGTCGCGCGACACGCTGAGATCGCGCACCTCGCCGTCGAGGAACGCGAGCGTCTCGGCGCGCGCGGCCTCGGGCACGATGAGCAGCCGCCCGCTCGTGATCGCGTCGCGGACGGGCTCGCGCCAGCGCGACAGCCGGAAGAACCAGTTCTCCTCGCTGACCGGCTCGGGCGCGGTGCCGTGCTCGTCGCACAGCTCGACGTCGTCGTCGACGAACGCCTCGCAGCCGGCGCAGTAGCGGCCGTGCCAGCGGCGCCGATAGAGGTCGCCGTTCGCCGCGCACGCGCGCCACAGCCAGTCGACCGCGCCGCGATGTCGCGCGTCGCTCGACGTGGCCACGAAGTCGTCCCAGGCGAGGTCGAGCACCTCACCGAGCGCGCGAAACGCGCCGGCGTTCCGATCGACGAGCGCGCGCGGCGTGAGGCCCTCGCGTGCCGCGGCGACGACGTTCTTGAGACTGTTGTCGTCGGTGCCGGTGACGAACCGCACCTCGCGTCCGCGCGCGCGGCGATGTCGCGCGACGATGTCGGCGAGCACCAGCTCGTAGGCGAACCCGAGATGGGGCTGCGCGTTGACGTACGGGATGGCGGTACTGATGAACGATGCAGACGTTGAAGACGTGGTCATGACGATCCTCCGGTGGTGATGGAGGCCGCCCTCGAAGCGACGCATGCGACAGCAGCTGCCACGAGGGCAGCCGACGGCGCGCAAGCATCAGCTCAGATGTGCGCGCACGGATGCCCGAAGCTCCTCGCGGAGCACATGGGCATCGGCATTCGAGCAACGCGCGTCACGTAAGGAGCGTAGCACTGCTGACCGTGTTGCAAGACGGTTACTTCAAACCTGGGGGGTGAGCCTCTATGATGACGGGACCCGGGAGCCGCGCCGCACGACGCGACGCGGGACCTGCCGTCCATTCCGCGGAGGAACCATGAAGAGACTTGCCTGGTTTGCGCTTGCGACTGCGACCCTCGCTGCCTGTGGCGACGACGGCGGCGGCAACTCCATCGATGCGGCGCCGGACGTCGACGCCGACGAGACCGACGCGCAGGACATCGACGCGGTGCCAGCCACCTACTCCGGCACGATCTCGCTGCTCGAGGCGCAAGTGCTCGCGCCCGGCAACCAGGGCACGTTGTTCGGACAGGGCATCCAGGCCAGCGTCGTCTTCACGTCGAGCGACACCACGCCCGGCCCGATCATGGAAGAGCAGGTTGGCTCGCCGTTCGGCTGCAAGGCGTGGGAGTACACGCCGGCCCAGGCCGCGGCGGCGACCCTCGGCAACGACGAGGGTCCGGTGACCTTCATGCAAGCAGGTGGTGCCGCGCAATACACCATCCCGCCCTGCTCGTTCCGCGCTGGCGCGGGCTACATCTGCCCGCTGACGATGACCGCGGGCGTCGGCGGAACGGTCGACGCGATCGCCAATAACCAAGCCACGCTGACGGTGACTGGCACCCCGTACAGCATGAACAACACGTCCGGCCGGTACGTGAACATCTCGGGCGCCGCGATGGCCGCGAACAACGGCACATTCCCGATCGTCGGCTCGTCGGCCAACAACGTCATCACCTACGTCAACCCGCTCGCCGCGGACGAGACGCTTCCCGCCGCCGCGCAACGCGTGAACCTCGCCGGTGTCGGGCCCACGCCTGGCGCCGCGGATCCCGGCTTTCTTCGCGACGACAACACGACGTCGTTCGCCCACACCGCTGGCGGTGGCAACCACTTCGCCGACTTCACGGTGACGACCGGCAACAACACCGTCGGTAACGACTTCACGCTCGCCACCGCCGAGGCCGCGAAGCTCAACGCGGTGCCCGAGACCAACGCGGCGTTCAGCATCGTGTGCGACGCGGCCGGCTGTCCGATCGGCAGCGCGAGCGGCACGATCTTGAACATCGTGACCACCGACGGCGCGGTGCCTGCGCAGCCTCAGCTGTTCTTCGTGATGCCGCCACCCGTGACCAAGCGCGTGCAGGTCCGCTGCGCCGCGCTCCAGGGCAACGTCGCCGGTCAGACCATCACGGTGCCCGCCGCGTACATGGCGCTCATCCAGAACGCCGGCGCCACCCGCATCCAGGCTTCGTATATCCGCCCGCAGCTCATGGCCAGCGATCCGGTGACCGCCATCTCGGGTCACGCGCTCGTCGGCTTCACGAACTCGCCGTGACCTCGCTCTCGCAACTCACGTGAGTCGCGGTTTCAGGGTCGGCACTCGGTGCCGCTCTGAAACGCTTTCCCGACCGTTGCGATGTTCTTGAGCAGCGCGCTCGGGGGAGCGGTCGAGGCGTCCTTGGTCAGCGCATCGCAAGAAGCGCGGGCCTTCGGCGAGGTGCACACGGGTACGAGCTCCCGAGCGTAGTCCATCATGGCCCGCCACTCGCTTACGCGTTCGTGTGCGCGTCGCTGCGGCAGCGTCAGTTCGCCTGACGGAACGTCGCCGGCCCACGCCTCGAGAACCCCTGGGATCTCGATCGTGCTCGCATGCATCTCCAACTGCTGCCCCATACGACGGCAGAGTTCCCCATCGGGGAACAGCTTGCCGTTCATGCAGGGCCCACGTCCTTCAAACCCCTCCGCCAGTGTTCGAGGACGTGCGTAGAGATCATCCACATCCTCCGCGGTGAGAGGAGGCGTGCCTGAAAGGCACTCGGACGCGATGCGCGGCGATAGGCAGACGCCACCGACTCGGTTCGCTGCCGTGTGAGTTGCGAGCAAGTCGTCGAGCGGAACCACATACTCCGCGACGGTGGTGTTCCGTAGGACGAGCGACTTGAGGCGTACCCGGTCGGGCTCCGACGCGACCAAGCGTTCCGCAATGTGCCGCGCGATGACTCGACAAGGCTCGCCAGTATTCGGCGAGCTCGGACCACCGCACGAAGCCACGGCAAGCTGGACAAGAGCTGAAAACGCGACACGCATCAGACGATCAACGTAGGAGAGAGCCCTTGTACGAACTTGGCTGCGTCGTCTAGCTGGTCGTTGCTCCATGTCGTCCACGACCGAATGTATCCGTCGGCGGTGATTAGAAAGCGACTGTCCGGCACAGGTGGATTGATGGTTTCGTCCCAGTAGATGGTGACCAGCTTGTTCATCTTGACGTCGCCGAGCGTCGGATGGTCAGCGATGAGATCCTTCACGTGAGCGGCAACGCCGTTGAGCTTCATGCCGAACCCCGATCGCGTGAACAGCTCGAACTTCTTGCGACCCCAGATGTCGATCTCGATGATCCCTTTCGTGCCCGGGTTCATCTTGCGCTGGTCATCGTCGACGAGGTTGCGCATGGAAGCGCTGTCCTGATCGACATTGCTGTTCGACGGATCGTCGACGGGACTGGCAATGCCTTCCGGCCTGGCGGCCGCCTGATCAGTCGGCCGTGCGTGATTGCTCCCATGATCGCCAGCCCAAGGATCCCAGCCGCCGGCGCCGTGATTCATACGCGCGATGAGGTTTGCCCATTCGACGGCCGTGTTCTTGGCTGCTAGGTGAGGGATCTCGTCATTTCTCACCGCGACGCTGAGCTCTTGCGCGAGCCGATGAAGATCTTGGATCGGGAGGTTCGCCCACGTGTCCTCGCCGAACCCTTCACCGACCTCCTGATGGAAGTCGATCTGGGCGTGCCGGATCTTGTTCACTTGGGCGATCTTGAAGTTCGCGACGATGTCGTCGCTGGTCATGTCGTGACGGAGCGTTGAGCCGACGGTCAGCGACTTCTTCATCAGCTCCTTGAGCGAATCCTGGGTGAAACGCTCGGCGACCTCTTTGGACACTCCAGCCAACCCACGCGCGAAGTGGCGTGCGGCGGCCGATGCCATGACTCCGGCGCCACCCGCGATGGCGGCCATGGCGGCAAGGTCGATGAGCTTGGAGAGCGTTTCGCTCTTCTTCTGCTTTGGTCCGACGAGGCTGCTACATGCCGCGTCAACTCCGTCCACCATGCGAGCGAACCACAGGTTCATCGACTCGTGCTGCCACTCGACCAGCTGCCGGCGCTGGATGGCGTCCTTGAGCTGGCCGTGGGTCACCGGTGCATCGTCTGGATGATCGACCTTCTTGAGCTGCACGTCGCCTACTGATGCCGTCGCCGCACCTTCAGGGTCACCGAGAAGGTGCTCTGCTGATTCTCCGCGAACCACGCGATCCGCAACCGCATCCGCGTTTCGTTCGTACTCGTCGCCCGCTTGCCCGACGCCCCCTTTGAGCTGGACACCACCGCGTTGCTGTATGACGTGCGCGGCCTCGTGTGCGGCGGTGTGCAGATCGGGCGAGTTCCTGAACGCGACGTGATTGCCGGTCGCGTAGGCTTCCGCGCCGATCGCCGTGGATGCGCTCGCCGCATCCCCCCCGACGTGCGCTTCGATGCCGCTCACATTGTGGCCCCCGAACGACGTCTGGATCGCGTGCATGAACGGGAGCGACGATCCGCTTCCGACGACGCCGCGTGCCGCAGTTTCTTGGGTGTGCGCCATTGTGGCGTCTGCGCCTTGCCCGTTCATCTGAACCGGTCCGAGCCCGAATGGGTCGCGCTCGAAGTCATGCGAGGGGGCCGCCTCCTCGCGCAGCTGAACTGGCGCTGCAGTTGCCCGGGGCAGCTCGCTCGATGGACGAGGGCGCAGACTCGCAGTCGTTGCACCACTCCCCGCGCGGTGTTCGGTCGAGCTCGGCGAGCTCAGGTGGTCCTGGCTGTGACGACGTTCGCGTTCGGTCATGCTCGACTCCAGCAGCAACTGTCGATCATGCACCGTCTATCGTCGCCCTTCGCAGCGGTTGCGTGTCGCACCGGCGAATCGCGTAACTCCTCATTCCGCATGGCGCCCGCGGCGTTCGATTCACCCGCCTTGGGTGATGCGCGACACCTCGAGAGCGGGCGACTCGCGTGAGTCGCCCGCGGTCGGCTCACTCCGCCGGGTTGCCCATCTCGCGATCGACGAGATCCAGGAAGCGCTGGATCTCGGAGTGCAGCGCGTCGTCGTCGGTCGGCTCGTGGCGGCCGAGGACGCGCTCCATGGGCGCGGTGTTGCTGCGCCACGTCTTCATCGACGCCTCGATGTAGCCGTCGGGCGTCGACTCGAACTTGAGCAGCCCGGCCACCACGTGGCCGCGCCCCATCACGAGCGCGATGGCCGCCGACGGTCCGTGCAGCTCCTTCATGCGGCGCAACTCGTCGTCGTCGATGAGCCGGGCGCTATCGGGAGCGACCGAGCTGGCGGCCTGCGCCACCTCGCGGATCACGAGCGCGAGCCGATCGAGCGCGCCGGTGACGTCGAGCCGCCGCCGCTCCGCCTCACCCACCAGGCCCGACAATCGCAACGCTACTTGCCTGGCCGACTCGGTCAGCGCAGGAATCGACACTCCACTCGGCTTCGCCATGCGCGCACCGTGCCACGAAAGCGGGTCGCCGGCCCCGAAAATGCGAACGCCCCGCGACGAGCGGGGCGCCTGTGCGCGGGGGCTCAGCCGCAGCGAATCAGAGCTTGCGGCCGGCGAGCTCGAAGGTCGACGACGTCGCGTAGCCGCGGACGTTGACGAAGATCTTCGCCGGGGCGGCGAGGCGGACCTCGCAGCGCTCGTTCGTGCCGCTCTTGTACGGGCGGCAATCGTAGGTGCTGGTCGTCGGCTCGCTGCCGACGCGGACGTAGAGGTCGGCGTCCGAGGTACCGGTCATCTCGAAGGCGTAGGTGCCGGCGGCCAGCGTCGGGGTCGAGAACTTCTGCGTGGCGTTCTTGGCGACCGTGCCCGAGCCGGTCAGGCCCGCCCACGGCTGGGGCTGGCCACCGCCGCCCGGCGTGAAGACGTTGTCGTGCTCGCCGGTCACGAGGACCACCTGCGACCGGTCGACGTTGGCGAAGATCTGCTCGTACGTCTTGGGCGCCGAGTAGTTCGACAGGCCACGGAAGAGCGCCATGCTCGCGCCCGGCATCGACGAGAAGTACGCCGGCATGCCGTTGTTGATGATGTCGACGTACCTGGTGCCGGCCGGGTCGTCCGCGTTGACCGCGGCGTGCGCCGTGAGGATCGAGCCGTCGACATACGCGAACGTGTCGCAGCCGTTCTCGAACATGATGAGGTACTGACCGGTGACCCACTTGCCCGAGCGCGCGAGCGCGCGGACGTTGGCGCCGAGGCCAGCGTGGCCGTTGTAGACGATGAAGTCAGCGCGCGTCGACAGACCCTCGTAGCGGGTGCGGAACGCCGTCGTGGCGAGCGCCGTGCGCACGTTGTCGGTGAGCAGCGCGTTGACCTTGATCTTCTTGCCGTCGGGGAGCGTCGCGTTCCACTCGATGTCGGTCTGCGCCACGCCCGGGGCGTTCGGCACCGAGGCCGGCGTCGACACGACGGTGTAGCGCGCGAGCTCGGTCTTCATCGACGCGACGAACTGATTGTACGCGTCGATGCCGGCGTCGCTCGACGTGGCGCCGTCCTCGTACTTGCCGAAGATGGCGACGACGTTGAGGGTGTTGTCCTCCCAGACCTTGTTGTACTCCGGGAACATGCCGGTCGTGTTCGCCGGCGAGAGCGACGCAGAGGCCGTCACCTTCAGGACGCGATCCGCGCCGAGGCTGCAGCCCGACCGCTCGGGGCGGTAGTAGTACCACATCGATCCCGAGTCGACGTCGTGCGCTCCGAAGTCGACGCACGCGTGACCGTAGTCGGTCGCGAACTTCTCGATCGCCGAGTAGCTCATGTCCTTCGGGAACGTGAGCGCCACGCTCGACGGCGGGTTGCGCTTGTCGCCCCACGCGACGGGCATCTTGGCGTGGTAGCTGATCTTGGTCTGCGAGCCCGCGGCCTCGCTCTTCACGTTCGTGAGCGTGACCTTGTCGAGTCGGCCGACCGAGTTCTTCCCGTTGAGCTGACCGATCGTGTAGAGCAGCTGATCCTTGATGGTCTGCTCGGCGTTCCACGACGAGTCCGTCAGCAGCGAGCCGTCGAACTCGATCTCGATGAAGACGGCGGCGGCGCTGGAGTCCGTCTTGCCGTCCTCGTCCTTGACGATCTCACCATCGAGGAGGTCGTCCTCGGTGGTGCAGGCGATGAGGGGCGCCGCGCAGGTGGCGGCGATCAGGAGGGCGGGGAAGCGCTTCGTGGTGGGGCTCATGGGGACGGGCCTCCCTTCAGCAAGGGAGGTGCCACCCGAAATCGCGTTCAACCCCGCGACACGACGAGCCGAATCCACGGCTGATCGAGTCGCCAGGCTGCGCCTCTGGCCTGGCTTGATGTCCTCCTGATGTCGGGGCCTCCCGAGCCCCGGGCTATGACGGCGGCCTCGGGAGGGATGCTTCATGCGTAGCCTGCGCCTTGTCTCGATCGTGCTCGTCGTGCTCGCCCCGATGGTCGCCGCGTGCGGATTCGGCGGCGGCAGCGGCGGCGGCGGCGGTGACGATGATGATGACCAGCCGGCGATCGACGCGGCCGTGTTCACCCAGGACGCGCGCCTCGTCGACGCGCCCGGCACCCCCAACGTCGACGGTGGCGTGCCCGGCATGGACGGCGGTTTCCCCATCCCCGGCTTCGACGGCGGCTTCCCGATCCCCGACTTCGACGGCGGCATCCCCGGCTTCGACGGCGGCTTCCCGTTCCCGGGCTTCGACGGCGGCATCCCCGGCTTCGACGGCGGCCTGCCCTTCTGATGCCCAGATCACAGCATCTGGCTTAAGGGGGCGCGCGGGCCGCGCGAACGGGAGGAACCGCACATCGCGTGGTAAGGGATCGCCTATGCGCTCCCCTCGCATCTCGGGCCTCGCCGGCCTGCTCGCCGCGGCATTCGCGCTTTCCTGCGGTGGCTCCACGCCAGCTCCCGCGCGTCCCGGTCCGGACGACAAGGCGGCGACCGGCTCGGGCGCCGCGACCCCGACCGGGCCGACCAGGCCCGCCGAGGCGCCGCTGCCGCTCTGGTCGAACGTGCGGCTCGGCGTCCTGCCCAACGGCCTCACGTACTACGTGATGCGCCACGATCAGCCGCGCCAGCGAGCCGCGCTGTGGCTCGCCGTCGACGCGGGCGCGCTGCAGGAGGACGACGATCAGCAGGGGCTCGCGCACTTCGTCGAGCACATGGCCTTCAACGGCACGCGCGCGTATCCCAAGCAGAAGATCATCGACTACCTCGAGAAGATCGGCATGGAGTTCGGTCCCGACGTGAACGCGTTCACGTCGTTCGACGAGACCGTCTACCAGCTGATGGTCCCGACGGACGACGCGCAGTACGTCTCGAAGGGCCTCGACGTCCTCCACGAGTGGGCCGGCGGCATCTCGTTCGATACGACCGAGGTCACGAAGGAGCGCGGCGTCGTCCTCGAGGAGTGGCGGCTCGGCCGCGGCCCGTGGCGCCGCATCTTCGACAAGCAGGCGCCCGTGCTGTTCGGCGGCACGCGCTACGCCAAGCGCATCCCGATCGGCCAGCCCGACATCCTCAAGACCGCGCCGCCGTCGACGCTGCGCCGCTTCTACGAGGACTGGTACCGCCCCGACCTGATGGCCGTGATCGTCGTCGGTGACATCGATCCCGACAAGGTCATCGAGGAGATCAAGGTCCGCTTCGACGACCTCCGCGGTCCGCACCGCCCGCGCCAGCGCGTCACCGCCGAGCCGCTCGCCGCGCGCGGCACGCAGGTCTCGATCGAGACCGATCCCGAGATGCCGCGCACGTCGGTCGCGATCCACAACCTGTTCCCGCATCGCGCCGAGGCGACCAAGAGCTCGTTCCGCGAGAAGATGATCGATCGCCTCTATCACGACATGCTCAACGAGCGCCTGGGCGAGCTGCGCCGCCGTCCGAGCGCGCCGTTCGTGTGGGCCGGCTCGTCGACCGACGACATGACGCGCCAGTTCGAGACCTTCTCGCGCTCGGCCACCGCCAAGGACGGTCAGGCCGAGGCCACGCTCGAGACGCTCATGTCGGAGGTCGTTCGCGTCGAGCGCCACGGCTTCGCGCAGACCGAGCTCGATCGCGCCAAGCGCGCCGTCATCACGGCGGCCGCGCAAAGCGCCGCCGAGGGCAACAAGGCCGAGGCGTACGAGTACGCCGACGAGATCACGCGCAACTTCTTCGAGGGCGAGTTCATGATCGGTCGCCAGGCCGAGGCCGACCTCTGGAACGAGCTGATCCCCGGCATCACGCTCGACGAGGTCAACGGCGCCGCGCGCACGTGGGGCGGCTCCGATTCGCGCGTCGTCCTCATCTCCGGCCCGACGGGCGCGGCGCTGCCGACCAAGGCGCGCGTCCTCGAGATCGTCGCCTCCGTCGAGGGCAAGCAGCTCGATCCGTGGCAGGACACGACGCCGACCGATCCGCTCATCGCGGCGACGCCGATGGGCGGCGCCATCACCGCCGAGAAGACGCTGCCCGAGATCGGCGTGACCGAGTGGACGCTCTCCAACGGCGCGCGCGTGATCCTCAAGCCGACCGACTTCGAGAACCAGGTCGTCCACCTGTCGGCGTCGAGCCCGGGCGGCATGGCGCTCTATCCCGACAGCGACTTCTTCAGCGCGCGCGCGGCCGACGACATCGCCGCGGTCGGCGGCGCCGGCGTGCACTCGGTCGACGCGCTCGAGAAGCTGCTCGCCGGCAAGACGGCCAGCGCGGGCACGTGGATCGCCGATTACGAGGAGGGCGCGTGGGGCCGCGCCGCCACGTCCGATCTGGAGACCCTCTTCCAGCTCGTGCACCTGCGCATGACCGGCGCGCGCAAGGACGACGCCGCGTACGCCGCGTGGCGCGAGAGCCAGGTCGCGTTCCTCAAGAACCGCACGCTCATGCCCGAGACCGTGTTCCGCGACGAGCTGCAGAAGATCCTCACGAAGGATCACCTGCGTCGCCGCGCGCCGACCGTCGCCGACCTCGAGCACATCGACGTCGACCGCGCGCTCGCGATCTACGGCGAGCGCTTCGGCGACGTCAGCGACTTCACGTTCACGATCGTCGGCAGCTTCGACCCGGCGGCGGTGCGTCCGCTGGTCGAGACGTACCTGGGCAGCCTCCCCGGCCACGGCCGCAAGGAGAAGCGCAAGGACGTCGGCATCCGCAATCCGCGCGGACAGATCTTGAAGATCATGCACGGCGGCAGCGAGCCCAAGGCGACGGTGCAGATCACGTTCCACGACGAGGAGAAGTGGAGCCGCACCAACCAGGCCGACATCGAGATCCTCGGCGAGGTGCTGCGGATGCGCCTGCGCGAGATCCTGCGCGAGGACATGGGCGGCGTGTACGGCGTCGGCGCGTGGGGCTACATCACGCGCGCGCCGCGCCAGGTGCGGACGTTCGGCGTGTCGTTCGGCTGCGCGCCGGAGAACGCCGACGCGCTCCGCAAGGCGGTCTTCGACGAGATCAAGCGGCTGCAGAAGTCGGGCATCGACCAGAGCTACCTCGACAAGATCAAGGAGCAGCGCCGCCGCGCGTTCGAGACCGACCTGCGCCGCAACGACTGGTGGCAAGGGCGGCTCGACGAGGCGTACGACTTCGGCGACGACCCGCGCAAGATCGTCGACCTCGACAGCGTGCTCGCGCGCGTGACGAGCGATCGCGTGAAGAAGTCGGCGAAGCGCTTCCTCGACGACCACAAGCTCGTCACCGGCGTGCTCTTGCCGCAGGACGCGCCGCCTCCACCGCTTGCCCCGGCGCCGACGCCCGCGCCGACACCGCCTCCGCAGCCGCAGCCGGGCGACGACCTCAAGTAGTCGTCACTTGCCGACGTCGAACGAGAGGCCGACGTCGACCTGCGGACCGTAGTGGCTCTCGTCGGCGAACGCGTCGCCGATGCGCGCCGACAGGTGCGCGCCGCTGCCGAGGTCGACGGTCGCGCCGACCGCGGCGGTGAACGCCGCGCCGGTGGCGTTGGCCACGACGCCGGGGTCGTCGCCTCCGCCCGACACGTACACGCTCTCCGGGACGTCGCTCTCGCTCGACAGACCGAGCGAGCCGAACAGCGTGACCACGCCGCGCTTGATGCTCGGCACCAGCGCCGCGCGGAACAGGAACGACTCGTCGCGCGACACGTAGCTGCTGTTGTCGCGATGGATCGGCGAGGACTCGCCGCCGAGGTTCATCACCCAGCCCAGGCGCATGCCCTCGGTGGTCGGGTTGGTCGAGCCGCGCATCGCGAGCGCCACGCCGATCACCGCGTCCTGCGGCGCCGCGATCGCCGCTCCTTCGCGCGTCGCGCTGGTCGGCGACCACGCGCTGTCGACCTCGACGCCGAAATCGACGAGCTCGCCGGCCTTGAAGCGCACCGCGCCGCCGGCCTGGTTCTTCGCGATCGCCGCGCCGCTCGCACCCAGGGGACGACCGGGCTGCGCGTTCTGCTCGATCGCCGACGCGGTGGTCGATGACATGTGACCCTCGAGGCGCACGCCGCGCTCGAGCGGCTGGCCATCGTGGAGGGCGGCGCGGGGCGTGGCGACGGTCCCGCGCTGGGTGAACTGGTATCCGTCCGAGGAGGACGCGGCGAGGGCGAGGACGGCAGCCGAGAGGGCGGCGAAGCGGAGCATGGGCCCGTCCAATTACAGGAACGGTGCCATCCCGAACCGGTAGTCCTGTCGCGCACTTGTGACGTCTCCCGTCGGAAGGCTGACAGGCCCGACTGACGTGTTTCCTGACAGTCCTGTCGCGTTCCGGGTGTGCGCCGTCGCCCGGCGTGAAGGCCAGTCGCGAAGATGTACACCCATTATTCGAACGCGATACGAGCCGGAAACCTACCGCCAGTAGCGTCACTTTTCATGAGACAGCTCGCTCGAATCCCGTGGGCCGGCATCCTCGGCCTGATCGTTGTCATCGCGATGGCCATCATGCCGTCCGTTGCGCTCGCGGAGGAGGCGGCGGCCGCACCGGCCGAGCCGACGGTCGAGCAGCGCCTTGCCAACCTCGAGGCGTACGTCACCAACGGCGCGCCGGACGCCACGGGCGGCGCCCTCGGCGCGACGGCCGGCGCCGCACACAACGGGTGGATGATGACGTGCGCGGCGCTCGTCCTCTTCATGACGCTGCCCGGCCTGGCGCTCTTCTACGGCGGTCTCGTCCGCCGCAAGAACGCGCTGTCGGTGCTCGCGCAGTGTTTCGGCTCGGCCGGCGTGGTCACCCTCCTGTGGTGGGCGGTCGGCTACAGCCTCGTGTTCGACAGCGGTAACTCGATCATCGGCGGCTTCTCGTTCGCGTTCTTCGACGGCGTGACGTCGGCGCCCAACGGCAACTACTCCTACTGGGTCTCGCAGAACGTCTTCGCGATGTTCCAGATGATGTTCGCGATCATCACGCCCGCCCTCATCGTCGGCGCCATCGCGGAGCGCATGAAGTACTCGGCGGTCATGGCGTTCATCGTCCTCTGGATGTTCGCCGTGTACTTCCCGCTCGCCCACATGGTGTGGGGCATCGACGGCCTCATGAACGGCGTGTGGAACGCCAAGGCGTCGATCAAGGCGATCGACTTCGCCGGCGGCACCGTGGTCCACATGTCCTCGGGCTGGTCGGCGCTCGTGCTCTGCCTCATCCTCGGCAAGCGCACCGGTTTCGGCAAGCGCGCCTTCATGCCGCACAGCCTCGTGCTCACGATGGTCGGCACCGGCATGCTGTGGGTCGGCTGGTACGGCTTCAACGCCGGTAGCGCGGTCGCCGCCGACGCGGTCGCCGCCAACGCGTTCGTCACCACGACGCTCGCCGCGGCCGTCGGCTGCGCGGTGTGGCCGGCGCTCGAGTGGCTGATGAACGGCAAGCCGACGGTGCTCGGCTTCTGCTCCGGCGCGGTCGGCGGTCTCGTCGTCATCACGCCGTGCGCCGGCTTCGTGACGCCGGGCAGCGCGGTCCTCATCGGCGTCATCGCCGGCGTGGTGCCGTTCTTCGCGTGCACCAAGCTGAAGGCGCTCCTCAAGTACGACGACGCGCTCGACACGTTCGGCGTGCACGGCGTGGGCGGCACCATCGGCTGCGTCCTCGCCGGCGCGTTCGCGACGCCGTCGGTCAACGGCAACCTCAACACCAACCTCAAGTCGTACATCGGCAGCGGCCTGGTGTTCGAGCAGCTGAAGGCGATCGGCCTGACGCTCACCCTCGCCATCGGGGCCACGACGATCATCGCGTACGCCCTCAAGGCCCTGTTCGGGCTCCGTCCGAGCCTCGAGGCCGAAGAGGCGGGTCTCGACGAGGTCGATCACGGCGAGGCCGGCTACCACCTCGAGGAGGGTGGCGGTCACGGCGGGCTCGAGGACATGACCGCGGCACCGGCTCGCGCCGAGGCGGCCGTGGCGCTCTCGACGGCTGGCGCCGAGGGCTGATCGTTCAGGGATCCGTGCGGATCCCGTGGTGGGCGAACCCGGGGACGATCACGTCGCGCCATGTGGCTTCGACGATGACCGTCACCCGGGCGCGGGGAAGGATGCCGTAACGCGAGAGGTCCTCGGAGACGGGGACCTCTTCGATTTCGTGCGTGAGCGCGGCGCTGCGCATCGCGGCGATGTGCGAGGCGAGCCAGGTGACGTCCCCGCGCGCGGCGGCGGTGGCGAGGTGGGCCCAGCCGATGCGGCTGTGCTCGATCTCGTCCTTCACGATCTCGTCGACGGCGGCGCGGGTCGGCCCGAATTCCGCTTCGTCGCGCATGGCGACGAGGAGCGCGCACGAGAGCGTCTCGGTGACGCAGCCCATCGCCACCGAGGCGTAGAGCGCGCGGCGCGCGGGGTCCGGCTCGGGCTGGGGCGGCGCGACCGAGATGGCGCGGGGCGGTAGCGGCCCGAGCTCGGGCTGGCACGCGGCGACGATGGCGCGGCAGCGGAGCGCGTGACGGCGTTCGTCGTCGGCGGCGGTTCGCGCGCGCGCGGCGAGGGAGCCGAGCCGGGCGGTGTCGAGCTCGTCGGCAAGCGCGGCGAACAGCGCGGCGGCCTCGTACTCGACGCGCTCGCGGTAGCGCCACATCGCGGCGACGGCGTGGCGCGCGGCCGGGGTCATCGACATCAGCGTATCAGTCGCACGTCGTGGACCAGCAACACGTGAACCCGGCCTGCAGCACCGGCGTCGAGCCGGTGCGATCGCAGCACGAGTCGACGTTGCAGAAGCACGGCGCGCCCTCGGCGCCGTCGGACGTCGAGGCGCTGGCGTCGGTGGCGGCGGCGGCGTCACCGTCGGAGCTGACGGCGGCGTCGACGTCGCGATCGCGGCGTTCGGTGTCGTCCTCGCCGCACGACGCGGCACCAAGGACGACGAGGACATGAAAGAGCTTGCTGGTGCTGAGCGACCCCATGGCGTGACCGTGCCGCGAACGCCCGTTGTAGAAAAGCGAGATGATTTTGCGATACCGACAAGGAAAACGTATTGATTGACGGATCCGCTACAGCGGATGACTATCCAGGACGAATGTCTGCCTCGAAGAAGAAGAGGGCTGCGACCTCCGAGCCCGCGGCCCCGGCGCCTCCGCCTCCGCCTCCGCCCCCGGCGGGCTCGCATGCCGACGACGCCGCCGACCTGGCGCCGGTCGTGGGTGGCAACCTGCGCCGGCTGCGCACCAAGCGCGGCCTGTCACTCGAGCGGCTCTCGCAGCTGTCGGGTGTGAGCCGCGCGATGCTCGGCCAGATCGAGCTCGGGCAGAGCGCGCCGACCATCAACGTGCTGTGGAAGATCGCGCGCGCGCTCGAGGTCACGTTCTCGGCGCTCATCTCGACGCGGACGCAATCGGGCGCGCTCATCCTGCGGAGCAACGACAGCAAGGTCCTCACCAGCAAGGACCGCTCGTTCAGCTCGCGCGCGCTGTTCCCGTTCGACGAGCCGCGCCGCGTCGAGTTCTACGAGCTGCGGCTCACGCCGGGCGGCGTCGAGACCGCGGATCCGCACGCGCCCGGCACGAGCGAGAACCTCGTGGTGACCGCGGGCACCGTCGAGATCGAGGTCGGCGGCGACACGCATCGCCTCGAGACCGGCGACTCGATCCTGTTCGAGGCCGACGCGCCGCACGCGTACAGGAACGCGGGCCGCGGCGAGGCCGTCATGTATCTCGTGATGACGTACGCCGAAGAAGTCGGCTGACGTCACCGCGCGTCGGGGCGTCACCTGCCCTTCTCGAGGCGGCCGGCGACGACCTCGCCGTTGCGCTTCGAGTAGTGCTTCACGCGCAGCGTCTTGAAGCCGGCGCGGCGCAGCTCGATGGCGAGCATCGAGTAGCCGGGGACGGTGATGGAGGCGGGGGTGGTGCCGACCTTGCGGCCGTTGATCGAGATGGTGGCGCCGCCGGGCGTCGAGACCAGCTTGATCTTGTGCTCGGGGCGCGCGAGCGCGAGCTTGATCTCGGCCGGCTTGTCGGCGGAGAAGCTCATCGTCTTCTCGACGGTGGCGTAGCGGCGGTAGGCAAGGGAGATGGTGACGCGGCCGCACGGTAGCGCCGCCTGGAGCGGCGTCTCGCCGTAGTAGCGGCCGTTGGCGCGGACGAGCGCGCCGGCGGGGGTAGTGACGATGTTT
>DATLEB010000286.1:0-12772 GCA_035525615.1 Kofleriaceae bacterium | reverse complement strand
GCGGCCGCGCAGGTTGCAGATGACGAAGATGGGGACGGCCGCGTCGGAGGGGCCGTACGTGGGCAGCCCGGCGGGCGGCAGCGGCTTGACCAGGAGGGGCGCATCGTCGCGGCGCGGCGGTGCATCGGGGTTGTACTCGTCGAGCGTGGCCGGCGAGTGCTGCAGCACGGCGCAGCCGGAGCCGCGCTCGAGCAGCTCGCCGAGGTGCCAGGCGAAGCTGGGTGGCTCGTCGGCCTCGTCGGGTTTGTCGAGCTTGTCAGGCCCGTCGTCGTCGCACAGCTCGCGTCGCTCGCCCCACGCCGCGAGCGCGCGCGCCGGGACGCCCTGGCCGAGCGCGCGGCGCGCGTCGTCGAGCGCGATGCGGTACTGCAGCTCGAGGTTCTCGACGGTGGCCGTGCCCGCGTGCACGATCGACCCGAGCGGCCGGCCGTTCATCACGAGCTCGGGGTTGGTCGTCGTGCCGAGGCGGTGCTTGCGGTGCTCGTTCTCGTCGAGCGCCGCGTCGACGGCAACGTCGAGGTGCGCGCGCTCGACGGCGGAGCGGCTGAGGCCGACCTTCACCGCCACCTCGACCGTGGCGGTCGGGCTGGGCGCGACCGAGCCGGCCGACAGCGCGTCCATCAGCTCGAAGAAGAGGCCGCGCCGGTGCGCCGCGAGCGCGATCGCCGGCGCGTTCTGGTTGCGGCGGAGCGGCCGGAACACGGCACGCACGCGCGTCGGGTGGTTCTTCTGCAGCTCCTTGAGCGTGCGGTACGCGTCGTGCGCGGGGACCTGGCCCGGAGAGAAGAAGAGCTCGACGGTGACCATCGCGTCGTGCGGACCGATCGACGGCGCGTCGTCGGCGATGTGATGCTCGACACGGACGGCGCGGCCCGGCGACGCCGGCGCGATCGCGGGCGTGGTCACGAGGACCAGCGCGACCGCGACGAGCATCCGTCTCATTCCTTGGAGGATACCGCGGGGGCGTCGTCGTCGCCCGACTCGGAGTCGAGCTCCGGCTCGGGCTCCACCATCGGCCACATCACGATGAAGTAGATGGCGGCTGAGACCAGGAGGCCGAAGAAGATGGCGAGCGCGAATGGTTCCCAGACCACGACGAGCGCACGGTAGCGGGGAATGGACGTGCGCGCCACCGAGATTGGTGGTGTAAGGTCCGCCCGTGGCACTGCCGTTCTTCTCCCTGCCGACCCTCGACATCGGCATCCCGCTCCAGCCGTTCGGCATCATCGTCGCGACCGGCGTGCTGATCGGCGCCGAGATCCTGCGGCGCTACGGGTTCCGCCACAACATCGAGGACGACGACATCCGGTCGGTGACGATGTGGGTCATCGTCACCGGGTTCCTGGGCGCGCACGTGCTCGACATCCTGATGTACGAGCAAGACCGGCTCGCGGCGGAGGGGCCGATCCTGCTCCTCAAGATGTGGGACGGCATCTCCTCCTACGGCGGCTTCGTCGGTGGCATCTCGGGCCTGTTGTTCTGGATCTGGTGGAAGCGGATGACGCCGGGGCTCCTGTGCGACACGGCGACCATCGGGTTGTTACCGGCGTTCTCGATCGGTCGCATCGGCTGCAGCGTCGTGCACGACCACATCGGGCGTGCGACGTCATCGACGCTGGGCGTCGACTACCCGCGCGGCGAGCTCATCGCGCGCGGCGTTTACGACGAGCTCGGCGGGCACGGCACGATCATCCGCGCTCACAACCTCGCGATGTACGAGCTCGCGTACCTCATCCCGGTGAACGTCTTCGTCCTGTGGCTCGCGTTCCAGAAGAAGCGGCGGCTGCCCGCCGGCATGATCGCCGCGGTGACGGGCCTCCTCTACGCGCCGGTGCGCTTCTTCCTCGAGTACTGGCGCCTCAACACGTCCGATCCCCGCTACGCCGGCTTCACGTTCGCACAGTGGTGCTCGCTGGTCTTCATGATGGCGGCGGCGTACGGCACGTTCTGGCTGTGGAAGAACGGCGTGCCGGCGCCGAGCGCCGAGGAGATGGGCAAGCGCCCGGGCGGCCGCAAGTCGAGCCTCGCCGCGATGAAGGTCGAGAAGATGAAGACCGCGAAGGACGAGAAGGCCGCGAGCGGCGGCGGCAAGTCGGGCAAGAAGAACAAGCGCGACAAGGCCGCTGCGAACGAGAGCGACAAGGACGAGAAGTCAGCGGCCGCGTCGGGTTCCGAGAGCGGCGAGGAGTGACTCGTTGTCGAGCGTGACGCCGGCGTCGCCTTCGGACGCGGCGAGCGTCGCGAACAGCGCGTCCTCACGCGCGGCGTGATCGCGGTAGCGCGTCGCCAGGTCGCGCACCGCGGCGACGAAGCTCGGTAGCGTGTCGGCGGCCGGCTCGAAGCCCTTCCAGCCGAGCACGACCTCGCGCACGTGCGTGTGGGCGGCGAGGAGACCGGCGTGCTCGGCGGAGATGGCGGCGAGCGGCGCGGCGAGGTCGGGGCGCACGGCCACGAGCGCCGGGAACACCACCTCGTCCTCGTCGCCGAAGTGCATGGGCACCGAGCGCGCGAACCAGGTGACGTGATCTTCGAGCTCCTCGAGATCGTCCGGGCCGCCGTGACCGCTGGCGAGCTGCTCGGCCGCAACGACGAGGAGCTCCAGGCGATCGTCGTGGCGGCGGTGCGACGATTCGAGCTGGCCGATGGCGGTGTCGCGCATTCTTGGTTTGATTGTAGACTGCCGCGCCATGGTCGATAACGTCGTCATCATCGGAAGCGGCCCGGCCGCGCACACCGCCGCCATCTACGCCGCGCGTGCCAACCTGAATCCGGTCCTGTTCGAGGGTTGGATGGCAGGTGGCGTCGCCGCCGGTGGCCAGCTCACCACGACCACCGACGTCGAGAACTTCCCGGGTTTCCCGGAGGGGATCGGCGGGCCCGAGCTGTGCGACCGCTTCCGCGCGCAGTCCCTGCGCTTCGGGACGGTCATCCACACCGAGACCATCAACAAGCTCGACCTTTCGCGCCGACCTTTCAGGTACGCGAGCGACGAGCGCGAGGGCGTGGCGCGCGCGATCATCGTCGCGACCGGCGCGACGGCGAAGCGTGACGACATCCCCGGCACGCGCGATGGCGAGCTGTGGCAGAAGGGCGTGAGCGCGTGCGCCGTGTGCGACGGCGCGCTGCCGATGTTCCGCAACAAGTCGCTGTTCGTGATCGGCGGCGGCGACTCGGCGATGGAGGAGGGCACCTTCCTCACCAAGTTCGCCTCGAAGGTCTACATCGTGGTCCGCCGCGACGAGCTGCGCGCCTCGAAGATCATGGCCGAGCGCGCCAAGGCGAACCCGAAGATCGAGATCCTCTACTCGAGCCAGGTCACCGAGGTGCTGGGCGACGGGATCGTGCAGAAGACGCGCGTGAAGGATCTCAAGACCGGCGCCGTGCGCGACATCGATTCGGCCGGCCTCTTCTTCGCGATCGGCCACAAGCCGAACACCGACTTCCTCGGCGGCCAGCTGAAGCTGGATGACCAGGGCTACGTGCTGACGACGCCGGGCACGACGGAGACCAGCGTGGCAGGCGTGTTCGCGGCCGGCGACGTGCAGGACAAGAAGTACCGCCAGGCGATCACGGCCGCCGGTTCGGGCTGCGCCGCCGCGCTCGAGGCCGAGCATTTCTTGAGCGCGCACCCGGACTGATCACGCGATTCAACCTTGACCTTGACCTGAACGTTGACTCGAACGTTGACGTTGACGTTGACGTTGACCTGAACCTGAACTTGAACCCCACCGTTGACGTTGACGTTGACCACAAACGTTGACCCCTGAGAACGCGACGCCGAGCGTCAAGGTGTGAAGTCAAGGTCAACGTCAAGGGTAGGGTTCAGGTTCAAGTTCAGGTCAAGGTCAAGGTCAAGGTCAAGGTCAAGGTCAAGGTCAACGTTGGCGTCAAGGTCAAGGTCGAGTCTCAGCGTCGACGACCGCGCGTGAACGCGGCGACTTCGGCGAGGGTGCGAACGCGGTAGTTGTCGAGGTCGATGGTGATGTCGTCGACGAGCCACGTGATCGCCGGCTGGTGAGCGGCGACCGCGGCGCGCAGGACGGCGCCGCCCACGTGGGCGCCGAGATCGATCGCGCGCAGGCCTTCGCCGGCTAGCACCGCGGCGACGACGGCGGAGCGGAGCGTCGTCCCCACGTGGGGAGCGTCGGCGGCGGGCGCGCGTGCACCACCGACGGCGACGGGCGCGTCGGCGCCGACGTTGCACAGGGCACGGACGGCGGCGATGGCGTGCGTCCACGCGTCCTCGGCGGCGCGGGCAAGCATCTCGCACTTCGCGTCGCGGCCGTGCGCGCGCAGGTCGGCGATGCGCGCGATGGCGTCGGCGATGGGGCCGTCGCCGAGCGCAGCGATGGATTCGCCGCCGAGGAAGCGCGCCACGAGGGCGGTGCGCACGACGCGCGCGTCGGCGAAGGTCGCATCGGTCGATGCACGTCCGGTTTGCGACGCGCGGAACTGGCCGCGGCGCTTGCTCGCGCCCGCGTCAGCCGCGGCGCTCGCGCCGGCGAGGCCGAGCAGGTCGGGTCGCACCACGGTCGCGCCCGAGTCGCGGATGAAGCGCACCGCCTCGCTCACGGCGATGCGGCGGTGGCCGCCGTCGGTGCGCGACACGGCGAGCTTGCCGGCGTCGGCCCATCGCTTGAGCGACGACTCGCTGACGCCGATGGCGTCGGCGAGCTGGCGCGGCGAGAGCAGCAGGACGGGCATGAACGTTTCAGCATAGACACCTACAACGACGACGGCAACAAAATCCATCAAAACGTCTTGCAATTGTGTCTATACGGTCACACTGTGAACGGTATGAACGAATCACCGGTCGGCGGCTCGGCGACGTTCACCGCGGACGACCGGCGCTTCGTGTTCTCGGTCGCCCGCCGCATCGTCCGCGACGACGACGCGGCCGCCGATGTGACGCAGGACGCGCTCCTGCTCGCGTTCCGCTACCGCGACCGGTTCCGCGGCGACGCTCGGTATCGGACGTGGCTCTACCGCATCGCGTGCACGGCCGCGATCACGTACCTTCGCCGCCGCCGCCGTCGCCGCACCGACCAGATGGTGAGCCTGGGCGCGGTCGCGGAGGCCTGCGCCCCCGGTCAGAACCCCGAGGAGCACCTGGCGTGTGCCGAGGTCGCCCTGCGCACCGCGACCGAGCTCGCCGCGCTCGACGACCGCTACGGCGACGTCCTCCGCATGCGCTTCGTCGACGGCCTGTCCGAGGCCGAGGTCGCCGACGCCCTCGGGCTGTCGCTCCCGACGGTGAAGATCCGCACACACCGCGGCCGCCAGGCCCTCCGCGCCGCCGTCGGCGCCTGACACCGCGGCGACGCCTGCACGGTCGCCGCCGTGTCACACTCGGGGACGATGCATCCGACCGATCCTCACTCGCGCTCGGGGGCCGCCGCGCGCGACTCGGCGCTCATGACCAAGGTCCTCGCGGTGCTCCTGCTGCTCGTCGCAGGCGCCCTCGTCTTCACCGTCCTGCGCCAGCGCACCGCCAAGCCCGAGATCGTGTACGAGCCTCGCGCCGTCACGCTCCCGTCCGGTGACCTGGGCGCCGACGAGAAGGCGCGCATCGCCGTGTTCGAGAGCGCCTCGCCCTCGGTCGTGCACATCACCAACATCGCCGTCCGTCGCAACGAGTTCACGATGGACATCACCGAGATCCCGCGCGGCACCGGCAGCGGCTTCGTCTGGGACGAGCAGGGGCACATCGTCACGAACTATCACGTGGTCGCCGACGCGCAGACCGCGCGCGTGACGCTCGCCGACGGCACCACCTACGACGGCAAGGTGCTCGGCGCCGCGCCCGACAAGGACATCGCCGTCGTGAAGATCGATGCCCCGCCGTCGAAGCTCAAGAAGATCGCCATCGGCGACTCCTCGGAGCTGCGCGTCGGCCAGAGCGTGCTCGCCATCGGCAACCCGTTCGGCCTCGATCAGACGCTCACCACCGGCGTCATCAGCGGCCTCGGCCGCGAGATCAAGAGCGTCACCCAGCGGACGATCTACGACGTCATCCAGACCGACGCGCCGATCAACCCCGGCAACTCGGGCGGTCCGCTCCTCGACAGCCACGGCCGCCTCATCGGCGTGAACACCGCGATCTACAGCCCGACGGGCGCGTCAGCCGGCATCGGCTTCGCCGTCCCGGTCTCGACGGTGAACCGCATGGTCCCGCAGATCCTCCAGTACAAACGCATCGTGCGCCCGGTGATGGGCGTGAACCTCGCCAGCGATCAGGTCGCCAAGCAGCTCAACGTGAAGGGCGTGATCGTCCAGTCCGTCGTCCCGGGCGGACCGGCCGGGCGCGGCGGCGTCGTCGGCATGACGCGCGGCCCCGACGGTGGCTGGGTGCTCGGCGACGTGCTGGTGCAGATCGACGGCGTCGCGGTCACGCGCGCCGACGATCTCTTCCAGGTCCTCGACAAGCGCAAGATCGGCGACGAGGTGGCGCTCGAGGTCGTGAACGCGGGCCGCAGCCGCACGGTACGCCTGAAGCTCGAGGCCGCGCCCTGATGAGACGTCTCTCGCTGGGGTTGTTGCTCGTCGCGGCGTGCGACGGCGCCGACCTCGGCGAGCGCTCGCAGTCGCTCGACGCGTACTGCACGGCGACGGTCAACACGCCGTCGGGCGCGCGCCAGGTCGAGGTCGAGACCGACTATCTGCCGCACGTCGTCCAGTGCGAGAACGGCGCCGCCGATCAGGCCGCGCTCGAGGCGCAGGCCATCGCCGCGCGCAGCTACCTCTACTACCGGCTCGATCGCACCGGCGACATCGGCGACGGGCAGGGCGATCAGGTCTACACGTGCTCGCGTCCACCGCTACAGCAGCACGTGGACGCGGCCGCGACGACCGCCGGCCTCGTCCTCCGGTATCCGCCGGCCACCGCGGCGACGCAGGTGGCCGCGTTCTACGTCGCCGGCGCGCTCCCCGACGCCACGACGTGCCACGGCGGCACCACCGATCCCACCAACACCGAGCGCTACGTCACGTACAACGCCGGCCGCTCCGGCGCCGACGTCATCCAGACCACGCTCGGCTTCGTCTCGCCCACCAACTACGCCAACCGCGGGTGCATGTCGCAGAACGGCAGCGACTGCCTCTCGGAGCAGGGCCGCAGCGTCGACGAGATCCTGCGCTTCTACTACGGCGAGGACATCGTGATCGAGCGCGCGATCGGTCCGTGCGTGCCCGACCTGTCGATGCCCGACGCCGGCGAAGGCGGCGCCGATGCCGGCGAGGATCCCGAGGATCTCGGCGGCGGCTGCTGCTCGACGGGGGTGGACCCCCGCGGCAACCTCGCGATCGCCTTTCTTCTTCTGACCCGTGTCCGTGCCCGTGCCCGTGCCCGCGCCCGATCTGGGTAAACTCTCCTCATGGCAGTCTCCCGCCGCGTGCGCGTTCAGGACGAGGTCGCGCATCGGGTGAGCAGCCTCTTCTTCCACGGGCTCTCGCGCGCGGGCCGGCTCCATCCGCACAGTCGACCCGAACGCCACCGCGTCGCCGTCACGCGCGACGTGCGCTACGCGCCGACCGACGTCTCCGATCACCTGCTCGACATCTACAAGCCGACCGACCGTCCCGGTCCGCTGCCCATCGTCTTCTATGTCCACGGCGGCGCCTTCCGCATCCTGTCGAAGGACACGCACTGGCTGATGGGCCTCGCGTTCGCGCGGCACGGCTACCTCGTCGTGAACATCTCGTACCGACTCGCGCCGCGGCATCCGTACCCGGCGGCGATCGAGGACACGTGCGCGGCGTGGATGTGGATGCTGCGCGAGGCCGAGCGTCTGGGCGGTGACCTCTCGCGGGTCGCCGTCGCCGGCGAGTCGGCGGGTGGCAACCTCGTCACCGCGCTGACGCTGGCCGCGTGTCAGCGCCGCGAGGAGCCGTATGCGCGCGCCGTGTTCGACGCCGGCGTCGTGCCGCGCGCCACGATGCCGTTCTGCGCGCTGCTCGAGGTCTCGCGCCCCGAGCGCTTCGCGCGCCGACCGATGCCGTCGTGGGTGCACGGGATGCTGCGCGGCACGTCGAAGTCGTACCTGCACCAGGCGCCGATCGGCGCCGGCCGCGACCTCGCCGATCCGCTGGTCGTTTTCGAGCGCGGCGATGTCCTCGATCGCGCACTGCCGCCGTTCTTCGCGCCGGTCGGCACCAAGGACCCGCTCCTCGACGACACGCGTCGCCTCGAAAAGGCGCTCGGCGCGCGCGATGTGCCCTGCGAAGCGCGGTATTACCCGGGCGGCATCCATGCATTCCACGCAATGGTCTGGCAGCCCCGCGCCAAGCACTGCTGGCGCGACGCCCTGGCATTCCTCGACCGCCACGTGCGTTGACAGCCTGTGAGCACGGGTAGCGCCGGCAAGCTCGGCCTCTGGACGGCCGCCGCGATCGTGGTGGCCAACATGATCGGCACGGGCATCTTCGGCTCGAGCGGGTACCAGGCCGCCGATCTGCACGACGGCGGCACGATGCTGTTCGCCTGGTTCCTGGGCGGCTTGCTCGCGCTGGCCGGCGCCACCGCGTACGGCGAGCTCGGCGCGATGATGCCGCGCGCCGGCGGCGAGTACGTCTATCTGCGCGAGGCGTATCACCCGGCGGTCGGGGCGATGTCGGGCTGGGTCTCGCTGTTCGCCGGCTTCTCCGCGCCCATCGCGACGTCCGCGCTCCTCTTCGGCAAGTACACCGGCGTGGTGTGGCCGGCGCTCGCCGGTGACACCAACGCCAAGCTGATCGGGGTCGTGCTCATCCTCGCGATGATGAGCCTGCACGCGTTCGACACCGTGATCGGCGGCCGCGTGCAGGCCGCGTTCACGCTCGGAAAGGTCATCCTCATCGCCGGCTTCATCGCCGCCGGCCTCCTCCTGGGCGAGGGCGACTGGCACCAGCTCTCGCCACGCGCCGGCGGCCTCGACAACGTCGCCGGCGAGCCGTTCGCGATGTCGCTCTACTGGGTGACGCTCGCGTACCTGGGCTGGAACGCGGCGGCGTACATCGCGTCGGATCTCGAGAACCCGCAGAAGACGCTGCCGCGCTCGCTCCTGCTCGGCACCGTGGTCGTGATGGTGCTGTACCTCCTCGCCAACGTGACCTTCCTCTACGCGCTCTCGCCCGAGATGCTCGCCGGCAAGGATGGCGGCGGGCCCATCGCCGAGGTCGGCGCCGCCACCGCCAGGGCGCTCTTCGGCGCGCGCATCGGCGACACCGTCGCCGCGATCATCGCGCTCGCGCTGGTCTCGTCGGTGTCCGCGATGGTGATGGCCGGCCCACGCGTCTACGCGTCGATGGCCGAGGACGGCGCGCTGCCGCGCATCCTCGCGCAGAAGACGTCACGCGGCGTCCCCGCGGTCTCGGTCGTCGTGCAGGGCGTGCTCGCGTGCGCGTTCGTGCTGGTCGGCGATCTGAAGCCGCTGGTCGCGTACATCGGGTTCACGCTCTCGATCTTCGGCGCGCTCGCCGTGGCGGCCGTCATCGTGCTGCGCATCAAGCGTCCCGACGCGCCGCGACCGTATCGCGCCTCGCTCTATCCGATCGCGCCGATCCTCTTCGTCGCCGTGTCGGCGTGGGCCGCGTTCGTGCAGATCCGCTGGAACCCGTGGAATGCGGCGTACGGCGGCGGCACCATCCTCGCCGGCTTCCTCGTGTACTTGCTCACGTCGCGTCGGTCGGCGGCCGTGTCACAGTAGGGCGTGCGGCGGCGCCTCGTCCCGATGTTGCTCGCAGCCGCGGCCGGCTCCGCCAGCGCGCAACCGGCGGTGTGGTCCGAGCCGGATCCCGCCGCGGTCGTCGGTCGCTGGCGCGCCACGATCACGTGGCGCGGTTGCGCGGCCACGGGCGCGGCGCGCGCCGTGCTGGACGTCGCGCGCGACGGCTCGGGCTACGCGCTCGATCTCGCGCCGGTGCTCGACGGCCTCGGTCCGCAGGTGCTGGTGCCGTTCGCGGCGAAGAAGCTCGAGGCGACGCGCGACGACCTGCGCGTCGAGTGGACGACCGGCAAGCACAACCGCGCCACGCTCGCGGTGCGCTTCGCGTCGGGCTGCACCGGCACGCTGGCGCTCACGCGCGAGGGGACCGGCGCGCCCGCGTGCGACGAGCTCGCCGCGCTGCAGGCGATCGCCGGGCGCTGCGACGGCGTTGCGCCGACCGTCCTCTCCGACGACGAGCGCACGATCATCGCCGGCGCCGCGCGACCCGGCCGTGCGCGCACCGCGGCCGCACGCACGTGCGGCGTCCATGCCACGCCGCTGCGCGCGTCGCTCGTCGAGGCGGGCTGCGTGCCGGCGCCGTCCGACGCGACCGCCGGCGGCATCCGCATCCCCGAGTGCGAGGCGCTGGTCGTCGCGGTGTCGCGGCTCATGCGGTGCGAGAAGGTGCCCGCCGACGCCAAGCAGCGGCTTCACGCCGGGATGCAGCGCGTCGCGCGCTGGGCCACCGTCGCGCCCGGCCCCGACGCCGAGGCCGAGCGCACGCGCGCCGCGGCGACGTGCGAGCAGGCCCGCGTCGACCTGGTCGAGACCATGACGATCGTCGGCTGCTGATCAGCGGCTGCTGATCAGCGGCTGCTGATCTCGGCTGCCGACGTTGTAACGAGGCGACGACAAAGTCGATCTTGGACTGTAGGTCCAAGGACACCCATCGCGCGTTTGTCTATCATCAGCCCCTCATCGGGGGAGGTACCAGATGATCGCGCGCTCGAGTCTCCTCGCAGTCGCTGTCGCCACGGTCTCGCTCGCGCCGGCGACCGCCGACGCGTTCTGCGGGTTCTACGTGAGCGGTGCCGACAGCGGCATGTTCAACAACGCGACGCAGGTCGTGCTGATGCGCGAGGGCACGCGCACCGTGCTCTCGATGCAGAACAACTACCAGGGACCGCCGACCGACTTCGCCATGGTCGTGCCGGTGCCGGTCGTCCTCAAGGAGGAGAACGTGAAGACGCTCCCCCGCGAGGTCTTCACCAAGGTCGACGCGATGGGCGCGCCGCGCCTGGTCGAGTACTGGGAGGTCGACCCGTGCGTGGCCGAGATGCCCTACGACCTGGGCGGCTGCCCGATGTGCGGCGCCGGCGGCGGTCCGATGGTGCTCGAGAGCGCGTCGGCCGACGCCGACTACGGCGTGAAGGTCGAGGCGCGCTTCGAGGTCGGCGAGTACCAGGTCGTGATCCTGTCGGCGACCGAGGCGGCCGGCCTCGATCGCTGGCTGCGCGACCAGCGCTACAAGATCCCGAAGGGCGCCGAGGCGCTCTTGCGGCCATACGTCGAGGCGGGTTCGAAGTTCTTCGTCGCCAAGGTGAACCCCAAGAAGGTGAAGTTCGAAAACGGCATGGCGACGCTCTCGCCGCTGCGCTTCCACTACGACAGCGACGAGCTCGTGCTGCCCGTGCGGCTCGGCCTCGCGAACTCGGCGGGCACGCAGGATCTGATCGTCAACATCCTGTCGAGCCAGCGCTACGAGGTCGCGAACTACAAGAACGTCACGATCCCGACCAACCTCGACGTGAAGGAGGAGGCGCGGGCGCGCTTCGGCGAGTTCTACGCCGCGCTCTTCGATCGCACGCTCGAGCAGAACGCGGGCGCGGTCGTCACCGAGTACGCGTGGGACGCGATGACGTGCGATCCGTGCCCGGGGCCGAACCTCGACTATCACGACTTCGCCACGCTCGGCGCCGACGTGCTCGAGGGCGGCAGCGGCACGTACGTGCTCACGCGCCTGCACGCGCGCTACGGCAAGGACGACCTGACCGACGACCTCGTGTTCAAGGGCGTCGAGCCCATCGTCGGCGGTCGCGAGCAGATGGCCGCCGACGGCAAGCTCGAGGAACGCGCGCGGCCCGACAGCTACAACAACTTCCAGGGCCGCTACGCCATCCGCCACGAGTGGACCGGCGAGATCAAGTGCGAGAGCCCGATCCGCGGCCGCTGGGGCGGGCCGCCGCCGGGCGTCGAGCTCGCCGAGGGCGCGGGCGGCACCCAGGCCGCGACCAACACGGCGTTCGCGCCGCGCGGCGCGATCGAGCTGCCCATGGTCGTCGCCGAGGACGTGCCGGAGATCGGCGTGAAGGCGGGCGTGCCGCTGCCGAAGTCGCCGGGTGCGGTCTCGAAGGGCGCGCGCGGCTGCGCGTGCTCCTCTGATCTTGGAGCCGAAGGTGCGGCGGGAGCGCTGGCGCTCTCCGCCGTCGTCGGACTGATCGTGATTCGCCGAAGGAGAGGGATCTGATGCGCAAGCTACTCATCGCCGCCGCTGTCGCCGCCACGCTCGTTCCGCGCGCCGCCGACGCGTTCTGCGGGTTCTACGTGAACGGCGCGGGCGGAGAGATGTTCAACGACGCGACGCAGGTCGTGCTGATGCGCATGGGCGCGCGGACCGTCCTGTCGATGCAGAACAACTACAAGGGACCGCCCGAGGCGTTCGCGCTGGTGATCCCGGTGCCGACGGTGCTGCAGGAAGCCGACGTGAAGACCTTGCCCCGGGACGTGTTCGGGCGCGTCGACGCGATGGGCGCGCCGCGCCTGGTCGAGTACTGGGAGCAGGATCCCTGTCAGCCGCAGCACGACTACGAGAAGGACATGGTCGCGATGCCGACCACGGCCATGCCCAAGGAGGAATCCGCGGGCAAGGGCGGCGACTACGGCGTGAAGATCGAGGCGCAGTTCGAGGTCGGCGAGTACCAGATCGTGATCCTGTCGGCGACGGACTCGGCCGGGCTCGACGCGTGGCTGCGCGCGGAGAAGTACCAGATCCCGCCGGGCGCCGAGCCGTTCCTGCGGCCGTACGTCGA
>DATLEB010000355.1:0-42531 GCA_035525615.1 Kofleriaceae bacterium | reverse complement strand
GAGCGCGGCGTTCGGGCAGCAGGCCTTCTCGATCGACGACGAGCAGATGGTGGAGGAGCTCGTGCCCGACGTGACGTACCGGTACGCGCGCGGCGGCCTCGACCTCGCGGTGCCGCGCGGGCGCTGGACGTGGATGGCGCGCGGCGGGTGGCGGCAGCTGGTGAGCGTCGGCGAGCTGAAGGACTGGTTTCCACGCACGACGGGCAACGGCCTCGACGCGTCGCTCGGTGCCGGCCTGCGGGTGACGCGCTGGCTGAGTGCGTACGCGCGCGCCGACGTGCGGCACTACTTCTTCGCGATGAACCCCGAGCCGGGCGACGAGCGTGTCGCGGGTGGTGCGGTCGATACGTTCCTGGGCGGCGCCGTTGGCCTCGCCGTGACGATCAAGTAGGCGGCCGGAAGCGCACGTTGCCCGTGATGGGGCCGAGCGCGTCGCCGCCCTTGTAGATCGTCGTGTCGCCCAGCCAGTACGGCGCCGGGCCGGGCGTCGCCCACTCGCCGTGGAGCACCGGCTTCTCGAGACAGCCGTCGTGGAGCTCCCAGCGCGTGGGCACGAGGTCGGCGTAACCCGGCGAGCCCCAGATGAGGAGCAGGCGAGGCGGCGACGCCGACACCCACTCGGTGGCGTAGACCATCTCGCCGTCCTCGGACTTGCCCCCGAGCCTGGTCTGCTTGTACCGCGTGCCGGCCGGCGGCGTGCAGCCGAGCTCGCGGCCTTCGTCGAGCTCCTTGGTCCGGAACCCGGACACCTTGGCGCCGGCCCAGTCGAACGAGCGGGGTCCGACGCCGGTCTGGTCGGTCATGGTCTTGGCGGTCGGCCACAGGCGCGCGGAGACGTAGATCTCGCACTGCCAGCCGTCGTAGGGGAAGCCCCAGGGGCACTCCGACCACCAGGCCTCGTGGTCCTTCGTGACGACGAGCCCGGTGTCGCGGCCGTCCATCACGCCGCCCTCGTTCAGCCCCTCGTCGTCGTCGACCTTCGGGCGCGGCGCCTTGAACGCCGACTCGGGCGGCACGGTCACCGGCGTGATGCCGGCGGCGGTGACCACGAAGACGTCGCGCGGCGGCACGTGCACGAAGAAGTGATCGCGATCGGCCCAGTCGCCATCGAGCGCCGCCATGTAGTCCTCGGGATCCACCTTCGCGAGCGTCGCTCGCCCGAGCTCGGCGACCTTTCCGCCGGCGAAGCTCCACGTGACGACATCGCCGCCGTCGATCGTGATCGCATCCGCCTCCGCGAAGCCCGCCGGCGCCGCGATGGGCTTCGCTCCCGTCGCTGCCTCGGATCCCGTGCCCGTGCCCGTGCCCGTGCCCGACCTGGATTCTTCTCCTGCACCCGTGACCGTCGTTCCGTCACCCGTTCCCGTCGCCTTGCCGCCGCCGCCGCACGCGACGACGAGCACCATCACCAGCGCCGCACGCGCGCGCATCACGGCGTCCCCGTCTCGACGGGCACGACCAGCTCCGGCTCGGTCACGCGCGCCATGTTGTCGGCGTCGTAGTTGCCCGCGATGCGAAACGTCTTCGGCTTCCCGTCGCAGTTCACGTCCGCCGTCGCGGTCGCCGTGAACGACAGCCGCTCGCCCTCGTACGTGTAGCGGTAGCGCGTGTACATCGTCCGCTCCTTGAACCCGAGCGCGGTCCACACCGGATCGCTCCAGTCGGTGTCCTGCTGGTAGCACTCCCCCTTGGGCTGCTCGCAGCACGCCTTCGCCGGCGACGGCCCGACCTTGCCCTCGAGGTACGTGCCCTTCGAGCGCTGGTAGTTCACGGCGAGCTCGCCGATCTCCTTCAGCTTCGCCTTCGCGACGCTCTCCTCGCTGTCCTCGACGGGCGGCGCCTTCGCGGCGGCGCTCGCCGAGCCACTGCCCGCGGCTTCTTCCTTCTTCTTGCTCCCGCACGCGACGAGCGCGAGCGGGAGCACCACAGCGAGAACCCCAGCAGTTCGCATGGGGCGACGATACCTCAGCCGTGGCCGTTCGAGCCGCCCGTGCCGTTCGGAGTGGCGAGCATCCGGCCGATGAGCACGTCGGCGAGGCGCATCGAGCCGTCGCCGCTCCCTCCGACCGCGACGTCGGGCACGAGCTTCACGCCGCTCTTGCCGAGGACGCTCGCGACTTCGATGGCCGTGAACGCGCCCTCACCGAGCGCCTCGCGGCCGACCTGGAAGCTCGCGGCGCGCGCGGCGCCGACGGCGCGGGCGGCGCTGGCCTCGGCGTCGCCCTTGAGCCGCGTCCCCGCCGCGTCCGCTTCGGCGCGGGCGAGCGCGGCGCCGGCTTCACCGCGCGCGGCCTCGATCGCGGCGGTCGCGTTGGTCTGCGCGATGCGCACCATCTGCTCCGAGCGAACCACCTCGGCCTGCATGTTGGCGACGGCGTTCTCGCGGGCCAGCGCCTGGCGCTGCACCTCCGCCTCGCGCTGCGCGTCGTACGTGCGTTGCAGCTCGTCCGCGATCTTGCGGTCCGTCTGCGTCTTCATGAGCTCGGCCGGCGCCTGGATGTCTCCGATGAGCGTATCGATGCACTCGACGTCGTAGAGCCCGAGCGCCTCGCGGATGTGGCCGAACGCCTCGCGCTGGCGCTCGCTGCGCGCCGACAGGAACTCGAGCACGCTCACCTGCTGCGCCGAGTTGCGGAAGTAGTTGCCGACCACGGGCTGGAGCACGTGATCGACGAGATTCTGCATCGAGCCGACGCGCGAGATGACGCGCGGCGCGTGGTTCATCGCGATGTGGATGATCTGCGAGACGTCGAGCGAGAACGAGAAACCGTCCTTGCTGCGCACGGTGATCGGCGCGAGCCGCTCGTCGTACTGGTGGCTCTCGGTGCGGCCGGCCCAGTTGAGGACGATGTTGGTGGTCGGGACGAGCTCGACCTTCATCACCTGCGTGTTGACCGGGTGCTTGCCGGGCAAGAGCGGCTCGACCCAGACGCCTTTGCGGCCGCGCTCGACGAGGTCGCCGTGCGTGAAGTCGGCGCCGGTGAGGTCGACGTGCTCCTGTCCGACGTAGCTGACGACGACGCCGACGTAGCCGATCGGGATCTCGGTGAGCGGAATGAGCTCGACGCGCACGAACCACGGGTTCAGGTTCCACGCGCCGGAGAGCAGCACCTGCTCCTGCAGGCCGCGGCAGCCGCCGGCCTCGATGAACGCCTGTGCGCGCTGGAAGCCCTCGTGGTGCGCCACGACCGGGCCGGCGAGATCGCCAGACGGAATCGGGCGGCCGTCGAGGACGGTCACGATGCCGACGGCTTCGGCCGGCACCTGGAACACGCGCAGCGCCGTCGCCGAGAGGCCGTGCGCGCTCGCGTTCTTCGCGGTGATGACGGTGAAGAGCGCCGGGTTGATGCGGTACGTGCCCGCGGTGAGGATGGTGAGCTGGCGGCCGCGCTCGCCGCCCTTGCGCAGGAAGCCGCTCGCGTCCTGGAAGTGATCGCAGTCGACGGTGCGGCCGAGGACGCGCTCGCTCGGGATGGCGCGGCCGTCGGCGGCGACGACGAGCGCGATCTCACCGGCGGGCACGGTGACGAGCGGGACGCGCTCGACCTTGTACTGGAAGCGCCACACCGGAAAGTGCCATCCCGGCGGGAGCATCATCGCCTGGTAACCGGCTTCGCCGTCGGTGGCGACCAGACGTCCGGGTGCGAGCGGCCGGCCGAAGCGTTTGATGAGCAGGCCCGACTCGTGCTCGTGGATGATGCGCAGGCCGAGGCGCAGCACGAAGAGCAGGGTGAGCGTGGTGCCGGTCAGGATGAAGACCGCCGGGTGGCTGGCGAGAAACGAGAGGAGGTCGCGCATGGTCAGGTCCCTCCTGGGGACGCGCCGACGTAAGAGCACCCCGCGTGCCGTGGGTTCCGCGGGGGCAAGTCCTCGAAACCCCTCGACGGCGTCGAGACGTGCCCGTAAACTAGTTTCGTGCCACGTAAACTGGATGTCGGTCCGATCCTGGTGACGTGGGACGGTCCGGCGGCGCCCGCGATGGTGACGCGCGCGCTCGTGGCCGCCGGCGTGACCGTGCTGCCGCGTGGAGGCACCGGCGCGATCGCGACGATCGTCACCGGGCGGCGCAACGAGCTGCCCATGGCGGCGCGCGGCCCGGGCACGCCGTGGCTCTGGGTCGTGCCGGGCGAGGTGAGCGCCGAGCTCGGCATGGCCGCGGCCAAGGCCGGCGCGTACGACGCGATCGGGCTGGGCGAGCCGAACGCGGCGGCGCGCATCGTCGCGCGCGTGCGCGAGCTGGCCACGCCGCAGCCCGCGCTCGAGACCGGGGGCCTCGTGGCGCAGTCGGCGGCGATGCGCGAGGTGCTCGCCGCCGTCGCGCGCGCCGCGGAGACGTCCCTGCCGGTGATGTTCACGGGCGAGACCGGCACCGGCAAGGACGTCGCCGCTCGCCTCCTCCACGCGCGCTCGGCGCGCGCCTCGCATCGCCTGGTCGCGATCAACTGCGCCGCCGTGCCCAACGAGCTGATGGAGGCCGAGCTCTTCGGCTACGTACGCGGCGCGTTCTCGGGCGCGACCCGCGACTACGACGGCCAGCTCGCCGCGGCCGCCGGCGGCACCGTGTTCCTCGACGAGATCGACGACACGCCGCCCACGCTGCAGGCCAAGCTCTTGCGCGTCCTCGAGGACCACGTGGTGTCGCGCCTCGGCGAGAACCTCTGGCGCGCCGTCGACTTCCGCATCGTGGCCGCGACCAACCGCGATCCCGCCGAGCTCATCGCGCGCGGCGTGCTCGCACCCGACCTCTACAACCGCCTCGCGACGATCACGATCCACGTGCCGCCGCTGCGCGAGCGCGCCGCCGACATCCCGGCGCTGGCCGCGTTCTTCGTCGAGCGCTTCTACGCCGACGAGCCCGGTCCGCACCGCCACCACGTCCACGCCGTCGCGCCCGCCGCGCAGGCGGTCCTCGCGCGGCACACCTGGCCCGGCAACGTGCGCGAGCTCCGCAACGTCGTCTACCAGTCGCTCGTCGGCAAGCGCGCCGGCGACGAGCTCCTCGCGTCGGACCTCCCGCGCCGCCTCTTCAGCGCGCCCGGCACGTCGACCTCCATCGTCGACAGCTCGGCGATCTCGCGCGCCCTCGACGATGGCACCTTCGACCTCCGCGCCGCCCGCGCCGCCCTCGAGCGCGAAGCCCTCACCCAAGCGCTCGCTCGATCCTCCGGCAACGCTGCCGCGGCAGCTCGCTTGCTCGGCGAAGTGGGCCGCGGCGACTCCTCCGAGCCCGCCGCCACCGTCCGCGCCATGGCGCGTCGCCTCGGCCTACGCTGAACGATCAGCGCGGCAACAAGCTACCTTCGCCCCGTTTCCGCATATCCGCCCGGTGGGCCTCGATCATCTTCACGAACAGGTCGGCGAGCTCGGGGTCGAACTGCGTGCCGGCGCAGCGCTCGATCTCGCCGACGGCGACCTCGTGGGGCAGGGCGCGGCGATACGCGCGGTCCGACGTCATGGCGTCGTACGCGTCGGCGATCGCGACGATGCGGCCGACCAGCGGGATGTCGTGGCCCTTCAGGCCGCGCGGGTAGCCGCCGCCGTCCCACCACTCGTGGTGGCACCAGCACCCGTCGATGAGGCCGTGGAGGCATGGGACCGGATCGAGGATGCGCTTGCCCTTCTCGGGGTGCTGGCGGAAGACGCGCACCTCGTCGGGGGTCAGCTTGCCCGGCTTGTTGAGCATGTCGTAGCGCACGCCCAGCTTGCCGATGTCGTGCATGACGCCGGCCTCGACGGTGCGGCGCACCTCGGACTCCGACAGCGTGAGCCCGCGCCCGATGATCTCGGCGTAGCGCGCGACGCGCTCGCTGTGGCCGCGGGTGTAGAGGTCGGTCTCCTCGAGCGCCTGCGCGAAGCCGGCGACCGTCGACTGGAAGGTCTGCTCGAGGACCTCGTTGGCCGCGCGCAGCTCGTCGTTGCGCATGCGCAGGTCGTCGTAGAGGCGCGCGTTGTCGATCGCGCCGGCGGCGCGCGACCCCAGCACCGTCAGCATCTTGCGGTGACCCTCGTCGAACTTCTTGCCGCGCGTGAAGCTGTACGTGTTGAGCACCCCGATCACCGCGGCGCCGACCTGCAGCGGCACGCTCAGGAACGAGATCAGGTCGCCCGGGCCGAGCGACGACGAGCCCGACGGGTTCAGGAAGAAGCGATTGGCGCTGTCGCCGTGCGACACGACCGGTTGCCCGCGATCGAAGCGCTCGACGAGCAGCTCGAACGACGGGATCGGGATCGCCGGCGAGCTGGTCGGGCTCACCAGCTTCACGCGCTCCTCGTACTTGCCGGTGCGGATGTCGCGCAGGTGAAGCGTGGCCGCGTCGGCGTCGGTCTCGGCCAGCGCCGCCTTCAAGATCGTGTCGAGGATGTGATCGAGATCGAGGCTGGTCGCGAGCGCCTCGCTCACCTGGTAGATGGTGAGCGCCTCACGCAGGCGGATGTTCTCGGCCTGCAGCTGCTGGCGGTAGAGCCCGCGCTGCACGACGTGGATGACCTCCTCGACCTTGAACGGCTTGAGGATGTAGTCGTACGCGCCGCGCTTCATCGCCTCGATCGCGGTCTCGACCGTGCCGAAGCCGGTCATGATCACGGTGAGGACGTTGATGTTCTCCTCGGCCAGCTTCTCGAGGAGCTGGAGCCCCGACACCCGCGGCATCTTCAGATCGGAGATGACGAGGTCGTAGGGCCGGAGCCTCAGCTCCTCGATGGCCTTCTGGCCATCCTCCACCGTCGAGACCTGGTAGCCCTCGAGGGTCAGGAACTCGGCGAGGATCTCGCGGATCACCTTCTCGTCGTCGACGACGAGGATGCGCGCGGCCTCGCTCTCGGTGGTGGTCATCCGGGGGACGTCAGTTGTGGAAATGCCGGGTCACTGGCCCGAGCCGGAGCCCGCGCCGGTGCCGTCCGAGCCCGCCTGGTTGTTGGTGGCGTCCTCGGTCGGCTGCGTGCGCTGGTCGCTGCCCGTCGAACCGCCGCCGATCGTGGTGCCACCCGAGCCCGACGTCGGGTCGGTGCCCTGGACCGGCTTGGGCGACATCGGATCGGGGAACTCGCTCTTCTTGCCGAGCGTCTTGTCGGCCTCGCCCTGGAGCACGAGCCACTTCTGGCGCGAGTCCGCGGCGGCGCCCTTCGCGCCCTCGGCCTTGGCCTTGGCCGCCTCGACCCGCTTCACGCGCTGCTGCTCCTGCTGCGCGAAGTTGTCGAAGTTGAAGCCCGCCGGCGCGATGTTGTTCTTCTGCGCGAGGCGCGCCTTGGCGAGCTCGTACTGCGACTCGCGCCAGTACGCGTTCTCCTGGGTGTAGCGGAGCAGCTTGTTCAGCCAGGCGCCGTACGCGTTGTAGTACTTCACGCGCTCGTCGGCGGCGTTGCGCGCCAGCTCGGCGCCGCGCTTCTCCTTGGTCGCCTCGTTGATGCGGTTCATGTCGGCCGACTGCTGCGCCATCTTCTCGCGCTGGTTGGCGGAGTCGAGGTCGAGCTTGGCGGCGCGCGCCTCGTTCTTGGCGACGTCGAGCTGCAGCTTCTGCTCGCGCAGATCGGCCTCGGCCTTGGCCTTCTCGCGCTGCGCGACGTTGTAGTTGTTCTGCGCCTGGATGACGTCGGTCTGCTGATCGACCGGGATGGCGGCGATGAAGCTCTCCTCGAAGTGGCGGCCCAGCGGTGGCGGCGGCCCGTCGGAGGACCCGCCGCACGCGGCCGAAACGAACGACAGACCAAGCGACAGAATAAGTGAACCGGCTAGTCTCCTCATCGAGCCCGAGACTACTACGAAGTCGGACACTTCGGGGCTAGAGTGAGGGCGCATGACGTGTCTCCTCGCGGTCGACGTGGGCAACACCAACACCGTGCTCGGTGTCTTCCGCGGAGGCGATCTGTTCGCGCACTGGCGAATCGAGACCCGAGCGTCGCGGACGTCCGACGAATACGCCGTCCTCGTGCGCTCGCTGCTCGAGCTCGAGGGCTTCGCGTGGGGCAGCCTCGACGCGGGCATCATCTCGTCGGTGGTGCCGCCGGCCGTCTTCGGCATTCAGCGCTTCTTCAAGGGGTATCTCGGCGCACCAGCGCTCGTCGTAGGGCCGGGCATCAAGACCGGCATGCCGATCCTCTACGAGAATCCACGTGAGGTCGGCGCCGACCGGATCGTCAACGCGGTCGCCGCGTTCGAGCAGCTGAAGAGCGGCTGCATCGTGGTCGACTTCGGGACGGCGACGACGTGGGACGTGGTCACGCCCAAGGGCGAGTACCTGGGCGGCATCATCGCCCCCGGCGTGCAGATCAGCGCCGAGGCCCTCTACGGCAAGGCGGCCAAGCTGCCGCGCGTCGAGCTGGCGCGCCCCGGCAAGGTGGTCGGGCGCAACACGGTGTCGTCGATGCAGGCCGGGTTGCTGTTCGGCTACGCCGGCATGGTCGATGCGCTGGTCACGCGCATCCGCGGCGAGGTCGACTTCCCGGCGCGCTGCCTGGCGACCGGCGGGCTGGCCGAGCTCATCGCGAGCGAGACCACGACGATCGAGTCGACCGACGAGCTCCTCACGCTCAAGGGCCTCAAGATCCTCTACGACCGCAACGTGGGCGCGCACGCCGCGGGCGCGACGGCGGCGAACGGGAGCTGACGATGCCGCTCACGCACACGCCGCTTCCCGCCGAGGCGCTGGCGCGTCTCTCGCCCGCCGCGCAGAAGGCGCTCGCGCCCGGGCCCGGCCGCATGATGGCGGCGCGCGGTCTCCTGCCGCTGCCGCGCCCGGCCGAGCTGGCGACGGTGCTCTACCAGCTCGCGGTGAGCGATCCCAACGTGGCGTCGGGCGCGAACGCGACCGCCGACGGGATGCCGGAGAAGGTGCTGGCCGGCGCGCTCGCCGATGCCGACATCGAGCCGCTGGTGCTCGACTGGCTCGCGCCCCGCGCGCGCAAGACGCCGGCCTTGTACGAGGCGCTGGTCTTGTCGCCGCGCGTCGCCGACGAGACCATCGTGTGGCTGGCGGCGAGCGGCAGCGTGCGCGACGTCGATCTGCTGGCCAGCAACGAGCAGCGCCTGCTGCGCTGTCCCGACATCATCGCCGCCATGTACGCCAACCCGCAGGCGCGCATGTCGACCGTCGATCGCGCGGTCGAGCTCGCGGTCCGCAACAACGTGAAGGTGACCGGGATCTCGGCCTGGGAGGAGCTGGTGCGCGTGATGGCGGGCGGACCGACCGACGCGGTGGCCGACACCGACGACGTGTTCGCGCAGGCGCTGACCGGCATCGCCGACGTGTCCGATGCCTCCGTGGTGGCGGCGTCGACCGAGGAGAGCTTCGAGATCCCCGAGGGCGACGACAAGAAGCCGGCCGTCGACGAGAAGAAGATCCCGATCAACAAGATGTCGGTGCCGGCCAAGATGCGGCTGGCCGCGCTCGGCAACGCGTTCGCGCGCTCGCTCCTCATCCGCGATCCGATGCGGCTCGTGGCCATCGCCGCGATCAAGGCGCCGGGCGTGAGCGACCTCGAGGTCGCGAAGTACGCCGGCAACCACGCGCTCGACAACGACGTCATCCGCTACATCGCGGGGCGCCGCGACTGGACGCGGCTCTACGGCATCAAGAAGTCGCTCTGCATGAACCCCAAGACGCCGATCGCCGAGTCGTCGAAGATGCTCATCCATCTGCGCGACAACGACCTCCGCATGCTCGCCAAGAGCAAGGGCGTGCCCTCGGCCGTCGTGGCCCAGGTGCGCAAGCTGATCTCGCAGCGCGGCGGCGGCAAGTGATGGCGACGGCCGGCCGGAGCGAACCACAATGACCGCGACGGCGGCGCCGGGGCCCGGCTTTCTCACGCGGTGGGGGCTGGCGGTCGTGTCGCCGCGGAACGCGCTCGTCCTGGCCGACGATCCGAGCGCGGCCGGTCGCGCAGCGGGCGATCTGGTGCGCGCGATCGCGGTCGTGCTCCTCGCCGCGCACACGCGCGAGCTGGTCGCCGCCGGCTGGGTCGCGTTCGAGGTCGGCGTGCGCGCCGCCGCGCCGGCGTTCCTGCGCGCGCTGTCGGGCGCGTCGATGTTCGGGCTCGTGTTCGTGCTGGTCGCGTCGCTGGTGGTCAGCGTCGGCGCGGGACGGCAGCGTCACCTCGGGCGCGACTTCGATCTGGCGTGCGTGGCGGCGCTCGCGCCGGTGACGGTGACGCTGGTCGCCGCGCTCTGGGCCCGCGCCGTGATGCCGCTCGGCGCCACGGGCCGCGGCGTGGTGTTGCTGGCGGCGCTGGGGTGGGGCGGGGCGCTCACCGCCCTCGCCGTCACGTTCGCGCGGCGGAGGGTGGCGTGAGCGAGATCGCCGCCGAGGCGACGCGGCGCGGTCGCGGCGTCGGGCTCGCGCTGGTCGCGGTCGCCGCGCTCACGCTGGCCGTGAACGCGAGCTGGATCGCCCGCCACCTGGACTGGCTGCGGCCGCTCGAGGCCGGCCAGACCGCGCCGCCGTTCGATCTGCCGGTGATCGGCGAGGGCGGCAAGCCGACCGGCACGCGGGCGTCGACCGCGGCGCTGCGCGGCAAGGTCGTGGTCCTCGAGTTCTGGGCCACGTGGTGCGGCCCGTGCCTCGCGTCCCTTCCGAAGCTCGATCGCGCGGCGCGCGGCTGGGGCGATCGCGTCGCCACCGTGGCGGTCAACCTCGACGACGAGGTGAAGGCCGCGGAGATCTTCCGCAAGGCGGGCTGGCGCATGACGCTGGTGTCGAGCGACGAGGAGACGGCGACGCGCTACCAGGTCGAGGCGCTGCCGCACGCGGTCGTCATCGATCGCGCGGGCACCGTGCGCCTCGTGATGCGCGGCGCGGGCGCGGCGCAGGCCGTGGAGGAGGCAGTCGGCCGCCTCCTCGCCGAGCCCTGACCGGTTGTGCTATCTCCGTGGCCATGCCACCGGCCCCTCCCTCCTGCGCGACGTGCCGCAAGGCCATCGCCGCGGATGCCCGCTGGTGGCGCTGCACCGTCGCGTCGTGCAACACGGGCCGGCTGAAGCTCAAGTTCTGCTCGCACAAGTGCTGGGAGGCCCACGTGCCGACCGCGCGCCATCGCAAGGCCGGCTTCGTCGAGGAAGGCCCCGGCGCGCAATAGCGGCGCGGGGTGGGGCGTTCGCGCCTGCGTTCGGTCGTTTGTCGAGCAAACGCAAGGGTTTTTTGCCGGGTCGAGATCCCGCGTGATACCGTTTTCGGCGTGCGCCTCGGGACGTGTATCGCGCTCGAGATCGTGACCGGCCTGGTCGCGATCGGCGCCGCCTCGATGGGTACGGCGTGGGCCGTAGGAGAGCTGCGCGAACCGCCGCGCAAGCCCGGCCCGGTCGCCGCCATCGCGAAGACCCCGGCGCGGGCCGCGGAGCCGGTGCCGACCCCGGCGCCGGCGCTACCTGCCGAGCCCACGCCGCCGGCCGTCGACGCCTCCGTCCCGATCGATCCGGAGACCGGTGAGCCCACGCCGGCCGTGACACCCGCGGCCACGACCCCGGCGATGGGCGACGCGACGTGGGCGTTTGCCGGGCAGCCGGACGAACCGCTCCTCGCGCCGCTGCGCACCGGCAAGCTGACCCGGGTGAAGTTCAATCGCGGCGGGACGTCCCTGTCCTTACGGTTGGACTTCGATAACGGCGCGCGCGCCGCGTTCAAGCCCGAGCAGACGCACCTGCACTCGATGCCGCGCAAGGAGATCGCCGCGTACCGGATCGATCGATTGCTCGGCATCGGCCGCGTGCCGCCGGCGATCGGGCGCTCGTTCACGCTGGCCGAGATGGTCGCGGTCGTCGACCAGGGACAGAAGGCGTCGACCCACCGCCTGCGCGACGAGATGATCTCCCGGCGCGGCTCCACCAAGGGCGAGATGTCCTGGTGGATCCCGGTGCTGGGCGACATGTACATCGGCCGCAATCGCATCGACTCGACCGACGCGATCGTGCAGTGGCGCAAGTGGCTCAAGGCCGGCGCCACGATCCCCGAGGAGCGGCGCGCGCTGTGCGAGCAGATCTCGGCGATGGCGCTCTTCGACTTCCTCATCGACAACACCGACCGCTGGTCGGGCAACAACGCGCGCGCCTCGGAAGACGGGACCGTTCTCTATTTCATGGACAACACGCTCGCGTTCTCGAAGAAGAAGCAAGGCGGCCACAAGAGCGACCTCTACCTGCAACGGGTGCAGACCTTCTCGCGCGGACTGGTCGAGCGCATTCGCGCGTTGAAGGAAGCAGACGTGCGCGCGGTGCTGGCCAGGGATGCGGAGCCGTTCGATCAGCTGCTCAACGAGGCCGAGATCGTCGCGATGATGTCGCGCCGCGACGTGCTCATGAAGTACGTCGATGGGCTCATCGCGCAGCACGGCGAGGCGAAGGTGCTGGTGTTTCCGTGAGCGCGACCAGCGGCCGAGAGGCGACCTGCCCGAGCTGCGGCAAGACGTTCGATCCGATGCGGTCGCGGCACGTGCGCGTGAAGGACGGCCGCGTGATGGCGTTCTGCTCGGAGGCGTGCAAGGCCGCCGACGTCGTGGCGCTGCCGCCGGTGATGGCGGAGACGACGAAGCTGCCCGCGAGCTACGTGCCTCCGGCCGCCGCCGAGCCGAAGCGAGCGGCAGCGACGAAGGCGGTCCCGGCTCCGGCTCCGGTTCCGGTTGCGGTTCCGGCTCCGGCGACCGTCGAGGTCGCCGACGACGTGGTCGAGGAGGTTCCGCGGTTGCGGCCGCGGCGACGGTGGCGCGCGGCGCTGGCGGCCCTCGCGGTGATCGTCGTGGGCGGCATGGCGATCGCGCTGGTGCAGAACATCTCGCCGTCGTCGCCGTCGCGCGTGAACGCGGCGCCGGCCGATCGCGAGCTGCCGCCGGCTCCGGCGGTGCCGGCGGCGCCGGTTCCCTCGCCGCGCGAGAAGGCGACCGCGGTGCTGAAGGGCCTCATCGCGTCGCCCTCACCGCGCATCGCGCGGTCGGCGGCCCTCGCGCTGGCGCGCACGTGCGACGCGGCCGCGAAGACGCACCTCGTCGAGGCCACCAAGACCGAGACGTCGGAGATCGCGCGCCTCGAGAACGCGTACGTGCTCGCCCGCTGCGGCGACGACGCCGCGAAGCAGACGCTGGTGGTGTCGCTCAAGAACGCGCGCCGCGACGTGAAGGCCGATGCGGCCCGGCACCTGACGGCGCTCGGCGACAGCTCGGGCCTGTCCTTCCTGCACGCGCTCCTCGGCGTGTCGCAGCACCGGCTCGGCGCTGCGGAGGCGCTGGCGCGCACCAAGGACGAGAAGGCGGTCGCGGCGCTCACCACGATCCACGGCGCGGCGGGCACCGAGCCCGACGACAAGCTGCGCGCGTCGATCGCGCTCGGCCTCGCCGGTGACGTGTCCGTGAAGGAGGAGCTGCGCATCGCGCTCGCCGATCCGCGCTTCCGCCCGGCCGCGGCCGGCGCGCTCGCCGAGCTCGGCGACGACTTCGCGCGCGACGCGCTGGTCGACGGCCTCGGCGTCCCCTCGCTGCGCGTCGACGCCGCGCGCGCGCTGCGCCGCCTGTCGCCCAACCTCGACGCGACGCCGCTGGTGGCACCGCTCCTCGACGCGCTCGCCACCGAGCGCGACAACTCGCAGGTCTCGGCCGCCGAGGCCGTGCTCGTGCTCACCGGCCCCGCGGCCGACGCGGAGAAGCCGTAGTCCATGGCACGCGATCTGCGCCTCTTCTATCTGTTTCGCCTCCTGGCGACCTCGTACCTCTGGGTCCCGATCTTCGTCCCGTTCATGATCTCTCGCGGGCTCACGTTCCGCGACATCATGATCCTGGGCGGCGCGTACAGCGCCGTGGTCATCGTGGTCGAGGTGCCGACCGGCGCGTTCGCCGACCGCATCGGCCGGCGCACCTCGATGATGCTGGGCGCGCTCATCATGGCGGCGTCGTGCCTGATCGCGTACCAGGCCGGCAGCTTCACCGAGTTCCTGATCAGCGAGAGCCTGGCCGCGGTCTCGATGTCGCTGTGCTCGGGCGCGGACAGCGCCTACCTCTTCGACCTCCTCGCCGACAACGGCGTCGCCCACGAGTACGGCCGTCACGAGAGCACGGCCAGCGCGTGGCACCAGGCCGGCAGCGCCGTCGCGTTCGCCGGCGGAGGCTGCCTCGCCATGATCGATCTCGCGCTGCCCTACCTCGTCACCGCCGGCGTCGCGCTGTGCGCCTTCGCGACCGCGTTCACGCTCCGCGACGATCGCTCCCGACTCGCCGCGCCGGCGCCCTTACGCCTGACGCTCGTCCTCGAGTGGCGCTCGTGGCTGTCGCACATGCGCGGCGCGTTCGCCGACGTGTTCCGCAACGGCCGCCTGGCATGGATCATCGGCTACTCGGCGGTGGTGTTCGTGCTCCTGCGCGCGACCATCTACCTCTACCAGCCGTACCTGAACGCCCGCAGCTTCTCGTACATGGAGATCGGCTTCATCTTCGCCGCGGTGTACCTGACCGCGTCGTTCGTCGCGCATCGTGGCCACGTGCTGCGCGCGCGCTTCGGCGACGAGCCGCTCCTGTGGGCGCTGCTCGGCGGCCTCGCGCTCTCGTTCGTGCTCCTCGAGGAGCTGCGCGGCCCGTTCGTGATCGCGCTCCTCGCCGTGCAGGCGGTCGCCAACGGCCTCTACTCGCCGCTCGTCAAGCCGCTCCTCAACAAGGAGATCACCGACTCGAGCCGGCGCGCCACCGTCCTCTCCGTCGAGAGCATCTTCCGGCGCGGCGCCATGGGGCTGTTCGCACCGATCGCCGGGTTCTACGGCGCGGCGTCGGCGATGACCCTGTGCGGCATCCTCGGCCTGGTCGGCCTCATCGTCCTCGCGACGCTCGCGCTGCGCCGCCCCGGCACGTCGTGGCGCGGCGCGGCCTCGGTCGACTGAGCCGTGGACCGCGGACGCGCGCTCGGGTCGCTGTTCGGCCTTGCCGTGGGCGACGCGCTGGGCACGACCAACGAGTTCAAGACCATGTCGGCGCCGCCGTTCCCCGCGCTCGCCGAGGGACCGGTCGACGACGTCGTCGGTGGTGGTCCGTTCTCGCTGCCCGCCGGCGGGGTCACGGACGACACGCAGATGGCGGCCGCGCTCGCGGCGTCGGTGGCGGAGCGGGGCGGCGGCGTGATCGACGTCGCCGACATCGCGGCGCGCTACGTCGCCTGGCGTGACGTCGCGTTCGACGTCGGCGTCCAGATCGGCCAGGCCCTCGATCTCGTCGTGGCCGGCGTGCCCGCGACGGAGAGCGGCCGTCGCGTGTGGGAGGAGCGCCAGCGCTTTCCCGCCGGGAACGGCGCGCTCATGCGCACCGGCGTGCTCGGCGTCCTGCTCGCGCCGTCGCCCGACGCGCGACGCGAGGCCAGCTTCGCCGACGCCGTGATCACGCACTTCGATCCGAAGTGCCAGCTCGCGAGCGCGGCGTTCAACGCGTCGATCGCCTGCGCGGTGCTCGCGGCGACCGCACCGAGCCCGCGCCAGCTCGCCCTTGCCGCCGAGACCGAGCTCGCGCTCGCGGCCGACGCGCTGCGCACGCGTCACGCCGACCTCGGCGCCGAGATCGACGCCGCGCACGCCGCGCTCACCGCCGACCTCGCGCACGCGCGCGACGACGACCCCGACCTCTACGGCGCCGAGGTGAACCTGCAGCGCAGCGCCGGCTTCGTGCGCGTCGCCTTCCGGCTCGCGTACTGGGAGCTCCTGCACGCGCCGACCTTCACCGCCGCGATCATCGACGTCGCCAACCGCGGCGGCGACGCCGACACCAACGCCGCGATCGTGGGCGCGCTCTGGGGCGCGTACGCCGGCGCCGGCGCCATCCCGAGCGCGTGGATCGATCGCACGCTGCGCGCGCCCGGCCTCGACGGCGCCCGCGGCGAGCTGCACCCGCGCGTGCTCGTCGACGCGCTGGCGCGCGTCCACGGGATCTCGTTCAGGGAATGACCAGCGCCGGGATGCGGCGGCGCGGCTCGGCCGTGAACGCCGCCGAGCCCACGATCGCGTCGCGCACGGCGTCGGCCTTCGCGGCGTCGGTCGTGGCGCGGTCGTGATCGAACAGCACGATCACGATGCCGCGCGTGTCGGCGGCGCCGCCACCGAGCACCACGACGTCGCGCACGTCCGTACCTTGCACCAGCGTCGCGCGCGCCGCGGCCTCGAGCCCGGGCACGTCGAGCGCCAGCGCCCCGGCCGGCGCCTGCGTGATGTCGGCGGCCAGCGCCGCGACCTGATCCGCGATCGCCGGCACCTGCGCGCCGGTCTGCGGCGGCACCATCACGAAGCTGACCGTGATCCCGAGCTCGGCGAGCCGGCACGACGCGTCGATGCCCTCCTCCGTGGCGACGAAGCGCGGCTTGCCGGGGATCGCGATCGAGAAGCGACAGCGCCCGTCGCGGTAGAGCGTGACGCCGCCTGGACCTTCGTACGCGACGACGCCGACCGGTGTCGTCGTCGGCAAGGGCGCCGCGAACCCGTCCTCGTCCTCGCCGCCGCCGAACGGCTCGTCGGCCCAGCGCTTCGCCATGTCGCCGGGCGGCTTGACCGGCGCCGGCGGCGTGCCTGCGGCGGCCGCGGCCTCGCGCTTCCGCCGGCTCTCCTCGCGGCTCGCGAGCATGCGCTCGAGCGCGGCGCGATCCTCGTCGTTCAGCTTCTTCTTCTCTTCTTCGGTCATGGGGTCATGCCTGGAGTCAGCCATCCGTCTGCGGGTCGTCGACGACCTCGCGCAGGAAGACTTCCTTGCGCGGCTGGCCGTCGGCTCCGACGCCATCCTCGATGTAGATGATCTTGAACTTCGCGCCGGTGTTGAACAACACCTCGGCCTCGTTTGCGGTGCGCGACAGGAACTCGACCTGCTTGCCCGTGCGCGACAGGATGCGGCAGAACACCGGCACCTTGCTCGCGTCCTTGGGGTCGCGCGTCTTGGCGAGGAAGTCCTCGGCGACCTGCTCGTCCTTCGAGCTCGACGAGAACGCCGCGTCGGAGACGGTGCCGCCCTCGGCGTGCGCCTGCTGCCACATGCCCCAGATGCGCTGGCTCATCGCGGTGCCGCGGAAGACCTCGCCCTCGTAGCTGGGCAGGTTGTTCAGGCCGCCGCGGATCGACTCGACGTAGCCGGCGAGCTTCGCGGTCTGCGCCGGGTCGGCCTCGGGCTGGCGCAGCACCTTGTTGACGGCCAGGTAGTCCTGCGACGTGTAGCCCTGGATCGCGACCATCTGGTCGTTGGTGATGCCGCCCTCACCGAGGTGCGGCTTGGTCTCCTCGATCACCTGCGGGTTCACGTCGGGCGAGATGTAGTCCTGCGACCCGGTCACCATGTCGTTCCGGATCTGCTGGACCTTGTCCATCCGGTAGTCGTACGAGCCCTCGGTGTTGAGGCTGTCGATGCCCTCCTTGGTGCTCGACGTCGCCACCGTCGCGGGCGCGGCCTGCGCCGCCTCGACCGTGGTCCCGATGTCGGCGGCGGGCGGCGTCGCGTGGCGCGCCAGGGCGCCGGCGAGCAAGCCCGACTTCTTCGCGGCCGGGTCGCTCCCGCCCAGCGCCTGCGCGACGTGGTTGTTGCCCTTCGTCTCGTGCAGGTACTGGAGCGCGGCGGCGCGCTCGCCGTCGGTGAGGCAGCCGAGGAAGCCTTCGAGCGCCTCGGGGCCGCGCCGGTCGGCGCTCAGCAGCTCCTGCTGGAGTGACGCGTCGAGGCCACCCCCGGGAGCGGTGGCGGCGCCTGGAGTCAGGTCTTGTTCGACGGCAGATTGGGCGGACTGGTACACGGCTCCTCATTTCACCGGTCAGCTGGCGATCATTCTACGGCGCTGTCGCCGTGGATCTACCCTGCGTCGGCATGCACCTCAGCGGTCGCGCTGGAACACCAACATCTCGCCCAGGTACGGGTGCTCGCGGCTGCCGGCGCGCGACATCCCGCAGCGCTCGATGACGCGCAGCGAGGCCACGTGCCAGGGGAACGTCACCGCCGTGACCGAGGTGATGTGTGACTGCGCCAGCGCCCAGTCGACGCACGCGCGCGTCGCCTCGCTGGCGTAGCCCTGCCGCTGCTCGGCCTCGTCGACGCCGTAGCCGACCTCCGCGATCCCGTCGCTCGGGAGGCCGTGGAAGATGACGCTGCCGACCACGCGGCGTTCGCCGCCGCGCGTCACGAGCAGCGTATCGCCCCACAGGCGGCACTCGGGGTTGGCGCGGATCGCGTCGAGGGAGAGGCCGAACGCGCGCGCGATGAGGTCGGGCCCCGGCCACGCGACGGGCAGACGAGCGCCGCAGATGGCCTCGGCGCCCGCGCGATCCTGACGCATCACCGCTTCCACGAACGGGAGAGTGACGGGCAGGAGGTCGAGGCGTTCGGTGCGCAGCGCCGGCACGACGAGGATGCTACCGTACCAGGCGCATGCTGTCGGTCTTCGACATCTTCAAGATCGGCATCGGCCCGTCGAGCTCGCACACCGTCGGTCCGATGCGCGCCGCGCGCCGGTTCGCCGAGCACCTCGCCGAGACCGGCGAGCTCGAACGCATCGCGTCGGTGAAGGTCGAGCTCTTCGGGAGCCTCGGCCACACCGGGCGCGGCCACGGCAGCGACACGGCGGTCATCCTCGGCCTCGAGGGCGAGGATCCCGAGACCGTCGACGTCGACACCGTGCCGGCGCGCGTCGCGGCCGTCGTGAAGGCCGGCAAGGTGACCATCGGTGGGCGCGCGCTCGACTTCGTGCCGGCGCAGGCCATCGTCTTCCACCGCCGCGAGCAGCTGCCGCTCCATCCCAATGGCATGCGGTACTCGGCGTTCGCCCCCGACGGCACGCGCGTCGCGGAGAAGATCTACTACTCGGTCGGCGGCGGCTTCGTCGTCGGTCCCGACGGCGCGCCGGTCGGCGGCGAGACCAAGGCGACCACGCCGCCGCATCCGTTCTCGACGGGCGCGGCCTTGCTCGAGATCTGCGCGAACACCGGGCTCTCGATCTCGACGGTGATGCTGCAGAACGAGTGCGTCGCGCGCCCCGACGCCGACGTGCGATCCAGCGTCGCGCGCATCTGGCAGGCGATGGAAGGCTCGATCAAGCGCGGCTGCGAGCGCGAGGGCATCCTGCCCGGCGGCCTCAAGGTGCGCCGGCGTGCGGCCGCGCTCCATCGCAAGCTGCGCACCGATTCGCGCGGCAACGGCGATCCGCTGGTCATCATGGACTGGGTCAACCTGTTCGCGCTCGCCGTGAACGAGGAGAACGCCGCGGGCGGCCGCGTCGTCACCGCGCCGACCAACGGCGCCGCCGGCATCATCCCCGCCGTGCTCATGTACTACCGGCGCTTCACGCCCAACGCCGACGACGAAGGTACGCTTCGCTTCCTGCTCACGGCGGCGGCGATCGGCATCCTCTACAAGGAGAACGCGTCGATCTCGGGCGCCGAGGTCGGCTGCCAGGGCGAGGTCGGCGTCGCGTGCTCGATGGCGGCGGGCGCGCTCGCCGAGGTGATGGGCGGCACGCCGGCGCAGGTCGAGAACGCCGCCGAGATCGGCATGGAGCACAACCTCGGCCTCACCTGCGATCCCATCGGCGGCCTGGTGCAGGTGCCGTGCATCGAGCGCAACGCGATGGGCGCCGTGAAGGCGATCAACGCGGCGCGCCTCGCGCTCCAGGGCGACGGCAGCCACAAGGTCTCGCTCGACAAGGTCATCAAGACCATGCGCGAGACCGGCCGCGACATGTCGAGCAAGTACAAGGAGACCGCGCGCGGCGGTCTCGCCGTGAACATCATCGAGTGCTGAGGTCGCTGGTCGTGCCAGGCGCGACGGCTAGACGGATTGCCTAGGCAACGCGTGCGACGGCGCGCAACGCGGCGCGATGGCTGCGGCAGCAGGTGGCACCGCGGCTGCAATCGAGCGCTGGCATGAAGAAGACGCTCGTCGCTTTCGCCGCCGCCGCCGGCACCCTCGTGGCTGGGGCCGCCACCGCATCCGCCGAGGACACGACGCCGCTGGCGAAGGTGATCACCTCGCTCGCGTACCGGCTCGACGGTCAGCACTACGCCCAGCCCGACTGGACGTCGACGGTCAGCGACCTGGAGTCGTTCGAGAAGCCCGAGACGTGCTGGAAGGCGTTCAAGGACTCCGGGGTGGGCCCGAACGACAAGGTCTTCAGCGACGGCGCCTTCCGCTTCAAGAGCGTTCAGAAGGAAGGCGACAAGTACTTCGTGCTCGGCAAGGACGTCGAGGCCTTCTGCAAGCGGTACGAGGACTTCTACGTCCACGAATACGTCGAGTCCGCCGTGATGGCGGCGTGGCAGCAGCAGGACATGATGAAGCGGCCGGTCGAGGGCGCCTACGAGGCCGACGCGCAGCGCGTCGGGATCGCGGGTCGCCTGTGCACCGAGTGGGTCGACAAGGCGCTCGCGTACGGCTTCAAGCCGACCGACAAGGTCGAGTCCTCGCGCTACCGCATGCCCACCGTCGAGCTCGGCAAGGCCAAGGAGCTCTACTGCCAGCCGGCCGTGGACTTCGAGGCCAAGCGCGTCGCCGAGATCAAGGCGCTCGCCGACGCCAAGCACCAGGCGATCGTCGACGTCTACAAGAAGGCGGGCATCAAGGGGAAGCGCCTCGAGCTGTACGTGTCGTACGGCATGCCGGACAACACCGGCTTCTACGCCGCTGGCTGCGGCTCGACGGTCGAGAGCCTGCCCGCCCTCAAGAAGGCCAAGAAGCTCTTCATCTGGCTCGAGGGCGCGCAGGGCTACACGATCCGCAAGTTCACGTTCAAGGGCGACAACTACACCGTGAGCGAGCGCACCTACACGACGCAGGAGGGCGCGTATTCGGGGTGTCGCTAGCGCGCACACATCGGCGCCGTGCCGGGGCGGCGTGAAGGCGCGGTCACGCGGCGGCGTGTGCTGTCCGTGAGCTCGCGTTGATATGTGGCGGCACGGACGTTGCTGACCGTACGATCCCCAGAGGAGGGCACTCATGCGGATCCTGACCGGATCGGTGTTGGCAAGCGTTGCGTTCGCGGTCGCGTGCGGCGGCGGAGGGAGCACGGACATCCAGGGCACGCTCGTGTTCGCGGAGCGGAGCGACACGGAGATCGCGCGCATCATCAATGCGGCTGGCGGCACCGACATGTTCCAGGCGCAGGGGCAGGTCGATCAGTTCGGCGACACGTTCGACGCCGAGGCGTGCCCGACCATCGTCGTGAGCGGCGACACCGCCACCGTGACCGGCGGCTGCACGCGCACCGACGGCACGATGATCGTCGGCTCGGCCGTCGTCGAGAACCCGGCCGGCTGGGATCAGATCGACTGGTTCGGCGGCGACTCGCGCTACGAGCTGCACGGCCTCGGCTTCATCACGGACAACTTCTCGCAGACGTTCGACGGCACCATCGAGCGGCGCGACAACTTCTCGACGTGGGACGCCGACCTGACCGTCGAGTCGTTCGGCGTCACGGTCCGCTCGGATCTCTACTACCACTGCGAGAATCCATCGAACCCGAGCTGCGAGCTCTCCGGCAGCGGCATCGAGCTGGCCGGCGTGGGCGGCGCGCTCGCGTCGGGCACCGTGCACATCGAGGGGCAGTCGCAGGTCTCGGACTTCACGCTGCGCGGCGTGGACCGCATGACGGTGCACGTCGCGGGCGGGTGCGTGGGCTGGCAGATCGAGGGCACGGACCGCCGCGCCGCCTGCTTGCCCTGAGGCTGGAGCACCGGCAACTGGCCGGAATCACGGGGCGAAACCAGGGCCTTTACATCAGGCCCATCGCCCCCCAGACTGCGCGGCTCGCATGTCCGAGGCGGCTGGTCAGAACATCTTCTTCGTCTCCCTGGGTTGTCCCAAGAACCAGGTCGACACGGAGGTGATGCTCGGCCAGGTGCAGGCCGCCGGTCACGCGCTGTGCGACGTGCCCGAGGACGCCGACGTCATCGTCGTCAACACGTGCGCGTTCATCGATCAGGCCAAGGCCGAGAGCATCAACACGATCCTCGAGATGGCCGAGTACAAGAAGGATCGCGCCGCGAAGCTGGTCGTCACCGGCTGCCTCGCGCAGCGCTACGCCGACGAGATCGCGAAGGAGATCCCCGAGATCGATCACATCCTGGGCTCGTCGGACTTCCCGTCGATCGCCAGGGCGATCGCGCCGGGGGCGCAGGCCAAGAGCAAGTCGAGCAAGTCGAAGAAGAAGCTCCCCGTCGTCCAGGTCACCGAGACGCCGGCCTACATCTATGACCACGACGCGCCGCGCGTCCGCATCGGCGCGCGCCACACCGCGTACGTGAAGATCGCCGAGGGCTGCGATCGTCCGTGCTCGTTCTGCATCATCCCCAAGCTGCGCGGTCCGCAGCGCAGCCGCTCGATCGACGACATCGCGGCCGAGGTGAAGCAGCTGGGCGCCGAGGGCGTGAAGGAGGTCAACCTCATCGCGCAGGACCTCACGCGCTACGGCTGGGACCTCGACGGCCGGCCCACGCTGGCGCAGCTCCTTCGCCGCATCGCCGGCACGCCGGGCGTCCACTGGATCCGCCTCCACTACACGTTCCCGAGCGCGTTCACCGACGAGCTGATCGACGTCATCGCCAGCGAGCCGACGATCGCCAAGTACATCGACGTGCCGCTCCAGCACATCGACGACGGGATGCTCAAGATCATGCGCCGCGGCCACACGTCGCGCATCACCTACGAGCTCGTCGAGAAGCTACGCGCGCGCATCCCGGGCGTCGTCCTGCGCTCGACGTTCATCGCCGGCCACCCCGGCGAGACCGAGGAGATGCACGCCGCGCTCAAGCAGTTCCTGACCGACGTCGAGCTCGACCGCGTGGGCGTGTTCCCGTACTCGATCGAGCCGGGCACGACCTCGGCCATGCTGCCGCACCGCGTGCCGCAGGACGTCGCCGACGCGCGCGTGGCCGAGCTGATGGCGCTCCAGGCCGAGATCTCGAAGAAGAAGCTCGAGCGTCTCGTCGGCCAGGAGATCGAGGTCCTCGTCGACGGCATCTCCGAGGAGACCGACCTGCTGCTCGAGGGCCGCTTCTACGGCCAGGCCCCCGGCATCGACGGCGTCGTGTACCTCGCCGACGGCACCGCGCCGTTCGGCTCGATCGTGCGCGCCCGCGTCACGCAGGCGAGCGAGCACGATCTCGCGGCGAGCCTCGAGCTCTCCTAGCAGCCTTCGGGCGCGACCGCGCCCTTGGGCGTGCCGCCGTCGTTCTTCACGCCGGTCTGCGTCACCTTCGAGCCGCAGTCCCACTTGAGCGCGGCCTCCTCGCACTTCGAGCAGGTGAGGCCGTTCACCTTCACCGACGCCTGCCCGCCGCTGATGCGCACGCCGCCGGCGCCGCCCGCGTTCTTCACGACCAGGTTCTCGAGCGAGCTGCCGCTCGAGCGGTTGTAGAGCTCGATGCCCTTCCAGGTGCCGCTGTCGTCGCGCACGCCCTTGAACGTCACCGGCTTGTCCTTCGTGCCCTGCGCGACCAGCGCGCCGTCGCCGCTATAGCCGACGTAGAGCGCGCCACCCTCGGTGAAGCTGTAGGTCGCGCCGGCCGGGATGGTGACCGTGCCGCCGTGGATGTAGACCTCGCCGTCGACGACGACGTCGGCGCCGGCCTGGAGCGTCCACGTCGCGGCCTGCTCCGCATTGCCGGCGTGGACGATCAGCTTCTCGCCGGCGGCGTACGTGTTGGTCGCGCCGAGCGCGCCGAGGTGCGACGGGTGCACCACGAGCGCCGCGTCCTTGTTGCCCGCGGTCTCGTTCTTGTCGAAGGCCTTGAGGTCGCCGGCCTGATCGACCGACACGCCCACGACGTTGTCCTTGATGATCGAGTTGGTGATGCTCAGCTTGCCGCCCTCGGCGCGCACCGCGCCGCGCGTGTCGACGCCGCCGTGCTGCACCACCGCGTAGTCGAGGCTCAGCACGCCGCGCTGGTACGCGATGATGCCGCGCTCCCACGCGCCGGGCTCGGCGGCGCCGTTCGAGATGAACGCGACCGGCGCGTCCTTGGTGCCCTTCACGTTGACCTCGCCGTCGCCGCCGTAGCCGACGTACAGCGCGCCGCTGCTGTCGAGGCGGAAGCGGTTGCCCGCGGCGATCTCGATCGTGGTCTTGCTCGACGTGCCCTCGACGTAGACCTCACCCGCCAGCTTGTACGGCGCGCCCGGGTTGGCCCACGTGCCCGACTTCTTCGCCGCGCCGGCGCGCAGCTCGATGAACGCGTCGGGCGCGAACGTGTTGGCGCCGAGGCCGATCAGCGCCGCCGGCGGCACGCTCAGCGCGAGCTCGCCGGCCTTGTCGAAGGTGTTGCCGCTGAACGCGGTGAGCGTCGCCTGATCGTCGATGCGAACGCCCAGCTCCTTGCCGTTGCGGAACGTGCTGTCCTTGACGGTGAGATCCGCTGCCTCGCCGACGAGCCCGATGTGCGCGTACTCGAGCACCAGGCCGGTGATCTCCGAGCGCGGCGCGCGCGGGTAGATGTGCACGCCTTTCCACACGCCCGGCGCCTTGTCGCCACCCGACGTGAACGTCGCCGGCTTGTCCTTGGTGCCCTTGACGATCAGCTTGCCGGGGCCGTTGTAGCCGACGTACATCGCGGCCTCGGGCTTGAAGTTGAGCGTCGCGCCCGCCTCGACGATGAGCTCGCCGTCGACGTAATACTCGCCCTCGACCGACGTCGTGCAGCCCGCCGGGATCGTCCGCGAGAGACCCTTGTCGGTGTCCTTGAGCGCGGGCGGGCACTCGTTCACCGGCTTGAGCGGACCGGTGGCCTCGGTCGTCGCCGACGCTGTGCCCCCGCTGGCTCCCTCCGAACCCGTGCCCGTTCCCGTTCCCGTGCCCGTGCCCGTGCCCGTGCCCGTGCCCGATCCGGTCGCGGCTGCTCCGCCCTCGTTCGTCTTCTTCTTGCATCCGCCGGCCGCCGACGCAGCCAGCGCCATCAACACCACCATGAATTTGCGCATCGACCGCTTTGTATCACGCGGCGCAGCTACTCTCGTGCGGTGAGCGATGGAACCGAGCGCGAGCTCCCAAGCCGCTCGACGGGAGGGGCCCCATCGAATGCGTCAGCATTCGTTGGAGAGCTCGAGCGCGTGGCCGACGTGCCGCCGCAGCCCGAGCGGCCGCTGCGTCCGGTCGGATGGTTGCTCGCGCCCGAGCTGCTCGCGCAGCTGCGCACCATCCTCCATCGTCGCCGGAACGATCCGCGCGACTGGATGCCGGTCGTGCCCGGGCACGCGCACGTCGAGGACGGCGCGCCCGACGCCGGTCGCGTGCGGGACATTCGCATCACCGCCGTCGGCGGCGGGCCCGAGGAGGACGCCGCCGAGGGCGAGGCGCCACCGCCGCGCGTCGTTCCTCCCGAGCGCGGCGAGCTCTGGTTCGACTACATCGCGGACACCGGCGACGGCGGCGCCGCGATGTTCACGATGGCGTACCTCCTCCAGGCCGAGCTGCGCCTCGACGAGACCGCCGGTGATCGCGATCGCACCGACGGCGCGGCGGTGATCGTCGCGGGCGCGCCCGGCGACGGACCGGCGACCTTGCCGCGCGGACAGTTCTGCGTGTTTGGCGGCGACACCGCCTATCACGTCGCCGATCAGGCGACGCTCGCCGCGCGCGTGCGTGCGCCGTTCGCGTGGGCCGCGCGCGCGCTCGCGAAGCGCGGCGCCGTGCTCGCGCCGCGCCGCCGCCTCTACGGCATCCCCGGCAACCACGACTGGTATGACGACCTCGACGGGTTCGGCGCGATGTTCCGCCGCGATCTGCCCGGCGTGGTCGGGCGCCCGCGCCTCACGTGGCTCGCCGCGCTGTTCGGGCTGGGCGATCGCGGGGAGCACGGGCCCTCACTCGATCTCGCCGGCTACGAGCGCGTCCAGACCGCCTCGTACCTCGCGATCGAGCTGCCGTGGGACTGGCAGCTGTGGGGCCTCGACGTCGACATCGGGCTCGATCCGCGCCAGGAGCTCTACTTCCGCTCGCTGCCGCGCACCACCAAGCTCGTGGTCTGCACCGGCTCGCCCGCGCTCGCGCTCGGCGCGATGTGGTGCGAGCCGGCGCATCGCGACGCGCTCGAGCGCCTCGACCTGCCCGCGTACTTCGACGAGGGCGCGGCGCCGCCGCCGCCCGGCGCGTGTCGCCTCGATCTCGCCGGCGACATCCATCACTACGCGCGCTACCAACCCGACGACACCAGCTACGCGTCGGTGGTCGCCGGCCTCGGGGGCGCGTTCCACCATCCGACCTTCCCGCAGGTCGGTGACCGCGTCGCGCAGGCGACGTTCCCGGAGCCGGCGGCGTCGCGCCGCGCCGTCGCGCGCCACCTCTTCAATCCGGTCTGGCTCTTCCGCGGCGGGCTCATCCGCATCGTGCCGCTGGCCTTCTGCTTCTTCCTCGCCGCCGCCGCGACCAGCGCGACGGGCACCGGCTGGCTCTTCGATCACATGCTGGGCTGGGTCGGCATCGAGCACGAGGCCGGCGTGTGGAACGGACCGGTGACGCCGCTTCCCGAGCGCGAGGGTGTCGACGTGCTGTCGACGTCGGCGTGGTTCCTCGGCGCGATCATCGCCGGCATCGCTCTCATCCTCTTCGGCCTGTCGTGGGCCGGGCGCGTGGCCGCGGCACATGCCCGCGATCCCGATCGCAAGCGCTCGTTCCTCGAGGTCAAGCGCGCCGTCGACGTCCTCGATCCCATGCGCAGCTATTGGCTCGCGTGGGTGCTCGGCGTGGCCGGGTTCGCGATGCCGTTCGTCGTGCCGGTCGCGCTCGACTTCGATGCGCCCGGCGCGATCTGGTTCGACGTCGTCTTCTACCTGCTCGTCGTCACCACGTTCGCCGGCGGCGCGATCTTCGGCGCGGTGTTCGGCGCGCGCCGCCACCGCTGGCCGCGCCGCATCGCGCTCGGCGTGCTCGGCTTCATCCACGGCGCGGCGCAGCTCTTCACGCCGTTCGTGATCGCGCGCATCGCGCTCGCGACGTGGTGGGCCGTGCCCGCGATGATCGCGGTCACCGCCCTGGGCCTCCCGTTCGGTCGCCACCTCTTCGCGCGCGGCGGCACGGGCAGCGTCATCCCGCTCGCCGCCGCCGGCTTCCTCTTCGCGGCGCTCACGCTCGTGGTCGCGACCTACGCCGCCGACGGCGTGGCCGTCGAACCGCACGGCGTGTACGAGTACCTGGTGGTCTGGGTCGGCGGGGCGCTCCTCGCCATGTTCTTCGGCTGCGCGCTCTTCGGCTGGTACCTCGCCATCGCCGGCGCGCTCGACGGCCACTTCAACGAGATCGCCGCCGCCGCGCTGGTCGATCGCTATCGCCAGTTCATCCGCTTCCGCCTCACCCCCGACGGCCTCACGGGCTACGTGATCGGCGTCGACCAGGTCTCCATGGATCCCGCGGCGTTGCGACCACGCGTCGTCGATCGCTTCGAGATCGCGCCGCGGTAACTTGTACCGCCGGGGGTTTTCGTGCCAACTGCGCCCCTACTTTCACCAAGGACGTCTCGAAATGAAGCGCATGTTCATCGCCCTCCTCATCCCGGCCGTGCTCGGTCTCGGCGCCTGCAAGAAGAAGGAAGAGGCCGGTGCGGCCTCGGGCACCGCCGCCGCGACGGGCAGCGCGGCTGCGACAGGCAGCGCGGCTGCGACGGGCAGCGCGGCTGCGACGGGCAGCGCGGCTCCGGCCGGCGATCAGGCCGGCACGGCGGCGGCCTCGGGCAGCGCCGCTGCCACGGGTGAGGCTCCTCCCGCCGCCGGCGGTGGCGAGCGTCCCGCGATCGTGACCGCCGAGATGGTCGCGCTCGCCGACAAGATGGTCGCTCAGATGGAGTCGATGGGTAAGGACCTGACGGCGGCCGGTGAGGACTGTGCCAAGGGCGCCGAGGCGGTCAAGTCGAACATGGCGAAGCTCAAGCCGATCGCCGACGAGGCGAAGAAGCACGAGGCGTCGATGAAGGACCCCGCCGCCGAGGAGTGGTTCAAGAAGACGTACATGCCGCGCCTCATGGGCGCCATGGGCGGCATGATGACGCTGGCGCAGAAGTGCCAGAACGACGCCGGCTTCGCGGCCGCGATGAAGGAGATGGACGCGCTCGACATGTGAGCCGCGTGCATCGCTGACACGACGACGGCGGCTCCGGCCGCCGTTTTCAGTTTCGGCCGGACGATTCCGGTGTCGCGTCCGGCGTCGCATCCGGTGTCGCGTCCGGCGTCGCAAACGTCGCGAGCCACGCGCGCAACGCCGCGGGATCGCCGGGCACGTCCTCGGGCACGACCACGACGCCGCCGCGATCGACCGAGCGCACGGTGCGGCCCTCGAAGACGGCGGTGTACGTCCAGCTCTCGCTCCACGGCATCCGCCGCCACGCGCCGCTGTCGACGTCCCACACGCGCGCCTGCGTGCGATGGATCGTGAACGCGCGCTTGCCGTCGGGTGCGAGCGCGCTGGTGTAGAGCGCCTCGTCGGCGGAGAGCATGTTGATGATGCGGCCGTCGGTGAGGTCGAACACGACGGCGACGTCGCCGCAATGCGCGATGAGGCGGCCGCTCGCGATCATCGCGGGATCGCAGCCGGCGTGCGCGTCGCCGGCGCGCCACGCCTCGGCGCCGCTGTCGACGTCGACGACGCGCAGCGTGGGATCGATGATCGCCACGCGCGAACCGTCGCCGCTCGGAACCGCGGCGAACGTCGCGAACGCCTGTTGCTCGGCCAGGCCGACGAACGCGACGTCACGCGCCTGCGCCTCGACCTTGGTCGTGAACGTGCCCACCGGCGTCCAGCGCTCGTCCCACACCGTGACCTCGCCGTGCGCGGTCGTGGTCACGACGCGCGGACCGGCGGCGGTCGCGTCGACCAGCCAGTCCCTGGCCAGCTCGTGGGTGGCACCGCCCGCGCGGCTCCATGCGACCGCGCGCTCGGGCGTCGTCGCGATCACCCAGTCCGCGTTCGGCCCGACCCACAGACCGTCGATGTTCGCGGGCAGCGTGATCGTGGTTTCCTTCGCCGTGGCGAGGTCGCGGAGCCGCGTCGCGCCGTCGGCGTTGACGATCACCATCCAGGTGTCGTCGGGCGAGAAGGCGAGACCGCGCACGCCGGCGGCGGCGATCTCGATCGGCTCGCCGGCCGGGCCGTACGCGACCATCGTGCCGCTGCGCCGCCCGAGCGCGTACCAGTGGCCGGCGGGCGAGGCGGCGACGAGCGCGCCGCGATCCCACATCACCTCGTACACCGACGACGCGCGCTGGCTGTCGACGATGCGCAGGCCGCGCGTGCCGGCGCGCACCGCGACCCAGTGCTCGCCGGCGTGCACCTCGGCGGCGCCGGTCTCGAGCGGATGATCGGTCGTATGCCCGAGGTCGACGAGGTGCACGGTGGTGCGCTCGCGCACGGCGAGCACGTTGCTCGTGCCGAGGAACCCGATCAGCACGGCGTCGGGGCTGGCCGACACCGGCTCGACGCGATCCTGCGCGACGTAGTAGACGGTGATCCCGCGGTCGCGCTCGCTCACCACGAGTGACCCGTCGGGCGAGACCAGATCGCCCTGCACCGGCCGCCTCTTGCCGCCGACGTGCAGGACGCCGCCGATCAGCTGCACCTGCCGGTCCCACGACGCCGAGTACCAGGTCGAGTGCACGTCGGACGTGGCCGCGTCGAAGGTGAGGCTCACGCTCGCGGTCTCGAGATCGATGACGCGCACCTGGCCGGTCATCGCCTTCCCCGTGCCCTGGGTCTCGGTCTCGATCACGTAGCGCGTGTCCCAGCGCGGGAACGTGCGGTTCGTGCCGGTGCGCCGCCCGAGCGGCCGCTCCTCGGCGCCAGCGCCGGCGGGAAACACCACCGGCCCGTCGTCGTAGATCGCCACCGAGCCGTCGGCGCGCGGCCACGCCCCGAAGACCTCGGGGCCGCGCTCGCGCAGCACGCGCATCGCGCCGCGCTTCGTGTCCCAGTGGAGCAGGCGCCCCTTCGGGTCGGCGGCGACCAGCCAGCGCCCGTCGCGCGACAGGATCAGCAAGTTGGGCGAGCCGCTCGCGCCGTCGAGCGCGCGCGTCGACGTCATGCTCTCGTCCCACACGTGCACCTGGCCCGATGCGAGCACGGCGGCGAGGACCTTGCCGTCGCCCGACACCGTGAAGCGATCGACCTCGCCGGTGTCGAGCGAGCGCGGCAGGCCCGTGCCCACCGCGTCGGCGGCGACGAGGACGGCCGCGCCCCAGGCGTCCACGTCGGGCGGGATGCGAGCGAGCGTCGCGAGCGCGCCGAACGGATCCATCGAGGCCTGCGCGCGCGCCTGCTCGACGAGTAGCGCGGCGCTGCGCTCGTCCGCGGCCTTGCGACTCGACTCGGCCTCGTCGCGGGCGACGAGCGCACGCGCGCCCTCGACGCGCGCCGTGTCGCGGGCGCGGATGATCTGCGTGATGGCGATGGTGCCGGCGACGGCGACCGTGGCCAGCGCGATCGCGGCGACGGTGACGGCGGCGCGGTGCTTGCGCACGTAGCGCACGATCAGCTCGCGCCACGTGTACTCGTGCGCGGCGACGAGCCGGCCGGTGGTGAAGCGCTCGAGCTCGACGACGAGCTCGCCGGCGTCGGCGTAGCGAGCGGCGGCCGCGCGCGCCATCGCCTTGTCGACGATGGCGACCAGATCGCGCGGCGCCGCCGGCACGGCGTCGAGGATCGGCGGCGGGGGCTCGCTGCGGACGCGATCGAGGATCTGCTCCGACGACGTGCCGGTGAACGGCGGCGCGCCCGCGAGCAGCTGGTACAGGATCGCGCCGAGCGCGTAGACGTCGGCGCGCGCGTCGACCGCGTCACTCGACTCCGCCTGCTCCGGCGGCATGTACGCCGGCGTGCCCATCACCATGCCGGCGACGGTGTGCGTGCCGTCGGACGCGGCCAGGTCCAGCGGAGTGATCGTGCCGTCGGTCGTGGCGTCGGTGTCGCGCACGCCGATCCGCTTGGCGAGCCCCCAGTCGATGACGACGGTGTCGCCGTACGCGCCGACCAGGATGTTGCTCGGCTTGAGGTCGCGATGGATGACGCCGTGCGCGTGTGCGTACGCGACCGCCTCGGCGGCGCGCAGGAGATTGGGCAGGAGCGCCATCCGCGCGTCGAGCGTCTTCGCGGCGGCGAGCGCGTCACCGAGGTGGCGGCCCTCGATCGGGCGCATCGCGAAGAACGGCTCGCCGCTGTCCCAGCGCCCCGCGTCGTAGACCGGCACGATCGCCGGATGCTGGAGCGACGCGGTGACCAGCACCTCGCGCACGAAGCGGCCCTCGTCGCGGCCGCGCCGCAGCATCTCCTTCACGACGACGGCGCGCCCGAGGTGCCGGTCGCGCGCGCGGCTGATGCGCCCGAGCCCGCCGCGCGCCAGCTCGCCCTGATCGACGTAACGCTGCGACGGCGGCGGCGCCGCGCCCAGCTCGCGCGGTGCCTCGCCGAACGGATCGCTGGGCGGCGCCGTGGCGCTCGGGCTGGCGACCGCGGTCTCGGCGTGCGCGTCGCTGTCGTCGCGGTTGTCGCTGCCGTCGCGCCCGGCCATCCGGCCGAGCTTATTCCATCCGCGCGATGCGCGTGACGGAGACCGCGATGCTGAGCGCCGCGATGGCCAGGAGCGTCGCGACGCCCGCGCCCGCGCCTCCGTCGCCGCGCTCGGCGAACCCGGCAATGGCGCGACCACCGAACGCGATCGACGTGTACTGCAGCTTGATGGGCAGCTCGCCCACCACCTTGTCGACGAAGAGCAGGTAGACCACGGACACGGCGACGGCGTGGCGCGGCACCAGCGTCGCGATCGCGGCCACGAACGTCGACGCGATGAGCGCCGCGAACCCGGCGCCGGCGAACCCGCGCGCCGCGGTCCCGACCGGGACCGAGCCCGGGCCGCCCATCACCAGCCACGCGATGGCGAGCGACACCACCGAGATCGCCGCGCAGATCGGCGCGAGGCCGACCAGCTTGCCGACGACGATCGACCAGCGGGGCAGGGCGCGCGACCACAGATACGCGCTGGTCTTGTCCTCGATCTCGTCCGAAAGCGACGGTCCGATGAGGATGGGCGGAATGATGGGCAGCGTCAGCAGCGTGAGCATGAACGCCGTCTGCCACATGGTCTCGCGGGTGTGGCCGAGGCTGACCTGCACGCCGACGACGACGAGCGGCAGGAGCGACAGCGCCGCCGCGATCCACAGCGACTTGCCGCGCACGACGCGCACGACGGCGAGCCGCGCGAGCGCGAGCGTCGCCTGCAACCCGCTCAGCCCCGCATCGCCCGCGCTCATGGTTGCTCCACTCGGGCCCTCGTCATTCGTCGCCTCCCATGCCGCCGCGGCCGCCGGTCAGGTAGTCGAACACCGCGCCGAGGTTGTTGTCGGGCGAGGTCATGGCGCGCAGGTCGATGCCGCGCTCGACCACCGCGGTGGCGAGGTCGTCGTAGCAGCGATCGGGATCGCGGGTCTCGATGACGATGGCGCGCCGCTCCATGATGAGCCGCGCCACGTGCTCGGCGCCGGCGACGGCGGCGGCGACCTCGCGCGGGCGGTCGCACTCGACGCGGATCCGGTGCGGGTGCTGATCGATGAGGCGCCGGATCTCGTAGATGTTGCCCTCGGCGAGCACCTGGCCGCGGTAGATCACCACGATGTCCTCGGTCAGCGCCTCGATCTCGTAGAGGACGTGGGACGACACGATGACGGTCTTGCCGCGCTCGCTGGCCAGCCGCTTGATGCGCTCGATGATGTCGATGCGCGCCACCGGATCGACGCCGGTGAGCGGCTCGTCGAGGACGAGCAGATCGGGATCGTGGGCCAGCGTCGCCGCCAGCTTGGTCCGCTGGCGCATGCCCTTCGAGAAGCCCTTCACGCGCCGGTGCATCGCGTCGGTCATGCCCATCGTCTCGAGCGACGCGAGGGCGGCCTTGTGGGCATCGCCCCGGGGCACGCCCGCCAGGTGGGCGAGCACCGTCACCAGCTCGAGCGCGGTGAGCTCGTCGTACGTGCTCTCGTGCTCGGGGCTGTAGCCGATGCGCCGGCGCACGCTCGGATCGACGAACGGATCGCCGCCGAGCACGCGGATCGAGCCGCGGCTCGGCCGCAAGAGCCCGGTCATGAGCTTCATCAGCGTCGACTTGCCGGCGCCGTTGGGCCCGAGGAGGCCGACCACGCCGCCGGGCAGCGACCAGCTCACGTCGGAGACGCCGAGCACGTGCCCGTACCACTTCGACAGCCGCTCGGCCACCACGGCGCTCACGAGCTCCCTCCCACCGAGCCCTCGGCCTCGCGCTGCACCATCTTCACGAGGATCGCGATCGCGATCCCGGACTGCAGGATCAGGCTGCCGGCGGACGCCCACAGCGGCGCCAGCTCGTCGCCGGGCATCTTCACGTCGAAGAGCTTCATGGCGAGCGATTCCATCGCCGACGCCAGATCGAACGCCTTGAGCGGCAGCCACACCAGCGAGCCCACCTGCGCGATGATCGTGGACGCCATGATGTAGTAGCCGGCCCACATGGCGAGCGCGACCGTGCGTCGCGGCGCCAGCGCCGAGAACGCGAGCGGCACCGTCGCGTACGCCAGCGTGCCGAGCACGCCGATGACGAGCGCCTTGGGCAGGATCTTCAGCTGCTGGAGCGCGTCGCTCGTGTTCTCGGTGAGCCCGACGCTGTAGAGCGAGAGCACCACGGGCCCGGCGAGGAAGATGAGCGACATCAGCAGGAGCTGGCCGCCCAGCTTGCCGAGCACGTAGTCGAGCGGTCGCACCGGTCGCGAGAAGTAGAACGTGAACGCGCCGATCTCGCGATCGCGCGCGATGATCGCCGCGCCGATCGTCATCGAGATCATGAACGCGGGGATCCGATAGAACTGGTACGCGAACGGGATCGCGCCGGAGAGCCACGTCGGCCCGACGCCGCGCGCGCTCATCATCCCGATGATCGCGTTCTTGCTCACCCACAGGACCACGCCGACGCCGACGGTGATCATGAGCGCGCCGAGGATCCACGGCTTGAGGCGCCACCGCGTCTTCCACGCGTACGCGAGGTGCTGGCGCATGATCACGCGCCACAGGGTCGACGGCGGGCGCCGCTCGCCGGAGTAACGCGCGTAGCCGAGATCGTGGATGACTCCCTTGGTCACGGCACGACCCCTTCGTTCACGACGCGCAGGAAGGCCTGCTCCATCGACGCGCGGTGCGGCTCGATGGTGCGGAGCTGGACGCCCGAGGCGCGCGCGATCTCCAGCACGCCGCGCGGATCGAGCTCCCTGGGCAACGTCACGATCATCGACACCGGCGACGTGGTCGACACCGTGGCGCCGCGCGCCGTCAGCGCGTCGCGCAGCTTGTCGGCGCCGTCGCGCACCTCGACGACCACATCGCTGCCCGACACGCCCCGCGCTCGCAGCTCGTCGATCGTCCCGGCGAAGCGCACCGAGCCCTGGTGCATGATCACCGCCGAGTCGCACACCCGATCGACGTCGGTGAGCAGGTGCGTCGACACGATGATCGCGCAGCCGCGCTTCTCCGGCAGCTCGGTGATGAGCGCGAGCATCTCGTCGCGCGCGCGCGGGTCGAGGCCGTTGGTCGGCTCGTCGAGGAAGAGCAGCTCGGGATCGTGCACCAGCGCCTGCGCCAGCTTCACGCGCTGCTTCATGCCGGTCGAGTACCCGTCGATCTCCTGGTAGCGCTTGTCCTCGAGGCCGGCGTAGTAGAGCGCGGCGTGCGCGCGCTGCATCGCCTCGGTGCGCGGCAGCCCCGACAGCTCGGCCGCGTACGTGCACAGCTCGACCGCCGAGAGCCCCGAGAGGAAGATGTCACCCTCGGGCATGTAGCCGACGCGCGCGCGGATCGTCGCCCCGTCGACGCGCGGATCGAGCCCGAGCACGCGGGCCTCGCCCTCGAACGGGATGACGCCGAGCATGCACTTCACCAGCGTCGACTTGCCGGCGCCGTTCGGGCCGAGCAGACCGATCACCTTGGCGCGCCGCTCGACGACCGCGTCGACGCCGCGCAGCGCGTGCACGCTGCCGTAGCGCTTGTGGACGGCGCGCAGGTCGAGGACGTGGCCTTGCTCGTCGCTCATCGCCGCTTCTTGCGTGGGGGCGCCCGCTTGATGACCTGGACCGTCACCGGGGCCACGCCCTCGTCGATGATGCCGAGCTTGGCACCCGCCGCCTTGCTCACGTCGATGATGCGCTTCTTCGATCCGAACGGGCCGCGGTCGTTGATGCGCACGGTGACGCTCTTGTGCGTGCGCCGGTGCGTGACCCGCACGACGGTCCCGAACGGCAGCGTGCGATGCGCGGCGGTCATGGCGTTCTTGTCGAAGCGCTCGCCCGACGCGGTCATCGTGCCCGTGGCGTACCACGTCGCCATCCCCGTCTGCACTTCTCTGCCCGTGCCCGTGCCCGTTGGCTTCTTCGTCTGGGCCGACCCACATGCCGCGACCAGCCCTACGAGCAGGGCGCAAACGATCGCCCGCCACGGTCCCCCGTTTCCTGTTTCCTGTTTCCTGTTTCCTGTTTCCTGTTTCACGGATCCCGATCTCACTTCAAACATCCCGCGCCGATCGCCTTCCCAGCCTTCGCCAGCCCCGCCGACCTCAGCTCGTGACCCGTCGGTCCGCTGCCGAGCGCGTCGCGCGCCTTCGGTCCGTGGCCCGGACCGACGATGTCGCGCAGGTACGCCGCGCGCTCGAACGTGTCGGAGTGCTCGGGCGTGTGGCACGTGCCGGCGCACAGATCCTCGGCCGGCGCGCGCCGGATCGTCTTCCTGGCGTCGGCCTCGTCGGCGTCGACGTGCTTCGAGCCCGGCCCGTGGCACGTCTCGCACTGCACGTCGCGCAGCGTCTCGTTCGACGCCATCGACGCGCCGCCCGGCTCGTTCCATCCCGTCGTGTGGCATCCGATGCAGTCGAAGTCGAACTGCTTCGACACCTTCTCGAGCGTCTCCCACGCGCCCGCGTGGCGCGTCGTCTTCCAGAACTCGGCGGCCTCGGCGTGGCAATCGCTGCACGCCTCCGCGCCGACGTACGTGGCGGCGCCCGCGGGCACCGCGATCGGCGGCCGCTGCTTCGCCGCCGCGACGTTGGCCTCGCCCGCAGCGCGCGCATAGCCCTGCTTCGCGGCCACGACCTCGCCGTCGCACGCGAGCGACTTCTGGATGCGTACCTGCGCCAGCTGGAACCAGCTGCCCTTCGCGGGCACGCGCAGCGGCGACTTCGCGAGCTCGTCGCGCTCGGTCGCGAGCTGGTCGCGCTCCGCCTGCTGCTGCGCGACGAACGCGGGATCGGCGCTCGGATCCTTCGCGAACGCGGCCAGCTGCGCGTCGAGCAACTTGATCCGCCCGTCGAGCTCACCGCGCCGATCGAGCGCCGCCGCCTCGCCGACCGCGTCGACGAGCGCGCCGCCGCCGGGACGCAGCGTGATCTCGAACCGGCTCACCACCTGGCCACGATTGGCCGGGAACACCATCCACGTGTCGCCGATCTGCTCGGCGCGCGCGTGCACGTCCTTCGGCTCGGGCGCCAGGTTGCCGAGCCCCACCACCATCACGTCGATGCCGGGCACCGCGCGCACGAGCGCGACGGCGTCCTTGCGCGGCATCGTCGCCAGCCCGATCACGCGTACCGCACCACGGCCGCGCAGATCGGCGACCGCCGTCTTCGCGGCGGCGACGGGGTCGCTCGCCCCGAGCGCCGGCACCTGCGCCGGATCGATCACGCCGAACACGCCGACCGATTCGGCGCCGACCTTCACGAGCTTGGGGGCCTCGAGCGCCGGCGCCTTGTCACCGGCCGGCACGTTGGCCGCCAGCCGCGGGATCCGCGTCCCCGACGGGCCGGTCGCGAGGTCGAGCGGGCCCAGCCCGAGCCCGGCCACCTGCAGCTCCTCCTTGTAGACTCGCGCGAGGAGGTCGGCCTTCAGCTCCTCCTGATCGCGGAGATGGGCGGGCAGCGGCGCCTGCGTATAAAGGAGAGAGCCGGCGTCGACCACGACCGTCGGGCCGCGGGTCCGGGCCTCGGCCACGAGCTGGGCGGTCCGGGCCAGGTCCCCGAGCGGGTCCGTCGTACATCCGCAGGGTTCGATCTGTCCGCGGACCTCGGCCAGGGCAAACAGGGTGAAGGTCGTCCCGCCGGCCGCGGTCCCCCCCGTCTTCCCGTTGCCGGGACAGCCGGCAAACAGAAAGGCCAAGGCTGGAGCGATCACCCAAGGTCGCATGGCGACTGCATATACCACGCTTGACACCCCCGGACCCGGACTGTAGATTGCGCCGCTCTCAACGAGCCCCAGCTACTCGAGGCATCCATGGTCGTGCTCCGTCTTTCCCGTCAGGGCGCCAAGAAGCGCCCCTTCTACCGCATCGTTGCTGCCGACAAGCGTCGTCCGCGCGACGGTCGCTTCATCGATCTGATCGGCACGTACGACCCGCGTACCAAGGCGTTCAAGATCGATAGCGATCGCTACGAGCACTGGCTCAAGCATGGTGCGCAGCCGTCGGCGACGCTGCACAGCTTGATCCTTCGCACCAAGCGCGCGGCTGCGGCCGCCGCCAAGGCCTGAGCCTGCCGATCATGGCGCCGGAATCGTCATCCTCGGGCCCCGATATCGCGGAGCTCGTCCGGTTCATCGCCAAGAACCTCGTCGACAAGCCTGACGAGGTGCACATCGCCCTCGTCGAGGAGCGTCAGGCGTCGGTCTACGAGCTCGAGGTCGCAGAGAGCGATCTCGGCAAGGTCATCGGCCGCGGCGGCAAGACCGCCCGCGCCCTGCGCACCCTGGTCAACCAGGTCGCGCCGCGCGGTCGCAAGCGCATCCTGGTCGAGATCCTCGAATAAGCCGATGCCGGCCGGCCGCGAGGACGTGTCGGCTTCGCGCGTCGAAGTCGGAGTCGTCTCCAAGGCGCACGGCGTCCGTGGCGAGATGGTCGTGGTGCTCCACGACCCGGAGTCCACGTCCCTCGATGACGTCGACACGGTGTACGTGGGCGGCGTCGCGCGCGCCGTCGTGCAGGCGCGCAACAACGGGGGCGCGTACCTGCTCGCCGTCGAGGGCATCACCGATCGCGACGTCGCCGCCGGCCTGCGCGGCGCGGTGGTCGAGATCGAGCGCGACGACCTCGAGCTCGACGACGACGAGGTGCTGCTGTCCGACCTGGTCGGCTGCAGGTGCGTCCTCGAGGACGGCGCGCCCTGGGGCGAGATCGTCTCCGTCGAGATGGGCGCCATGCAGGACCGGCTGATCGTGCGCGACGGCAACGTCGAGCGACAGCTGCCGGTGGTCGACGCGTTCATCGCCAACATCGATCTCGAGGCGCGCGTCGTCACCGTCACGCCGCCCGAGGGCCTCCCCGAGGATCCGGTCCCGTGATCGACGTGACCGCTGCGCCCACGCGCTTCACCGTCGTCTCGATCCTCCCCGAGATCGTCGATCAGGCGCTCTCGCACGGCGTGGTCGGTCGCGCGCGCACCGCGGGAGGCCTCTCGATCTCGTTCGTGAACCCACGCGACTTCACGACCGATCGGCATCGCTCCGTCGACGACACGCCCTACGGCGGCGGTCCCGGGATGGTGATGAAATGCGAGCCGCTGGTCGCCGCCATCGACAGCTGCGGCCCGGCGCATCGCGTGCTGCTCTCGCCCGGCGGGCGGCCGCTCGATCAGGCGCGCGTGCGCGCGCTCGCGGCGTACGCGCACGTCGTGCTCGTGTGCGGCCGCTACGAGGGCGTCGACGAGCGCGTGATCCAGACGTCGATCGACGAGGAGATCTCGCTCGGCGACTTCGTGCTCACGGGCGGCGAGCTCGGCGCGGCGTGCGTGATCGACGCGGTCGCGCGCCTCTTGCCCGGCGTCCTCGGCGACGCGTCGTCGGCCGAGGACGAATCGTTCTCGACGCCGCTGCTCGAGTATCCGCAGTACACGCGGCCCGCGAGCTTTCGCGAGCTGCCCGTCCCCGAGATCCTCGCCGGCGGCAATCACGCCGCGATCCGCGGGTGGCGCCGGCGCGAGTCGCTGCGCCGCACCGCCGTGCGCCGCCCCGATCTCTTCGCGCACCTGCGCCTCACGAAGGAAGACGCGAAGCTCGCCGCCGGCCTGCCCGAGCTCGACGTCGCCGCGCGCACGTCGATCGCGCTCGTCCATCATCCCGTGCTCGACCGCACCGGCGCGCGCGTGACGACCGCCGTCACCAACCTCGACCTGCACGACATCGCGCGCTCGGCGGCGACGTACGGGCTCGCCGGCTATCACGTCGTCACGCCGGTCCAGAGCCAGCGCGAGAAGGCCGATCACATCGCGACGCTGTGGCAGGAGGAGCAGAAGGAGTGGCGCGCCAAGGCGCTTCGCCTCTGCACCACGGCCGCGTCGGTGGACGAATCCATCGCCACGCTGACCCGCCAGCACGGGGTCGCGCCGGTCGTGGCGGCCACCTCGGCCGACCCGGCGCGCTTCACACACGCCACTCGCGCGACTCCCGAGGCCCTCGTGCGCGAAATGCAGGGATCCCCGGGAGTGCCGCTGCTCGTCCTGTTCGGAACGGGGTGGGGGCTATCCGACACCGAGCTGACCCAGGTTTCACGAATCATCACGCCCATCTCCGGCCGACCGGACTGGAATCATTTGTCGGTTCGCAGCGCGGTCGCAATCCTGCTAGACCGGCTGTTTGGCCTGCGCGACGCCTGAGGTCGGGCAGGGGTCCACGAGGATTGACACCCCCTGGGCTTTCTGGCAGAAACACGCGTCCCAGCAACGTCTTTCGGCGAAGGCAGCCATGAGCGCGCAGAAGATTCTCGACAGCATCGAAAAGCAGAGCCGCCGTCAGGCGCCGCTACCGGAGTTCCGCCCCGGCGACTCCGTCAAGGTCTGGGCGAAGATTCGCGAAGGTGAGAAGACCCGCCTCCAGGCGTTCGAGGGCGTGTGCATCCGCCGCTCGCGCAAGGGCGCGCGTTCCACCTTCACGGTCCGCAAGATCTCGTACGGCGTCGGCGTCGAGCGCGTCTTCCCGGACAACTCCCCGAACATCGACCGCGTCGAGATCCTCGCGCGCGGCAAGGTTCACCAGTCGCGCCTGTTCTACCTGCGCGATCTCCAGGGCAAGGCGGCTCGCATCAAGGAGCGCGGCCAGCAGATCGATACCTCCGACAACGACACCGCGGCTTCGGCCGAGGGTGGCAACGGCGATGCGGCTGCCGCGAGCGATAGCCCTCCCAGGGAGAAGGTGAAGGGGCGCGGCGCGCGCAAGAAGAAGAAGGCTGGCGCGGCTGCGGCCGTCGCCGAGTGATCCCGAGCCGCCGCGAGGCGGCTTTCGACTTTCGGGGAGGGCAGGGCGATGGGGAGAGAGCGACTGGACTACGGCGAGCACGGCGAGGATCGCGCCGCGCGCGCGCTCCTCGCACGGGGCTACCGCATCGTGGAGCGCAACTTCCGCTGCAAGGCGGGCGAGCTCGATCTCGTCGCGCGCGACCACGACGACACGCTCGTCTTCATCGAGGTCCGCACGCGCGCCGACGATCGCCACGGCGGCGCGCTGGCGGCCGTCGGCTTCCACAAGCAGCGCCAGGTCGCGCGCGTGGCGCGCTTCTACCTCGCGACCCGCAAGCCGCGCTTCGACACCTGCCGCTTCGACGTCGTCGCCATCACGGGCTCCGACCTCGTCGTCATCAAGGACGCCTTCCGCGCCTGAGACCGAGGCGCGTCGCTCAGATCAGGACAACAAGGCGACAGGTGATGAGAATCGGGAAACCGGAAGCTCTCAGATCGTTCCGGTTTCTCGTTTCCCGTCCCCTGTTTCCCGATTGTCTTAAATAAGTAGCGGCCACGTTGTCCCCAACGTGGCCGTGCCGTCAGACGCGGCGCAGCCGCGTCACAGGTCGTTCGTCACGGGCAGTTCGGATACGCCGCATTCCCCGCGCGTCCCGACAGGTTGCAGCACGCGTTGGCGGCGTTGCCCGCGTCGCACGCGTCGGGCGTGTCCAGCGTGCCGCTCTCGGGCAGGATCACGTAGTCCTTGCAGATGCAGACCTTCTCGCAGCAGAAGGGACCGACCACGAGCGGGATGCCGCACGTGAAGCCGGTGATGCACGGCGACTCGGGGACCTTGTCGCAGTCACCGTCGTCCTCGCAGGTCGCGGTACACATGCCACGATTCGAGGCGAGGGTTCGGAACCCTTCGGGGGTGTCCTTCCCCAGCGCGACGGGAATCTTGAGGCAGAGCTTGCTCTGGCAGTCGAGCGAGGGAGAGCCCATGACGGCCTCGGTCATGCCCGGGTTCTCGACGCCGAGGTCGCAGATGCGGCCGACGGGGTTGTCGCAACCCGCAAGGATCGCGACGAGAACGCCAAGACCAGCGACGGTGATGCTGCGCGCCATGTGGTTCATCCGATGGTTAGTCTCCGCCCATGACGAATCCCGTCACACCCGCGGATCGACGGGCGCGATAATAAAAACCAGGGCACCGAAGTCAAGATGACGGCTGGGGTTTCGCCACCACGCCGTCTGTCCGCTTCGCGGACAGATCGTTTTGTGCAACCGACGGGCATCGCGTGTGTCCGCTCTTCGATGATGTTCGCGCGCCGTCATCCGCGCATGGGTGCCTTGACAAGTCAGCGCAGCCACGCCGATTATTCCGCCGCTCATGAGGCCCGCGTTACGCCTCACGTTTCTGACCTGATCCGGAAAAGAACGTGCGAGGTGGGAGGGGGACGAAGTCGGGTGAGAAGGGTGTCGCGGACCGTCACGAAAGCTCCTGGAGGAACCTGATGCGCCGTTTGCTCTTTAAGGCGACCGTGATCGCGGCTACAGCGTTTGTCGTCTCGGCTCTCCAATTCGGCACTCCGTCGGCCCAGCCAAAAGGCGGCGGCGATGACCTCGAGATGGAGCCCGATGGGGGCGCCTCGACGCCGGGGTCGAAGACGTTCGATCGCGCGATCGACCTCTATCGCAAGAAGGACTACTACTCGGCGTCGATCGAGCTGAAGAAGGTCCTCGACGGCGAGACCGGCGACGACGACGGCAACAAGCAGCGCGCCGAGTTCTACATGGGCAAGACCCTCTTCCAGATGAAGTACTACGCGGGCGCGTTGAACTTCTTCGAGAAGATCGCCGACGCCGGCCCCGCCCACGGCTACCACTCCGCCACCCTCAAGTGGCTGGCCGCGCTGTCCGAGGTCCTCCCCGAGACGTCGGGCATCCTCGACAAGATCGGCTCGTACGATCCCGCCGCGCTCGACGAGCCCACGCTCGCCTCGGTGCGCGACGAGCTCCTGTTCCTCCTCGGCCGCCACTACTACAAGAAGGGCGAGGACGCCAACTGGGCCAAGGCCATCGAGCTGTTCACCCAGGTGAACGAGAACAGCCCCTGGTACATCAAGGCCAAGTTCTTCGAGGGCGTCACCTACGTCCGCAAGTACGAGGGCCGCCCGGCGGGCGAGGCCTTCAAGCGCATCCTCGAGATCGCGCGCGAGCGCCCGGCCCAGTACTCGGCCGCCGATCTCGATCGGTTCGAGGAGCTCGCCATCCTGCAGATGGCGCGCGTCTTCTACTCGACCCAGGACTTCGACAAGGCGATCCGTTACTACGAGAAGCTCGACCAGAGCTCGCCGGAGTGGACCAACTCGCTCTTCGAGGCGTCGTGGGCGTACTTCCT